>CAZEWY010000037.1:0-22264 GCA_964515945.1 uncultured Cellvibrionaceae bacterium
CAAATAGGAATCCAATGGCGTGGCCCGCTCTGGATTCGGGTAGGTTGCTTGAGGCCAGTGGTGACGTGGGTCCTAGATGAATGATTGTCCTCGACAGAACCCGGCTTATCGGCCGACTCCATTCCATTCCCAACGGAGCTGAACATGCTCGGCTCCGTTATTCTTAGCTGACCTAGCAGTACCTCTTCCTTAATCCAAAACAATCTTGTACTTAATGTGGTTTGTTAAGTATCCATCCTATGCGATTGTTTCGGATCAGCTTGTATCTCTGCTTAGCATCATTTTCCGTCACTTTTCTCTCGAAAACCCACCAATTTTCAAGACCTTAGCCGCAATTTTTAGCGGGTTCGCTTGACTTTGCGCCGGCGCAAAATATAGTGTGCAATAGTGGTGTAAAGTGGATTATTGTGGGTAATAGTGGAGTTGTCTGATCTTTGAGTGGGTTTCAGGGTAATCACGTTTCAGGGTAGGTCATGTTTCAGGGTAGTCATGCCATCAATCTTGACGCCAAAGGGCGTATGGCCGTACCGGCGAAATACCGGGACGAGCTTGCGTCTGCCTGCGACGGGCGCATTGTGATGACGGCTCACACCCAGGACCGCTGTGTGCTGGTTTACCCCGAGGCGGAATGGGAAACCATAGTGCCCAAGATAGAAGCCCTGTCTTCCTTTAATAAGGCTACCCTGCGCGCCCAGCGTCTGTTGATTGGTTACGCCACTACGCTCGAGCTGGATGGCAACGGCCGTGTACTGGTGCCACCAACCCTCCGGGACTACGCAGGCTTGGAGAAGAAACTGATGCTGGTAGGCCTGGGTAAAAAGTTCGAATTGTGGAGCGAAGAGGCCTGGTTGAAATCCGTAGCGGAAAGTGGCGACGAAGAACTGCCGGAAGAAATGATGACTTTGTCTCTATGAGTTGATGACTTTGTCTCTATGAGTTGATGACTCTGTCTTTATGGCTTGATGACTCTATTTCTATGAGTTTTTTGTGGTGACTGAAATCCCACCCACTGTTTCAGGGCGACTTATGACAAATGCCGGGCATTATTCGGTACTGCTGCGGGAATCGGTCGAAGCATTGGTCCAGGATGCTGACGGTATCTACATCGACGGGACCTTTGGTCGAGGCGGCCACAGCCGCACGATTTTGCAGAAGCTGTCACCTCGGGGGCGTCTGTTTGCTTTTGACAAGGATCCGGAAGCCATTGCCGTTGCCATGGAGCTGGAGAAACAGGATCCGCGCTTCAAAGTCCGGCACGATTCATTTGCATCAATGAAGACCCATGTGCAAGCGGAAGGCCTGGATGGGCAGCTCAGCGGAGTTTTATTGGATTTGGGCGTATCGTCGCCACAGTTGGATGCGCCGGAGCGAGGCTTCAGTTTCATGCGCGATGGACCGCTGGATATGCGGATGGATACAACCCGGGGCGAGAGTGCGGCGGACTGGATTAATCGCGCGGATGAAAGCGACATTGCTTTTGTGCTGAAGGAGTTCGGCGAGGAACGTTTTGCAAAGCGCATCGCGCGGGCGATAGTGACGGAAAGGCAGCAGAGACCTTTTCTGCGCACCAAGCATCTCGCGGACATAGTCACGACAGCCAACCCTAAATGGGAGCGCGAAAAACATCCGGCAACGCGGGCGTTTCAAGGAATACGGATCTACATCAACGCCGAGCTCGACGATTTAAAAGTTGCCTTGGAAGATGCGTTGGATCTGCTGAGCCCTGGTGGACGTCTGGTAGTCATCAGCTTTCATTCCCTTGAAGATCGCATTGTAAAGCGCTTTTTTCGGGATCAGGCACGGGGCAAGGACTTTCCCAAGGGTGTGCCGGTGACAAGCAAAATGCTGGAGCAGCGTCTTCGCCTTATCGGCAAGGCGGTCAAGGCTGGCGGCGAAGAGGTTTCTGAAAATATTCGTTCTCGCAGTGCCGTTATGCGAGTGGCGGAAAAACTTACCTATTAACCTGAATCAATATTGTCAGGTTAATAGCGCGGCAAAGGCTATAGCGAGAAAAATCTGATGGTGGGACCGCGACAGACTGCCGAAAAACCGGATTCGCCCAATCGCCCCATGGGATTGCCCGTCCTGTGTGGCTGCCTGTGGGTGGGTGTGGTGGTGTCATCCCTGGGCGTTGTCTATTCCACCTATGAGACACGGCAATCAATACGTTACCTGGAAAACCTGCGTCGCGAAGCAGCGAGTTTACAGGTGACCTCGGGCAAGTATCTGTTGGAGAAAAGCACCCTGGCGGCCTATACGCGAGTTGAATCCGAAGCAAAAAATGCATTGGACATGAAGATACCTTCTTTTGAAAGCCTGATCATGGTGAGGCGTTAAATGCAGTCACTGCCATCAAAATGGCGCTTCCGGCTTTGCGGACTGTGTTTGTGCGCGCTGCCGGTGGCACTGGTGTGGCACCTGGCACAGCTGCAAGTTTTGCCGGGGGAGGAGAAAGGTTATCTGTTTCTGCAGGAGCAGGGCATGGCGCGCACTTTGCGCAAGGAAAAAATCAACGCCTATCGCGGTGTGATCATGGACCGAAATGGCGAGTTATTGGCTGTGAGCACGCCGGTCATGTCAATCTTTGCCAATCCGCAACGCATTGAACCGACTCAGGTTACGGCTCTTGCTAAAGCCCTGGGTACGACGGAAAAGGCCCTGCGCGATCGACTGGATACCTACGCCGATAAGCAGTTCGTTTACCTGGAAAGGCATTTACCGCCACAGGAAGCCGCGCCCATTCTGGCGATGGGTTTTTCCGGCGTGTCGGCGGAGCAGGAATATCAGCGCTACTACCCTTCCGGCGAAGTGGCTGCCCATATTGTGGGTTTTACCGATATCAATGATCGCGGCCAGGAAGGGATGGAGCTGGCGCTGGACGAATGGCTTTCAGGTGCACCCGGAGCCAAACAGGTGGTCAAAGATCTGCATGGCAATGTGGTCAAAAACCTGGGTTTGGTGCGCGCGTCGGAATCGGGCAAGGACGTCCGCCTGAGTATCGATTTGCGTTTGCAGTATCTCGCCTACCGCGAGTTGAAGGCCGCAGTGGCTGAGCAGAATGCCAGGGCTGGATCCCTGGTGATTCTGGATGTGGCAACGGGAGAAATTCTGGCGATGGTCAACCAGCCATCCTACAACCCGAATGACCGTTCCCGCCTGCATCCACAGCAAATGCGCAACCGCGCCATTACCGATGTGCTCGAGCCGGGTTCGACCCTGAAGCCTTTTACAGTGATGGCGGCATTGGAAACAGGGCGCTATACGCCGGACACGAAAATCAATACCCATCCGGGTTATTTGCAGGTTGGGGAAAAGACGCTTCTGGATCACCGGGATTACGGAGTCATTGATGTTACCACCGTGCTGACGAAATCCAGTCAGGTGGGCGTCAGCAAAATCGCGTTGGACCTGGACCCGCAGCGGGTGCCCGATCTGCTCCAGCGAGTGGGGCTTGGCAGACTGAGTGGCACAGGTTTTCCCGGTGAGCGTCTCGGGGTTTTTCCGAATCCCCCCCACTGGTCGGATATTGAGCGGGCGACCCTGGCGTTCGGGCACGGCATCAGTGTTACAGCGCTGCAGTTGGCCCAGGCGTACGCCACCATTGCATCCGGTGGAGTTCGCCGCCCGGTTTCTCTGTTGAAGCGCACGGAGATTCCGGATGGGAAGCAGGTTGTGTCCGAAGTGATCGCGCATCAGGTCCGGGACATGCTGAAGACTGTGACGCAACCGGGCGGTACCGCAACCCGAGCGCAAATACCCGCCTATGGTGTCGCCGGGAAAACAGGAACCGCGCACAAGGTTGGCGAGACAGGCTATCTCGACCACAAATACGTCGCACTGTTTGCTGGAATGGCTCCAGCAGACAATCCGCGGCTGGTTGCCGTGGTCATTATTGATGAGCCAAAAGATGGTGGTTATTACGGCGGCGAAGCGGCGGCGCCGGTTTTTGCGAATGTGGTGGAAGGGGCATTGCGGCTGTTGCACGTTCCACCGAGGTTGAATAACCAAATCGCTCAGAGTGGGTTATAGGATTCGATGCTGACACAGATGAACGGAAATAATTGCAGTCACGATTTGGGTAGTCTTCTGCCCGACCTGGTGCTGCCCGCATCCGTGGCAGCCACTGTCATTCGATCCATTACGTCGGACAGCCATGCCGCGGAGCCCGCGACTCTGTTCTTTGCCATCCCCGGAATCAATCATAACGGCCAGAGCTTTATTGATGCCGCCGTAGGGGCGGGAAGTGTTGCCGTGATTTATCAGGATGCGCAGGTCATATCCGGCGTCAGTCTGAGCTGGCGGGAGAATGTGCCGGTGTTGGGGGTGCGGGATGTTCTGGTGACCATGGGAAAGGTGGCGGCACTCTTTTATGGCGACCCCAGCCGCTCCATGACAGTGACCGGTGTGACCGGCACCAATGGCAAAAGTACCTGCGTATCACTTCTGGCGCAGCTGCAGAATTTGCTGGGTCAGAAGTCCGCCGTGATAGGAACCCTGGGCTACGGCCTGGCCGGCGAAGAATTGCAGAATATCGGCATGACGACTCCGGACGCCATCACCTGCCAGCGTATATTGCGGGAACTCGCGGATCAGCAGGTTGAGGCTGTCGCCATGGAGGTTTCGTCCCACGGGCTGGTACAGAAGCGTACAGCAGGAGTTCAGATAACGACCGGGATTTTCACCAACGTTACCCGTGATCATCTGGATTACCACGGTGATATGTACAGTTATATGCAGGCCAAGGCACAACTGTTCGGAACCGAAAGCCTGGAACATGCCGTCATTAATCTCGACGATGAACAGACGGCTGGTTGCATGATGGCGGCCGTCAAGCCAGGCGCCAGCATTTGGACCTATAGCGTGCTCGATGCCGGCGCTCAAGTCTATGCCCGCAACATCAAGCTGCATTCCCGGGGTATGGAGGCATTGGTTTGCACGCCCTGGGGCAGTGGCCAGTTGAAAACGGCATTACTGGGTGAGTTCAATCTTTACAATCTGCTGGCGGTGCTTACCGCTGCTTGTGCACAGGGGGCAAATTTTCAAAGAGCACTTGAATTTATTCCCCAACTGGTGCCCGTAAAGGGGCGCATGCAGACCCTGAATGTGGACGCCGATATTCGAGTCATCATCGATTATGCCCACACCCCCGATGCCCTGCGGCAAGCCTTGTGCGCATTGCGCTCCCATGGCCAGGAAAAAATTCATGTTGTATTCGGTTGTGGTGGCGATCGAGACAGTGGGAAACGCCCCGAAATGGCGGCAGTGGCCGAAGCCAATGCCGATCATGTGATCGTCACCACGGATAATCCGCGCACCGAAGCCTGCAGCAAAATTATTGATGAAATCTGCCGCGGCTTCAGTCATCCAGGCGCTGTCAAGGTGATAGAGGATCGTGCCCAGGCCATAGGTCATGCCATTGCAGCGGCTGCCGATGGCGATCTGGTTTTAATCGCGGGTAAGGGCCATGAGAATTACCAGATTGTGGGGCTGGAACGACTTCCTTTCGACGACGAAGCTCAGGCGCGTCTGGCTTTGCGGGAACGTAATCGCGGGGAGGCTGCTCAATGAAGCTTTCGCAATGTTCCGTGGTTACAGGTGGAGATTTGTTCAACGGTGACTGCACCTTTGATCAACTGAGTACGGACAGTCGCAATATAGACTCCGGTGATTTGTTTATTGCCCTGCGCGGGCGCAATTTTGATGGGCACGAGTTTCTGCAGGCGGCGGTCGATGCCGGCGCTTGTGGCCTGGTGGTCGAAAAACGTGCGGAGTCCATCAATCTGCCTCAGCTTGTCGTGCGGGATACTACCCGCGCACTGGGGGCCATAGGTGCGCTGAAACGCAGTTTCTTTCAAGGGCCGCTGATCGCCATCACTGGAAGCTCCGGAAAAACCACGGTAAAGGGCATGGTTGCCTCCATTCTTGCCACTTGCGGTTCGGTCAAGGCGACTCGCGGAAACTTCAACAATCACATAGGCGTTCCGTTGACGCTGATGACCCTCGAGCCGGAGGATGATTTTGCGGTTGTTGAGATGGGTACCAGCAGTCCGGGGGAAATTGCCTATCTCGCGGCGCTGGCAAAGCCAACAATTGCGATGGTCAATAACATTATGCCGGCCCATATCGGAGGCTTCGGCAGCCTGGCCGGCATAGCGCTGGAAAAATCAGCCATCTATGGCGAACTCGGCGCGGGCGACAGCGCGATCATCAATCTCGACGACAAGTTCGCCGATGAATTTCTGCAGAAGGCTGAGAGCGCGAAGCGTTTTGGTTTCTGTGTGGGAGAACCGGCAAAAAAATACGCGGAAACATTATCCGTAATCTATGCCACCAATATCACACGGGATGCACTCGGCCGCGCGGGCTTCCTGTTGGTTAATGAGCTTGGCCAGGTCAATGTTCAACTTGCGGTTCTCGGGCGACACAATATTGGCAACGCACTGGCAGCGGCCGCCTGTGCCATGGCGGCCGGTGCCGGTTTGGACAATATCGCTCGCGGTCTGGCGAGTTTTGTCGGTGACGCGGGGCGAATGCAGGTTGGGGTCGCTGTCGGCGGCGCAACCTTGATCAATGATACCTATAACGCGAACCCCGGTTCGGTGCGCGCCGCTATTGATTACCTGGGCGGCTGCCCTGGGCCGCGAGTGTTGGTGCTGGGCAGCCTTGCAGAGCTCGGCGAAAGTGCCGATCAAGCTCATCTGAAACTTGGCGAATATGCAAGGCAGGCCGGTATCGAGGCTCTGTTCAGCTGCGGTGAGTTTGCGGCGCAGGTGGCTTCGGGTTTTGGACCCAGTGGTCGTCATTTCAAAACCCAGGCGGACCTGATAGCGGCACTGAAACCGGAATTGCAACCGGACATGGTGATGCTGGTCAAGGGGTCGCGAAGTGCGCGGATGGAAAACATCATTTCGGCGCTCTCAATGCCCGCAACACTCTCGGCAATGGGCCAACACGGAGAACAACACTAATGCTCGTATGGCTGACGGAATACCTGCAACAATATGTCAGCGGCTTTGCCGTTTTTCAGTATCTTACTTTGCGCGGCATATTCAGCATATTGACGGCGCTGGGTATTTCGCTGTTGATGGGTCCCTGGTTTATCCGAAAATTGAATCAACTGCAGATCGGCCAGTCCATTCGTGATGATGGGCCGCAGTCGCACCTGAGCAAATCGGGAACGCCAACAATGGGTGGCGCACTGTTATTGTTCGGTATCGTACTGAGTACCCTGTTGTGGTCGGACCTGTCCAACCGCTTTGTCTGGGCGGTTCTCTCGGTTACCGTTGGCTACGGCATAATCGGTTGGGTTGATGACTACCGCAAAGTGCTCAAGAAAAACTCCAAGGGTTTGCCCGCGAAATGGAAATATTTTTGGCAGTCAGCCATTGCAGCGGTGGTCGCAAGCTCACTCTACCTTTCCGCGGCAACGCCAGCGGAAACCCAATTGTTTGTACCATTTTTCAAAACGGTTGCGCTGGAACTCGGTATTTTCTACATACTGCTGACGTATTTTGTGGTGGTGGGCACCAGTAACGCCGTTAATCTGACCGATGGCCTTGATGGTCTGGCAATTATGCCAACGGTAATGGTCGGCTCGGCGCTCGGCATCATTGCCTATCTGGTTGGCAATGCGAATTTTGCGACTTATCTACAAATAGCCTATATACCCGGCGCGGGCGAACTGGTTGTGTTTTGTGGAGCCCTGGCCGGAGCCGGTCTCGGCTTTCTCTGGTTCAACACCTACCCGGCGCAGGTCTTCATGGGTGACGTGGGCGCCCTGGCTCTCGGCGGTGCCCTGGGAACGATCGCCGTGGTGGTACGCCATGAAATCGTGTTTTTCATTATGTCGGGCGTATTTGTCATGGAGACGGTCTCGGTCATTCTCCAGGTGGCTTCTTTCAAGCTGACCGGGCGGCGAATTTTCCGCATGGCGCCGTTGCATCACCATTTCGAACTCAAGGGCTGGCCGGAACCGCGCGTTATTGTCCGCTTCTGGATAATTACCGTGATTCTGGTGCTGCTGGGCATGGCAACATTGAAATTGCGCTGATTTATAACGTTAAACAAACGCAGAAGCACTTATGTCTCAACTGATTGCAAGCAGCACAAATACAGTCATCGTTGGCCTCGGGGTCAGCGGGATGTCTGTCGCGCGCTATTTGCAAAAAACTGGCAGGCCTTTCGTGGTTGCCGACACCCGACAGCAGCCACCGATGCTCGAGCAACTGCAACGCGAATGCCCGTCCGCCAAAGTCATTCTGGGCAGTTTTGAAGACGACGATTTTGTGAATGCCGGTCAGCTCATTTTAAGTCCGGGCCTGTCGCGCAAACATCCTGCGATCGCAAAAGCCATCGAGGCGGGCGTGGAGCTGATAGGTGATATCGAGTTGTTCGTGCGCGCGGCCACGGCGCCCATAGTCGCCATCACCGGCTCCAACGGCAAGACAACCGTCACATCGCTGGTGGGTGCCATGGCCGAAACCGCGGGAATTCGTGTCAGGGTCGGAGGCAACCTCGGAACACCGGCTCTTGATTTGCTGAGTGATGAGGCGGAACTTTACGTGCTGGAGCTTTCGAGTTTTCAACTGGAAACCACCCATCAACTCGGAGCCCGTGTTGCCACCGTACTCAATGTCAGCGCGGATCATATGGACCGCTACGACACTCTGGCGCTATACCACCAGGCCAAGCAACGCATTTATTTTGGTGCAAAGGCGGTGGTCGCTAACCGCGATGATGCTTTGACGAAGCCGCCAATCGCCAATCAGGTTGAACAGATTACTTTCGGTTTGAGTGAGCCGGATCTCAAGGATTATGGCGTGCGCGAGGAAGGCGGGGTCTCCTACCTGGCCCGCGGCCTGAAGACGTTGATGCCGGCCCGGGAGCTTGCAATTCGCGGAAAACACAACCTCGCCAACGCGTTGGCTGCCCTGGCGCTCGGTGAAGTGGCGGGCATTCCGCAAAGCGCCATGCTCGAATGCCTCAAGACGTTCAAGGGCTTGCCACACCGCTGCCAAACGGTTGCGACCATTGACGGGCGAATCTTTATCAATGATTCCAAGGCCACCAATGTCGGCGCGACCATTGCCGCGCTGGAAGGGCTGGTTGCGCGGGATGGCAAGAATATCGTGCTGATCGCCGGTGGTGATGGCAAGGGTGCGGATTTTTTGCCCTTGCAAGGGGTGCTGCTGAAAACACTCAAGGCGCTGGTTGTCCTCGGACGCGACGGCGGTAGTATCGCCGCGCTGGCCACCGATGCCGTACCCGTGTATGAAGCCGCCGACATGAAAGACGCCGTAAACAAGACCGCCGAACTGGCAGGACCGGGCGACATTGTTTTGCTGTCGCCAGCCTGTGCCAGCTTCGATATGTTTAAAAATTACGAAGATCGCGGCAACCAATTTGCCGCCGCCGTGGAGACACTTCGCTCATGAGTGCCACCGTTAATCAAGCCATGCCCGGGGTCGCCCAGAAGTTTGACTGGACGCTGCCTTTGATCGTGCTTGGACTGGCGAGCCTCGGTTTGATAATGGTGGCGTCGGCATCCATTGACTCCGCCGCGGAGCGCTATGGCGACGCCTGGTTTTTTGCCAAGCGTCACGGAATCTATTTATTGCTGTCGGCTATCTCGTCAGCGATTCTTGCTGCTGTTCCCAGTGCCGTCTGGCAGCGCTACGCGGGTCTGCTGTTGGTGGCCGGATTTGTTTTGCTGATTGTCGTACTCATACCTGGAGTGGGACGCAGCGCGAATGGCAGCCAGCGCTGGTTGAGTTTCGGACCTTTTTCCGTGCAGGTTTCCGAAGTCATGAAATTCTGTCTGATCTTGTTTTTTGCGAGTTTCCTCGCGCGCAAGCAGGAAATCATTGCCGCGGGCTGGTCAGTGTTTGCGATCATGATTGCCATGGTCGGTGTCGCGGTTCTCTTGCTGTTGCTGCAACCGGATTTCGGCAGTGCCGTGGTCATTTGTTTTACCTGTGGTGCCATGATGTTTGTTGGTGGTGTTCGCCTGTTCAGATTCCTGACATTGGCACTGTTCGGCATCGCGGGTTTGTCCGCCATGGCCGTGGTATCTCCCTACAGGTGGCAGCGTCTGGTGACTTTCATGGACCCATGGTCCGATCAGTTCTCAAGCGGTTATCAGCTGGTGCAATCCCTGATCGCCTTCGGTCGCGGAGAGTGGTTCGGTGTGGGGCTCGGCAACAGTATTCAAAAATTGTTTTTCCTGCCGGAAGCTCATACGGATTTTGTCTTCGCCATAATTGCGGAAGAATTGGGTCTGATCGGCGCGGTGATATTGATCGGCGCTTTCGCGGTGATGATCTATAAAATATTTTCCGTTTCGCGGCGCGCCAGTGAACAGGGCAAACTTTTCATCAGTTTCACCAGTTTTGGCGTGGCCATCATGTTGGCTGGCCAGGCATTTATCAATATGGGCGTAGCCGCCGGGCTGCTGCCGACAAAGGGGCTCACTCTGCCCTTGATCAGTTATGGCGGCAGCAGCCTCCTTGTGACCGTCGCCTTGCTGACCGTGGTCATTCGCATGGATTGGGAGTTGCGCAATCATGACTGATACTCGACCCGTGACAGCGCTGATCATGGCCGGAGGCACCGGTGGACATGTTTTTCCGGCACTGGCCCTGGCCCGGGTGTTGACCGATGGCGGCCACAGAGTCGAATGGCTGGGCACAGCTCGCGGTATCGAAGCGCGTCTGGTACCGGAAGCCGGTTATCCGCTGCACGAGTTGACAATTGGTGGTGTGCGCGGGCACGGCCTGAAGACCAAGTTGCAGGCGCCATGGCGTATCGCCAAGGCGGTGTTGCAGGCCGCGCGAGTTATTCGGGAAGTCAGGCCTGATGTTGTGGTCGGGCTCGGCGGATTCGCCGCGGGCCCCGGTGGCATTGCCGCCAGAATTCTGCAAAAGCCTTTGGTCATTCACGAACAGAATGCTATCGCCGGCACCACCAACAAGATACTTGCCCGCATGGCGACCGAGTCGTTGGCGGCCTTTCCGGGTGCCCTGCCCGGCAGTCAGTGCATCGGTAATCCGGTGCGCACTGAAATCGAAAATCTGCCCGCGCCTGCCGAGCGCTTTGCCAATCGCGGCCAGCCTGTGCGTCTGCTGGTTCTCGGTGGCAGTCTCGGAGCCGTGGCGATCAACAGGGCGGTGCCTGGAGCCCTGGCGCTGATGCCTTTGGAACGGCGCCCGATGGTGCGTCATCAGACCGGTGAAAAGCATCTGTCGGATGCTGAAGAACATTATCGCGCAACGGGTATTGAAGGAGATGTGGTCGCCTTTATCGAGGATATGGCCGAAGCCCTCGCCTGGGCCGACCTGGTCATCTGTCGTGCCGGCGCCCTGACGGTGGCGGAATTGGCGGCGGCCGGCGTCGGAGCAGTATTGATACCTTTCCCTCACGCCATTGATGATCACCAGACTGCCAATGGACGCTTTCTGGAAGCGGCGGGGGCGGCTGTTCTTCGTCAGCAGAGGGATTTGACCAACGAGGGATTGGCAACCCTGCTTGCCGATTTGCTGGCGGACCGGCAGCAATTACTTCATATGGCTGAGGCTGCACGCGCTCTTGCGGTGCCGCGATCAGCTGACCGATTCGCCGAAATTTGCCTGGAGATGGCACATGGCTGAAACAGAGATTTATCACATTCCCGAAATGCGCCGTATTCGTCGCATCCATTTTGTCGGCATCGGCGGCGCCGGCATGAGTGGCATTGCCGAGGTTTTGCTGAATCAAGGCTATGAAATTTCCGGTTCGGATCTGCGCGAATCCGCCGTCACGCGCCGGCTCGCTGGTCTGGGCGCTAACCTGTTCCTGGGCCATCGTCCTGAACATGTCACCGGTGCCCATGTCGTGGTGAAATCCAGCGCCGTGGATGACTGCAATCCCGAACTGGTCGGTGCCCGTGAACAGCGTATCCCCATCGTGCGACGTGCTGAAATGCTGGGCGAACTCATGCGTTACAGGCATGGCATTGCCGTTGCGGGTACCCATGGCAAAACCACCACGACCAGCTTGATTGCCAGCATACTGGCGGCGGCGGGCAGAGATCCGACCTTTGTGATTGGTGGGTTGCTCAACAGTGCCGGCAGCCACGCGGCGCTCGGTGAAAGTCGCTATCTGGTTGCCGAGGCGGACGAAAGCGACGCTTCATTTATGCACCTGCAACCGATGGTTGCCGTGGTGACCAATATCGATGCCGACCATATGGATACCTACGGCGGCGACTTTTCAAAGCTGACACAAACTTTCGTCGAATTCCTGCACAACCTCCCTTTTTATGGACAGGCGGTTTTGTGCAGCGATGATCCCAATGTCAAAAATATCATTCCACAGATTTCCCGTTCGGTTTTGACCTACGGCTTTGGTGACGAGTGTGATTTCCGTGCCTTTGACGTGACTCAAAGTGCGAATACATTGCATTTCAAGGTGGCGAGACCAAACAGGGATAAACCGCTCGAAATTTTCCTGAACCTGCCGGGGCGGCACAACGTGCTCAATGCCACTGCCGCCATAGCCGTTGTCACTGACGAGGGTGTGGAGGATGAGGCCATACAAAAAGGCCTGGCGGACTTTATGGGCGTCGGTCGGCGTTTTCAGATTTATGGCGAGTTCAGTGTAGGTGAAGGCGCACCGGTTATGCTGGTTGACGATTACGGTCACCATCCTCGCGAAGTGGCCGCCACCATCGAAGCAGTACGCGCCGGTTGGCCGGAAAGACGTGTGGTCATGGTGTACCAGCCGCACCGGTATACGCGTACGCGCGATCTCTACGAGGATTTTGTCGACGTCTTGTCCGGTGTTGATCAGTTAATACTGCTCGAGGTTTACGGCGCCGGTGAAGATCCCATTGCAGGCGCCGACGGTCGGCATTTGAGCCGCAGTATTCGTACGCGCGCGCTGGTGGATCCCATTTTTGTAGAAGGTATTGAAGCGGTTCCCGCCGTTGTACGGGATATAGTGCAGCCGGGTGACATAGTCATTACTCAGGGCGCCGGCAACATTGGTGCTCTGGCGGCAGAGCTGGCAAAGCGCAAGCTGCAATAGGTGAGAGATATGACCGAGAAATCGATGGTGAAAAATTTTGAAACCATCGCCCAACTGGGGCGCATGGGCGTGTTGTACGGCGGTGTCTCAGCCGAGCGGGAGATTTCGCTGCAGAGTGGCCAGGCAGTACTGGACGCGCTTTTACATGCCGGCGTCGATGCGGTGGGTATCGATATTGGTCCCGACGCTTTACAGCAACTGCAACATGAAAAACTCGACAGCGTTTTTATTGCCCTGCACGGCGCCGGTGGCGAGGATGGCAGCATGCAGGCGTTGCTGGAATTCATGAAGTTGCCTTATACCGGCAGCGGCGTTGCGGCTTCGGCCCTGTGCATGGACAAGGTGCGCACCAAACACTTGTGGCGCGGTGTCGGCATTCCAACCCCCGAATATTGCGTGCTGGATAAGAGTTGTGACTGGTCGGCGACTTTGCAGTTTCTCGGCGGCAGCGCGTTCGTCAAGCCGGTCCATGAAGGCTCCAGCATCGGGATGGCAATCGCATCGAGTCCGACTGAACTGCAACAGGCGTATCAGGCCGCCTCGGTATACGATCAGGCAGTGATGGCCGAGCGCTGCATACGCGGCGCGGAATATACGGTGGCGATTCTCAATAGCGAAGCCCTGCCTCCGATCAAGCTGGAAACTGATCATGTTTTTTACGATTTCGACGCGAAATATGTTGCCGAAGATACGCGTTATCTCTGTCCCTGCGGCCTGCCCGAACAAAAGGAAAACGCACTGCGTGGCTTGGCCCAGCGGGCTTTTGAAGTGGTGGGTTGCCGGGGTTGGGGGCGGGTGGATGTGATGGCCGACGCACAGGGCGATTTCTACCTGCTGGAAATAAATACGATTCCCGGCATGACCAGTCACAGCCTGGTGCCCATGGCCGCTCGCGCCGCCGGATATAGCTTTGATGATCTGGTCCTGGCCATAGCGCGGCAGGCGATCACCGCCAAGGGAGCCATATAGCCATGGGCAGTCAGCGACCGATGCAACGGGTCCGACAGACGCCATCGCGGCTTCGCGGCAGTGTCGGTGCCAGTCCGGTACGCCGCGGCAAGGCTGTGACCAACAGCGGGAGACGCCGACTCTGGGCCCGAATTTCAACTGTCATCATTGGCGGTGGGTTGCTGGTGAGCCTGGTTGTATGGGCGGAGCCCATGGACTATGTGAAACGTCTTGCCAATCGCCCGATCGCCAGTATTGGTATCGAGGGACAGTTTCGCTACCTATCGCAGCAGAAGGTCCAGGCTCTGGTTGCCGAGCGGGTAAAAGGTAATTTTTTACAACTGGATATGACTGCGCTGAAAAATGCCATGGAACTGAATCCCTGGATCGACAGAGTATCCATTGCACGACAGTGGCCGGACAAATTATTGGTGCGTGTTGAGGAGCAACAACCCATTGCGCGCTGGGGCGACCATGCCTTTGTGAACATGCGCGGCGATATTATAGAAGTGGCGGATAACCATGTACTCGACCATCTGCCGTTGCTCCACGGCGGCAATCGCCATGCCAGGGAAGTGATGCAGAAGTATGTCCAGATGGCGCGCCTGTTGTCGACGGCGGAACTCTCCCTTGATGAAGTGCACCTGGATGAAACCCGCTCATGGACGCTGCAGTTGGTGAATGGAACGACTCTGCGTGTTGGACGCGAGCAGGTCTTCGAAAGATTGCAGAGATTTCTGGACGTATATCCGAAGGAACTTGCTGCAAAAATGAATAAGATCGATGCCATTGATCTTCGCTATGACAACGGCTTTGCCGTGGCCTGGAAGCAAACCGGCCTGGAACAGGTGGCAATGGCGGAGGCGGGATGAAACGATATGTCTAAAACCCTTAAGTCCGAAACCCTTACATCCAAAACAATGAACGGAGTGAAGTGAATGGCTCATTCAAGCGAAAGCAAAATGATTGTTGGCTTGGATATTGGCACTTCCAAGGTCGTCGCTATAGTGGGTGAAGTGTCCCCCGAGGGTGAATTATCCGTGGTGGGTCTCGGTTCCCATAGATCCAATGGCCTCAAGAAGGGCGTGGTGGTCAACATTGAATCCACGGTGCAATCCATCCAGAGAGCGGTAGAGGAAGCTGAACTCATGGCTGGCTGCCAGATTCATTCCGTATATGCCGGTATTGCCGGCAGCCACATTCGCAGCCTCAATTCCCACGGCATAGTGGCCATCAAGGACCGGGAAGTCTTTTCCCAGGATCTTGAACGTGTCATAGACGCGGCCCAGGCCGTGGCAATTCCGGCGGATCAGCGCATTCTGCACATTCTGCCCCAGGAATATCTGATCGACGAACAGGAGGGCGTGAAGGAGCCTTTGGGTATGTCCGGCGTGAGGCTGGAAGCCAAGGTGCACCTGGTGACCTGCGCGGTGAATGCCGCACAGAATATCGAAAAATGCATACGCCGCTGCGGCCTGGATGTTGAAGACATCATTCTTGAGCAACTGGCGTCGAGCTATTCCGTTTTGACCGAAGACGAAAAGGAACTGGGTGTATGCCTGGTGGATATCGGCGGCGGCACTACCGATATTGCGGTTTTCACCGAGGGCGCCATTCGGCACACAGGCGTAATTCCGATTGCGGGGGATCAGGTCACCAACGATATCGCCATGGCGTTGCGCACACCGACGCAATACGCCGAGGAAATCAAAATCAAATATGCCTGCGCGCTGGCCAAACTGACCGGCGTTGAGGAAACCATCAAAGTCCCCAGTGTCGGAGATCGCCCGGCGCGGGACCTGTCCCGGCAGGCGCTGGCTGAGGTGGTGGAGCCGCGCTATGACGAATTGTTTACGCTGGTGCAGTCCGAACTGCGCCGCAGCGGTTTCGAGGACATGGTCGCCGCGGGCATAGTGCTCACCGGCGGAACTTCCAAAATGGAAGGTGTGATTGAACTGGCCGAGGAAATTTTCCACATGCCGGTGCGCCTGGGTTCGCCACACAACGTGCGCGGGCTGAAAGATATTGTCAGTAACCCGATTTATTCGACAGGCGTCGGTCTGTTGCTTTACGGCATCAAGCAGCAGCAGGGTTCCGACAATGCGCGCAGAACGGATAAGGATGAATCATCCTGGGCACGGGCGAAAACCTGGTTCCAGAAAAACTTTTAATGATTACCAAACAATTATTCACGTAATTTTCAGGGGAAAAGAGGGGAACTCTTATGTTTGAACTAGTCGATAACGTACCACAAAATGCCGTCATCAAAGTCGTCGGCGTCGGCGGTGGCGGCGGCAACGCCGTCAAGCACATGATTCACAACCAGGTCGAAGGTGTGGATTTTGTCTGTGCCAACACCGATGCCCAGGCATTGAAAGACATAGATGCGCGCACAGTCCTGCAACTGGGCAACAACATGACCAAGGGTCTGGGCGCCGGCGCCAATCCGGATATCGGTCGCCAGGCCGCCATGGAGGACCGGGAGCGCATTGCCGAGGTCCTGCGTGGAGCCGACATGGTTTTCATCACCGCAGGCATGGGTGGTGGCACAGGTACCGGTGGCGCGCCAGTGGTCGCGGAGATTGCGCGAGAGCTGGGCATACTGACGGTCGCCGTTGTCACCAAGCCCTTCGAATTCGAAGGGCGCAAGCGCATGGCCACGGCGGAAGAGGGCATCAAGCAGTTACAGGACCGCGTCGATTCTCTGATCACCATTCCCAATAACAAATTGCTGTCCGTGCTCGGCAAGACCACCAGTCTGCTGGATGCCTTCAAGGCCGCCAATGATGTTCTGTTGGGTGCCGTGCAGGGCATTGCCGATCTGATTATCCGCCCCGGCATGATCAACGTGGATTTTGCAGACGTGCGTACAGTGATGTCCGAAATGGGCATGGCCATGATGGGAAGCGGAACGGCCAAGGGTGAAAATCGCGCCCGCGAGGCCGCGGAGGCGGCAATCCGAAGCCCGCTGCTGGAAGACATCAACTTGCAGGGCGCGCGCGGCATTCTGGTGAATATCACTGCCGGCATGGATCTCTCTCTGGGTGAATTCACTGAAGTGGGCGATACCATTGAAGAGTTTGCGTCTGGTGATGCCACAGTCGTGGTGGGTACGGTCATTGATCCGGAAATGAGTGATGAACTGCGCGTTACCGTCGTGGCGACTGGTCTCGGCAACCCCGCCACAGCCAAACGACCCGGCAACACCAAGGTTGTGATCGACAACACCCGCAGCGCGGACGGCAAGCCCAACTATGGTGACCTGGACAAGCCGACGGTGATGCGCCAGCGTCGGGAGAGCTCCGCGCCGGCAATAGACCCACGCGACAAGGAAATGGATTACCTGGATATTCCCGCGTTTCTGCGACGTCAGGCTGATTAGTCAGCTCACGGCGCGGCATGGCTTCTTAAGGGCGCTTGGCCGGGGACGCTTCTGCAAGGGCGCTCCTCCCGGAACGGTCAGGCGGCTGGTCACTTGCCTGTTTGAGGTAATTGGCCGGGGCGGATTTCCCCTCCCGCCCCTTTCCTGTGAAGACAAGCCTGTGAAGCCATGAATGTCGGAATGTGGCAGGATTAGCAAAAAATGTCTGTTTATTTTTTAATCGCTGGCATATTCCCGAAGTGTTGCATATCCTATACAAGCGTCTGTGCAGCTATGGCTATGTGATCCATTCGTTGGTTTGAATGGATGCTTCTGTTATTATGCGCGCCGCCCGGTTTGTCCCACCTGAGATGAAAAAGACTATGATCAAACAGCGTTCCCTGAAAAACGAAATTCGCGCCACTGGCGTCGGTCTCCATACGGGTCAGAAAATCTTTTTGACACTGCGTCCGGCTCCTGTCGATACAGGCATCGTTTTTCGGCGGGTGGATCTGAACCCGGTGGTTGAGATTCAGGCCCGGGCTGAGAACGTCGGCGATACCACCCTGTCCACCACGCTGGTCAGTGGCGATGTCCGCATTTCCACGGTTGAACACCTGCTGTCCGCCATGGCCGGGCTTGGCATAGACAATGCCATTGTGGAAGTCAGTGCCGATGAAGTGCCCATCATGGACGGCAGCGCCGGTCCTTTTGTGTTCCTTATTCAGTCGGCGGGAATCCAGGAGCAGAACGCTCCCAAGAAATTCATCCGGATCAAGAAAGAACTCACCGTCACCGACGGTGATAAAACTGCGACTTTTCTCCCCTTTGACGGCTTCAAAGTCTCGTTTACCATCGACTTTGACCACCCGGTATTCAAAGAGCGCAAGCTCTCCGCTGCCGTGGATTTCTCCAGTACGTCCTTTGTGAAGGAAGTCTCCCGGGCGCGCACCTTTGGTTTTATGCACGAGATCGAATACCTGCGTTCCAAGGGTTTGGCCAAGGGGGGCAGCGTCGACAACGCCATAGTGGTGGATAAATACCGTATCCTCAATGAAGATGGTCTGCGCTACGAAGATGAATTCGTCAAACACAAAATTCTGGATGCCATTGGTGATCTTTATCTGCTGGGCAACAGCCTGATCGGCGAGTTCAGGGCAGTCAAATCCGGGCATGGGCTCAACAACAAATCTCTGCGTCAGCTGATTCGCCAGACAGACGCCTGGGAATTCGTCACTTTCGAGAACGAGGACGAAGCTCCCATTTCCTATATCAAGCCGATGGCCGCTACGGCCTGAGTCTACGGTTTCCTGCGAGCGGGTCTTTTGCGGCCCGCTTTGCCATAGATAAATCGGTAAATCCCCTCGACTGAAGCTGGCTATCAGTTTCTGCTGATTTAAGCTATTAGGGAAGTCATGGTTATATATTTAAGCTATTAAGATTCGGCGAATTCCTGTCCGGGACTGGCCACTTATCACCTTTCGGTATATAGTTGCACGGATAAAGCCCCCTAGGCACGGCTATTGCTAAGAGCCATCAGCTATAGTGGCTGATGCGCGATTGGCTCGGCGGCGGGTGAACGGACGGGACGTACAGGATGCCACAGTTCTCAAAATTCGTTGAGAATGGGTGAAAATCCTGCGGTTGTGCCCCAAGTTGACTATATATAACTATAATTCACAGACCGACGGAAATTCCGGCCCAATTTTGAAAAAGGGCCTGTCGCGAGTGGGCCACCTGGATGGTCCGGCGACATATCCAATTGAGTAATTTGAGCAATGTTTGCGTAATGAAAGTAATTCTTGTCAGTAAGCGCCACGGCGGAACCCGAAGTTTTACCTTGGGGAGCTGGGCTCGTGCAGTGCTCAGTGCCTGTTTGTTTGGTTTGCCTGTGGGCGCTGCCACCTGGGGAGTCATGCAATATTCCGCTGGTGATGCATCTGACCTGTTTAACGAAGATTCCGTGCAGGCGTGGTCCGAAGCGCTCAATGAACAGGAGCAGCAAATTGCCGAGGCCGAGCGGGATGCCGAAAACAAACTGGCGGCGCTCACGCTGAGAGTTGCTGAACTCCAGGCCCGACTGGTGAGGCTGGATGCTCTGGGTGAGCGTCTTACATCGATTGCCAATCTGGACAGTGGCGAATTCGATTTCAGCCAACCACCGGCTTTGGGTGGCCCCGAACTTGGCGCGCTCGATGAAGTTTACCGCGCTCCCGAATTTGAATCCGTCATTGATCAGCTCGCCTATCAGATTGAAGACCGACAGCAGCAGTTGTCGACGTTGGAAGCTTTGCTCGCCAACCGCAAGCTGCAGCGCGATCTGTTCATTGCCGGTCGGCCCATCCTCAAGGGGTGGATGTCCTCGCGTTACGGTCGCCGCACCGATCCTTTTACTGGGCGTATCGCCTGGCATGGCGGTGTGGACTTTGCCGGCAAAGATGGTAGTGACATAGTCGCCGTCGCCGCAGGCGTGGTGACCTGGTCCGCCGATCGCTACGGCTACGGTAACCTGATTGAAATCAATCACGGCAATGGTTATTCAACCCGCTATGGGCACTGTAAAGAGCTTTTGGTAAAGGTGGGCGACATTGTCAAGAAGGGTCAGATCATCGCTCTCATGGGATCCACCGGCCGTTCCACCGGCCCCCACGTGCATTTTGAAGTATACAAAAATGGTCGCTCCGTCGACCCGGCAGCTTACATCCACCGCGCCAGCCGCTGATTATTCCTCCCCTCGCGCTCCCCGCGCCCGTCAATCTGTTGTAGCATACCCCTTTTTTCCTCCGGACCTTCCGGCAAACCGTTCAGCAGTCGTTGACCAATCACTGATAATGTTCAGTGATTGCTGAACCGCCGAAATCCATTGAATCATGGTAGTCATATGTTTGGGAAAGTCGCAAAAAAAGTATTTGGCAGTAAAAACGAACGCGAATTGAAGCGCATGAACAAGATCGTGCGCAGCATCAATGACCTGGAAGAATCCATTTCGCAAATGAGCGACAGCGATCTTCAGGCACAGACCGCCATTTTCAAACAGCGTATCCAGGATGGCCAGAGCCTCGATGATATTCTGCCAGAGGCTTTTGCCACTGCCCGTGAAGCCAGCAAGCGCATCATGGGCATGCGCCATTTCGATGTGCAATTAATAGGCGGCATGACGCTGCATTACGGCAGGATCGCCGAGATGCGTACCGGTGAAGGTAAGACACTGGTGGCGACGCTGGCGGTGTACCTGAATGCACTTTCCGGCAATGGCGTGCATGTGGTGACGGTCAACGACTATCTCGCCCGCCGCGATGCTGCCTGGATGAAACCCCTTTATGAGTTTCTTGGCCTGAGTGTAGGCGTGGTCGTATCCATGCAACCCGGTGAAGAAAAGCGCGCGGCCTATCAGGCCGACGTCACCTACGGCACCAACAATGAGTTCGGTTTTGATTATCTGCGTGACAATATGGCCCTGCGCAAGGAAGACCGGGCACAGCGCGCGCTCAATTTCGCCATTATCGATGAAGTCGACTCCATCCTGATCGATGAAGCCCGCACACCTCTGATTATTTCCGGCTCGGCGGAAGACAGCTCTGAACTCTACAAAGCGATCAACAAACTGATCCCCAATCTGAAGCCACATTATGAAGAGGGCGACGAAGAGGGGCATTATACGGTTGACGAGAAAACCCGGCAGATCGAATTAACTGAACTCGGCCACCAGACCGTGGAAGATCTTCTCATTGCCGGTGGTCACCTGTCGGAAAATGAAAGCCTTTATTCCGCCGGTAATCTCGGGCTCCTGCATCACGTGCACGCGGCCTTGAAGGCGCACAAGTTGTTCCACCGCAACGTGGAATACATCGTCAAGGACAATCAGGTCGTACTCATCGACGAGCATACCGGTCGTACCATGGCCGGTCGACGCCTGTCCGAGGGTTTGCATCAAGCTTTGGAAGCGAAAGAAGGTGTGGCTATTCAGCATGAAAGTCAGACCATGGCGTCGACGACCTTTCAAAACTATTTCCGCCTGTATCCGAAGCTTTCCGGTATGACAGGTACGGCGGATACCGAAGCTTTTGAATTCAAGCAGATCTATGGCCTGGATGTGGTGGTGATTCCGCCCAACAAGCCGCCACAGCGCCAGGATCTCAACGATCTTATCTACCTCACCAAGGATGATAAATATGATGCCATAGTGGAAGAGGTGAAACGGCTGCGTGAGCAGCAGGCACCTGTTCTGGTGGGCACCGCATCCATTGAAACCTCCGAGGAAATGTCCGGCCGGCTCAAGAAAGCTGGCGTGGCTCACGAAGTTCTTAACGCCAAGCAGCACGACCGCGAAGCGGATATTATTGCTCAGGCCGGTCGGCCGGGTGCCGTGACCATCGCCACCAATATGGCGGGACGCGGAACCGACATCATGCTGGGCGGCAACTGGGAAGCCGAAGTAGCGAAACTGGAGGATCCCAGCGAGGCCCAGATTGAGGCCGTCAAGGCTGACTGGAAGAAGCGGCATGACTCGGTCATTGAGGCCGGTGGTCTGCACATAGTGGGTACGGAACGTCATGAATCCCGCCGCATTGACAACCAGTTGCGCGGTCGCGCGGGGCGTCAGGGCGATCCTGGTGTATCGCGTTTCTATCTGTCTCTGGATGACAACCTGATGCGTATTTTCGCATCGGAACGCGTGCGCAATTTCATGCAGGCCATGGGTCTGGAAAAAGGCGAAGCCATTGAACATCGCATGGTCAGCAACGCGATTGAAACAGCGCAACGCAAAGTGGAAGGGCGTAACTTCGACTATCGCAAACAGCTGCTGGAATATGACGATGTGGCCAACGATCAGCGTCAGGTCATATATAACCAGCGCAACGAGCTGCTCGACGCGGATGATATTCAGGATGC
>CAZEWY010000038.1:0-19096 GCA_964515945.1 uncultured Cellvibrionaceae bacterium
TCGTGGGGCCACAGGCTCCGGGTGTCGGGGTTGGCGCTGAGCTCGAGCAGGGCGGTGGCGCTTCCGTCGTCGTTTCGGCCCTCGCTGAGCAATCGCCATGGTTGAACCCGCGCGAAGCCATGCTTGGTCAGAGGTCCGCGATCGGCGAATTGTGGAAAGATGATCGGAACACCGCCGCGAATCGCGCTGCCGGATTCATAGCGAGCCCGATCACTGACGAAAAGGTGTTCGGACGATCGGTTCGCGGGCTTCCACGAAATGGCGTGAGCGCCATGGAGCAGTACCTCGGCGCTCGCGCCGCCATGGGTACTGAGCTGGACGCTGGGAAAATCGCGCGGGTCGCGCTTGGTCGGGTTCGGCATGGGGTCCTCGTGGTTTCGGCTCGGCCGTGATTCAGTTGTCATTCAAGTCGACCATGATAACGGCTAATGGGCGTCGATGGCAGATCCTGTTACTTGTAGAAATTTCAAGAAATTCGGGCCCGCGAGGATATTTTTCTCCAATGTCCTGTTGTAAATCTGACATTCCGGGTACTCACCGCTCCGCGATTGGCAAACTCCCACAGGAACATAATTTTCCAAGGCATGAGGGTGGTTTGTGAACAGAAATTGCAGCTCAGCCGCATCCTCGCACACAATCACCCTTAACGGACAATAATGAAGATCGCCTACCTCACCAATTGCTTCGGGATCCAGTCCCATACTTTTATTCGCCGGGAAATCGCCGAATTGACAGCCTTGGGGATCAGCATCGAACTGTTTGGCATTCGCCAGCAGATATCCGACAAGCTCACTGATGACGAACGGGCACTGGTGGCGCGAACGGTTTATCTCTATCCGTTGAGGCTGATGCGCATCGCCTATTTGAATGTCTACTGGATGCTGGTGTTGCCCAAGCGTTACTGGCCTACCCTGTGGATGGCGCTGCGCAATTCCGAAACCGACTGGTCGCGCCGACTCAAACTGATCTATCATTTTATCGTGTCCACGGCCATGGCTGAGGAGGTCAGGAACAGGGGCGTGGAGCATATACATGCGCACTTTCTCAATGTGTCCGCAACCATTGCCATGTACGCATCGCTGCTCACTGGCGTTCCCTACAGCATTACGGTTCATTCCGCGGGCACGCGCAACGCTCCCCATATTATTGGTATTCCCCTCAAGCTGCGTTACGCGCAGTTTCTGATGATGATATCCCGCTACAACATCGATTACTTCGACGATATTTATCCGTGCAGGAGCAAGTCAAGCGTGGTGCGCTGCGGCATGGATCTTGACCAGTACCCTTTCAATAGCCGGCCAGCCACTCCTGTCGTCAATGGCCTTAAGGTTGTTGCGGTGGGTCGCATGGTCGAAAAAAAGGGATTCCGCTATTTAATCGAAGCCGCAAAAATTCTTCAGGATCAGGGAGGAGTTTTTACCATTGAGCTTTTGGGAAGCGGGCCGCTGCGGGATGAGTTGGTGCAGTTGGCTGAATCGCTCGGTGTGAACGATAAAGTCAGATTTTTGGGGCAGGCATCGACGGCGGAAGTCCGAGTGAGCATGCGTGACGCCGACGTGGTCGTGGTTCCCTCGGTCACCGGCAAATCCGGGGAAATGGAAGGCATTCCGGTCGTGCTCATGGAGGCCATGGCGTTGGGTGTGCCGGTAATCTCGACCCGGCATTCAGGAATTCCCGAGCTGGTACGCAATGGCGAGACCGGCATTGTGGTGGAGGAAAAAAATCCTTCCGCGCTGGCATCCGCTTTGCAATACATTGCCGGCAATCAACTTGAACCGACAGAATGGGCGGCGAACGCACGGGCACTTATTGAGCGGGAATTCAATATGGCGGTCGTCGCGCGGCAGCGCAAAAGTCTTTTTCTGAAACACCACCTACCGAGAAGGCAGTAAAAATCGCACTATGGATGTGTCAATCGTAATTCCGTCCTATAACTCGTCCGGCACCCTGGGGGAAACCCTTAAATCCCTGGAGCGGCAGGTAGCGTCACTCACTTATCCCTGCCACTATGAGATTATCGTTGTCGACTGTTCGGACGACGATGGCGTCGAGAAGCTGGTGGCGGGCAAACGCAGAATCCAGCTGATTCGCTTTAACAAGCGATTCAGCCCCGGCGAAGGGCGCAACATCGGCGCCAGGCGCGCGAGGGGCACCCTGCTGATGTTTATTGATGCCGACGTCATCCTCGACAGCTCAGCGCTCAACAGCGCCTGGCAATTCTATCAGCAGGGTCACAGCCTCTTTGGCGGCGCCCTCGAACTCAATGAAAAACACAATCCGACCCTGGCCTCGTATCTGGAACACTATTTTTTCAATCACGAATCCCAGCCCCGTCGCCCAATCTGCGACAGAGCGAACCTGAGTTCGGCGCTGATGGTGGTGGAAAGAAAACTTTTTTTATCCGCCGGCGGCTTTACCAATATTCCGCGTATGCAGGATACAGAAATCACCGAACGTCTGCGTCGGGAGGGCGTGAGCCTCAAATTCGCGCCTTCGGTCGTGGGTTTCCAGATCCAGGATTCCCCTATGAAGAAGGTCCTGAAAAAAATCTTTATTAACGGCCAGAACCTCTATTCCATCCGCTACCGAAAGGATATGACCTGGACCAAAAAGCTCGTCTTTCTGATGTTGCTGCCGCTCTTCGCACTTTTCAAGGTACTGCGAATCATAGGGCGACAGTTGCGCTATCAGAATCTCCGCCGGCGGTGCATCACGGTTCTGTTGGTACCCTTGCTGTTGCTGTCTGGCTTTTGCTGGATGCTCGGCTTCTATAACGGAATATTGTTTAACCGGGGCATCAGTAGCCAGCGCTAGCACCTACTCTGGTGAGTCAGCAGTTCCCTGAATACTCAAGTGGAGACCTCTGGAGGTCGCCAACCAGCCACGGCTTGTTATCGAGGTGAATCAGTGAGAAAAGGAATCATACTCGCGGGTGGCAACGGAACCCGTCTTTACCCCTTGACCCGGGTGGTCAGCAAACAGTTGATGCCGGTATATGACAAACCCATGATTTATTATCCCATCGCCACCCTGATGCAGGCGGGTATTCGGGAAATGCTGATTATCACCACTCCCGTGGAACTGCCCCGCTTTGTGGAACTGCTCAATGATGGCAGCCAATGGGGGATCAGCATTCAATATGAAGTTCAGCCTGAACCCGAGGGGCTGGCCCAGGCGTTTCTTATAGGGCGACAGTTTCTCGACGGCCAGCCGGCAGTGCTGGTACTGGGTGACAACCTTTTTTATGGTCACGAACTGGTGAGGTCGCTGCGCCAGGCCAATGAACGTCTTCGGGGCGGGACTGTCTTCGGCTACCACGTCGCCAACCCCGAGGCATACGGAGTGGTCGAGTTTGATGCCGAGGGCAAGGTGCTGTCGATTGAAGAAAAACCCGCTGAACCCAAATCCAATTACGCCGTTCCCGGAATCTATTTTTTTGACGAAAAGGTTGTGGAATATGCCGCGGCAGTGACCCCATCCGCCCGGGGTGAACTGGAAATCATCGATGTTATTGAAGGCTACCGGCGGGCCGGCGAACTCTGCGTTGAAGTCATGGGCCGCGGCAGTGCCTGGCTGGATACGGGTACCCACGACAGCTTGCTCGATGCGGCTCAGTTCATCGCTACCCTGGAAAAGCGCCAGGGGTTGAAGGTCAACTGCCCCGAAGAGGTGGCCTATCGATATGGCTTTATAGATGCGTCGCAACTTCGGGACCTGGCGGCGCCCCTGCGAAAAAGTGGCTACGGCGAATACCTTATGGGCCTTCTGGACACGCAGGTGTTCGTATGAAATTTCGGGATACCGCCATCGCGGCCGTCAAAGTCATAGCGCCTACCCTTTACGCTGACGAGCGCGGTTTTTTCATGGAAACCTTCCGCGCCAACGAGTTCTCCGCCCACGGCGGTGCGCGTACCTTTGTGCAGGAAAATCACAGCTGTTCCCGCCAGGGCGTACTGCGCGGTTTGCACTACCAGATCAAGCATCCTCAGGGCAAACTGGTGCGGGTGATACAGGGGCGGGTCTACGACGTGGTGGTGGACTTAAGGCAATCCTCGGCAACCTTCGGGCAGTGGATCGGCATGGAACTGTCCTCGGAGAATAAGCTGCAGCTATGGGTTCCGGAAGGCTTCGCGCACGGTTTCTATGTCATCAGTGATACTGCCGAATTCGTTTATAAATGTACGGACTACTACGCTCCCGAATATGAACGTTGTCTGCGCTGGGACGATCCGTCCCTGGCGGTGGACTGGCCGCTGGTTCAGGGAAGGTCACCGGAGCTGTCGGAAAAAGACGCCGCCGGCACAACCTGGGACAGGGCCGAATATTTTGATTGATAAGACCGACACATTCACTTAATGGCGGGCGCTGAACCGGCTTATGACACTATGAAAATTCTTATCACCGGAGCCGGCGGACAGCTTGCCTGGGAACTGGAGCGCTCGGCGCCCGCGACCCATCCGCTTACCTGTCTGCCGCGCAGCCAACTGGATATTTCGGACCCGGCAGCGGTTGCCCAATGTTTTGCACAACTGCAACCGGATGCGGTAATCAATGCCGCCGCCTACACCGCTGTCGACAAGGCGGAAAGCCATCGGGATCTCGCTGCGGCGGTCAATGCCAAGGGGGTGGGATATCTGGCCCAGGCGAGTATGCTTCACGGCAGTTATCTGCTGCACATCTCAACGGATTTTGTATTCGACGGCCGCAGTCATCAACCCTATGGCCCCGCTGACAAGGTCAATCCGCTGGGCGTCTACGGGGAGAGCAAACTTGCGGGCGAACGTGAACTCGCCGCGGCCATGGGGTCACATTGGGGCCTTGTCAGAACTTCCTGGGTCTATTCGTCCCACGGTGCAAATTTTGTAAAAAGCATGTTGAGAATGATGCATGAAAAGTCGGAGTTGAGAGTCGTCAGTGACCAGATAGGAACGCCCACCTGGGCCTCCGGTCTCGCAAGAGTGTGTTGGAGCATGATCGAAGCAAAACTCGAAGGCAAATTCCACTGGAGCGATGCCGACGTGGCGAGTTGGTACGATTTCGCCGTCGCCATCCAATGGCTGGCACTGGACAAAGAGTTGTTGCAGCACGCCATTCCGATAATCCCCATTCGCACGTCGGACTATCCCACCGCGGCATCACGCCCGGCATACAGCGTACTCGACAAAAGCGATTTGTTGGAGGCCCTGCCCGCGCTCCGGCTGCGCCACTGGCTGCCGCAGCTGTCGGACATGCTCGACGAACTTTTAACAGCCTGTTAAAAATATTTGCGTAACCGAGGTTACTTTTATGGGAAAAGTATTACTGGTAACGGGGGGGGCTGGTTTTATCGGCGCCAACTTCGTGCACTACTGGTTGAAAGCCCATCCCGAGGATCGGCTGGTGGTGTTGGACGCTCTGACCTATGCCGGCAACCCCGACAATCTTGATGCCGTTGCAGACCATCCCAGCTTTCGTTTTATACAGGGCAATATTCTCGACAGAACAAAAGTCGAAGCCATTCTGCGTGAGGAGCGGGTCGATACCCTGGTGCATTTCGCCGCGGAATCCCATGTGGATAGATCCATAACTGGCCCCGACGCCTTTATAGAAACTAACGTTGTCGGCACTCACAGTCTGCTGAGCGCGGCCAAAAAGGTCTGGATCGATGAGGGTCGGATAAGGGACCACAGATTTCACCACATATCCACGGACGAAGTTTACGGCACGCTGGGCCCGAATGATCCGCCCTTCAGTGAAACAACGGCCTACCAGCCCAATTCACCCTATTCGGCCAGCAAGGCTGCATCGGATCATCTGGTACGGGCCTATCATCACACCTACGGCTTGGAGGTGACGACGTCCAATTGCTCCAATAATTATGGTCCCTTTCATTTCCCCGAAAAACTGATTCCTCTGGTGATCACCAACATACTGCTGGACAAGCCTCTTCCCATCTACGGTGACGGCTTGCAAGTCCGGGATTGGCTGTATGTCGAGGACCACGCCCGCGGTGTAGATTTGGTACTGCAAAAAGGTAGAGCTGGAGAAACTTACAACATAGGTGGCGTGAACGAGTGGACCAATATCGATATCGTGAAGCTGATCTGTGATCGACTAAACGGGATGTTTGCCGCCAATCCAAAACTGACACAGCGTTTCCCCCTCGCCAGGACTGCGGCGGCCGGGCAGTCTGAGCAGCTTATCCGCCATATCACCGACCGACCGGGGCATGATCGCCGTTATGCAATTGACCCGACCAAAGCTCGCCATGAGCTAGGGTATGAGCCGCGCGAATCCTTCGAAACCGGTATCGGCAAAACCATCCAATGGTATCTGGGTAATGAAGCCTGGTGGCAACGGCTCCGGGATATTCGCTATAGCCAAACGATGAACGTCTGAAGTCTAGCCGCACCATTAATGGCATGAAACATGCAATTTTCGGCGGGTCAGGCTTCAATCTGAACCAGATCCGGATAACTCGGGGCAATTCAGTGAACGTCGGTCTTTGTACATTCTGCAAACCGCGAGCTCCATCAGCAGAAATTAATCAAATCGGGGATCAATAATGCGATACACGACAGGTGCTTTCGGCCTAGTTTTATCTCTTTTGCTTTGGGGCTGTTCCAGTTCCGGCGTGAATGACGCACCTACGATTGCGGGAGAGTCGCTTAGCGATGTCTATACGATAGGCGTCGGTGATGAACTGCGCATTAATGTCTGGAAAAACCCGGAGCTTTCAGTCGATGTTCCGGTACGCCCCGATGGCAAGATATCCATTCCCCTGATCGGTGATATCCGGGCGGCTGACCGCACTGCCCCGGAACTGGCAGAGCATATTACCAAAGGCCTCAAGACTTATATTCGCAGCCCTCAGGTGACTGTCATCGTCGCCAGTGCGGGCAGCGTGGATTTTCAGCGGCGCGTTCGCATTACCGGGGCTGTGGAGACGCCAGTATCCATTCCCCACCGCGATGGCATGACCGTGCTGGACCTGGTGCTTGAAGCTGGCGGGCCTACCGAGTTCGCCGCGCCGAATCGCGCCAAACTGTACCGAAAGGTCGATGGTGAAATGAAAGTCTATTCCATCTACCTGGACGACCTTCTGCTGAAGGGCGAGCTGGAATCCAACTACAAACTCGCGCCCTCAGACATCATCACAGTGCCGGAAAGACTGCTTTAGGAGCTTCTGCCAATGGACATGGAATACTACAAGGAAATGCTTGTGGCGATCAGACGGGAATTTGGTCGCTATCGCGCGCTTTGCGCACTGGCGTTTGCCATTGTTCTTATCGGGGTGGTAACGGCGGGGATTTTCTGGCCGAAGGCTTACGAGTCCAACGCCCTGGTCTACATCGACTCCGTCAACGTGATTGAGCCACTGTTGCGGGATCGGGGTGAGGTGCGGGATGTTGATCGGGCGGAACAGGCCGAGAAACTGATGTACACCCGGAGCGTACTGACCAGTGCGGCGCGGGACATCGGCATGCTGACCGATGAGTCGACACCCGAGCAGACCGAGGAAGTGATCACACACCTGCGTCAGAGCATCACCGTGGAAGCCGAGGGAGAAAATTTTTTCCGCGTCACCTACTGGAACAAAAACCCGAAAAGATCTTTTCAGGTCCTGGAAAGCGTTCTTCAAACCTTTATAGGCAACCGCGCTGAAGCCAAGCAGGATGAAAGCGGCAATGCCTACAACTTTATCAACTCCCAGGTTCAACTCTATAAGGCGCAACTGGATGAAGCCGAGAGACGCCTGAAGGAAAACCGAGCCAATAGTCCGGACATTTCGGAAGCGGCCGTGGAAGCGCGTATCGCAGCTCTGACCATGGAGATCCAGGATGTGGAAATCGCCATTGAGGAATCCGAGTCAAAGATTGCAACTACCACACGTTTGCTTCAGGACGAAAATCAGTATTTGAATACACACTCCCAACTGGCTCTGTTGCAGCAGAGGCGACGGGACTTGATGATGCAGCTTAACGAACTGCGCCTTTCCTATCAGGAATCCTACCCCGATATCGTCTCCATCAAGGCGCAATTGGCGGAAGTTGACGCTGCCTTGGAGTCCGGTGGCTCGGTTAAATACGAGGGGTCCATCGGCCAGACAGGGGAAGCGCTCTTCGAGGACCTGCGCAAGCAGTTGTCCATTGCCGAAGTCAATATCAAGGCACAGAAAAGCCGCCTGGAATCCCTGAAGAGCCTGCTGCAAGAGGAATACAAGCGCGCGGATCTCGTGGCTGCAAACAAAGCGCGTCTGGCGGAGCTCAACCGGGACTACAGCGTTATCGTGGAGGTTTACGAGGAACTGCTAAGCCGGCAGGAAAGCGCCAAATTGTCAGTGGCCATGAACATGAACAGCGGCGGCGAAAACTACAAGATAGTCGAGCACCCGGTATATCCCCTGGAACCCGCTGGCCCCAAGTTTTATCACTTTGCGCTGGTGGCGCCCATTCTGGGCCTCGGAGCGCCCTTTGGCCTGTTGCTGGCCTTCATCATGGCCGATCCCCGCATACGGTCGGTCACCAATCTCATAGAGAAGATTCCACCTGATCTGGAACTGATGGCCGTGATTCCACATTTCAATTCGCCGGCGGAAACTCGCACCGCCCGTGCGGAGATCGCAATGTTAACCCTGTTCTGCACGGTGGTTATCATCGGTTACGGATTTTTGGTCTATGCCGGAGTCACCGGACTTGTCTAGGGAATCTCTGATCAAGTTAACAGGCCCCAGGAGTAGCACATGACAGAAAAGTTGAAGCGACCCAATTCAGTGGTAACCCGACTGGAGGAAACATGGCCCGGAGCGGCGTCCGACCAACGTGATCTGGTGGTTGCCGAAGTCAACCGTGGTATCGGCCGCATGGCGCTGCCCCGACGCTGGACCCAAAAGGAATTGCGGCAAAAAAAGCTGATCCACGTGGGCATGGCGCAGCGAGAGGTACTTAATGCCTTCCGCCAGTTGCGCACTCAGTTGATGCAGAAGCGGCGCACGGACAATCTCACTGTCATGATGAGTGCCGCCGGCGCTGGCGAAGGTTGCTCGGCGCTCAACGCCATCAACCTGGCGGCGGCCTTCGCTCTGGACCCCCAGAAGACGGCTCTCTATGTGGACTGCAATCCCTACCAACCGTCCGCGGAACGCTTCATGCTCGGCCGTCCGCGCTACGGCGTTACGGATTTTCTGGAACAGCCGGATATGCCGTTGGAAAGAATCATTTACCCAACGGGGCTCGACCGACTGCGCATTATTCCCGTCGGGCAGACGGCCATGGCTGCGGCTGAGCAGTTCCACTCGGTGCGTATGCAGACGCTGATCGCGGAGCTCAAGCTGCGCTACAAGGACAGATTTATTATCGTCAATGCGCCATCGGTGACAGCCTCTTCCGAAGCTCAGGTGCTCGCGCAGTATTGTGACATGACGGTACTGGTTGCGCCCTACGGTCGAGTCACGCCAGCGGATATGGAAACCGCCTACCGGTCAATCGATAAGCACCGTTTGGCGGGGATGATATACAGCTACCTATGATGACCTCGTCGAGAACTCTCCACTGCGGCCTGGCTCTTTTGCTGGCGGCCGCGCCACGGGCGCTGCTGGCTCAGGTTCAGGAGGAAGAGGAGCAGGTGGCATCCTACGGTGGCCTGATCTATGTGGAATCGCGTTTCGTGGACAATGCGTTGCGATCCGTCAATGACAACAAGATCACCGAATTTCAGGTCGAATATGGCGCGGATGTCTGGGCCCGGGTGGAACGCGAACTGGTCGATTTGTCCGCGGACTACCAGTTTTACCAGAATGAATATCTGGAAGACTCGCAGGAAGATCGCTTTATTCACACGGGGCAGTCGGCCTTGGTACTGGGTACGGAGAATACCTTCTACCAGCTCGACCTGGGGCATTCCACCCAGCGATTTCTCGCCGACCCTGGCGGCCCGGTGATTCTATCCAATACCGACCAGCGCGATATTACCACGGTATCCCCCCTGTTGCGGCTGCGACCGGGGCGCAACAACATTTCGATTGCGGGACATTACGCCCGTATCATCTATAAGGAAACGGATTTCAATAACAGTGAGCGCATCGGTTACAGCGTCAACTGGCTCAGGGATGTGACACCGATTCACAGTATCGGCGTCGATTATATGGAGAACGAAGTTGAGTACGAAGTGAACAGCAATGGCGACTATCTCTATCGGCGAGGAGCTTTCATAGTCTCGGCGGAACTGCGGTTGTTGCAGTACTCGTTGCAGTTGGGCGTCAATGAGGTTGAGCCGGTCATGGGCCGTGCCGTCGATGGGCTCTACTACGACCTTGCCGTCGCTTATGGCAGCTACCGCAACACCTGGTCCTTCACCGCCCAACAGACCATAACGGATACTTCGCTGGGCAATGCCAATAGCCCGTTCTTTTCCGAGGGCATAACCACTGACGTTTCGCGCTTTGTTCAGGATCAGCTTGAAAGAACCAGTTATGGTCTCGCCTGGCGCTCCGACTTCCTTTGTGTTCGTTGTGATCTGACTATTCGCGCCGGTTATGAAAACGAAAGTTACTTTAATGTCTTCACCGAAAACAGGGTTGAAACGTTTGGCGGCCTCGCCTTTAGCTACCGCCTGCGGCCATCAACCAACCTCGAACTTACTTTCGGCCATACCGAGCGAGAATTTGCCGAAGGCGGCCGCAGTCAGGACTATCGGCAATCTACCACCATAGTAGCTTTGGACTTTGAATCCGTGTTGCGTTACTTCGAAACCCGCCTGTGGTACGGGTATGAAAACCGCGAGCCCGATGTCGGCTTGAACTACGTAGTGAATTCCGCCGGAATAACCTTGGGCTATGCATTTTAGGAAGCCTCTGATAACGGGTGCACCTATTAATTAGTTGCGGCGCAGAGGCCGCCATCAATTAATAGAGGTGCGCTTGAGTCTCTGCGGTCTCTTTGAAAAATTAACTGCGGCGAGAAGATTATTCCGATCGCCAATCAGACAATAGTCGATCCGGCGGCGTTGCCAGAGCTGCTCTCGAAATCGGAAATCATAAGTGCTATCCAGAATCGTTAACTCGCGTTTGATGCAGTCCTCGGCAATGCTGGGCAGCATCATTCTTGGGGCAACCCATGTCGCGAAAATATTTCTGCGCCTGCTCAGTACCATCATACTGACACGTTTGCTGTACCCCGAAGCTTTTGGTTACATGGCCATAGTCACCAGCACCGTTCTGATAATATCACTCAGTACGGATATCGGCATAAAACCTTTCCTGATACGTTATCCGGGCGTCCTCAGTGAAAGTATGATGGATGTTATATGGACCTTGAAGTTGTTGCGGGGAATCATCCTTTTCATGGTGATTCTTGTCGGAAGTGGCAGCCTGGGGGATTTCTATGGTGATGAAAAAATTGCCAATCTGTTGCGCATTGTGGCGATATCGAGCCTGTTATCGGCGGCGTCGCCTCTGTCGCTTTACTGGGCGGAAAAGGAGCAGAAATTCAGTTTGGTCGCCGGTGCGGAATTCGCGGCATTTCTGGCCCAGACTATCACGGTCATTGCCATAACCGCCGTCTTTAGAAGCTACTGGTGTCTCGCCCTGGGCGCAGTGGTCAATTCCCTGGTGCTTTTCCTGATCGCGTCTCACCTCAATGATTACAGGTATCCAAAATTATCCGTTAACTGGAACCATATCAGGGAGATATGGACGTTCATTAAATGGATTACTTTCGGCAGTGTCCTTTTCGTTCTGGTGATGCAGGCGGACCGCTTTGTCATCGGAAAACTGTTCGGCGCGGAAACACTCGGATTTTATGCCATTGCCCTGACCATCTCGGAAGCGCTGACCACCATGGCGCAGAATATCGGCAACCGCATTGGTTTTCCAACCTGGGCGGACGCGAGAAAATCGGGTTGTCAAAGACGCAGCTTTGCCGACTTTTCCCGCATATTCATACCTGTCGCCGGAATGGTATCGGGCGCGCTGGTATTTCTGGCGGATGACCTGGTCTCACTGCTATACGATGATCGCTACGTCATAGCCGGAGTTCTTCTCGCCATACTCTGCCTGAGAACGGTGCTGGTTTCCCTTCTGACGACAACGGTGGATCTGCTTGTGGTCGACGGCAAGTCACGAGCCATGTTCACGGCTAATTTGATTCGGCTGGTCTGGGTGGCCGGCATGGTGACTTTGGTCATGGGTAATAAGGATGTGCGCCTTTACGCGCTGATATTTTCGGCAATGGACGTCCCGTCAATTGTTTTTTTTGCTCTGACTGCCCGGGGTTACAGAAAACTTTTCACGCTCAATATTCTCTACGCGGTTTCAGGTTTAATCGTCGGTGGGCTCTTCGGTTATCTGGTCAGTCATGCGGTATCAAACCTGATTGAATGGTTATGAGCCTTTGTTAAGGATGTATTGTTAATGAATGAATTGTTAATGAAAGAATTGTTAATGAAAGAATTCTTAATGGAAGAATGCATATGAAACAGCCAATTCGCGTCGCCCTCATCACCATCAGGGATCCCAACGACGTCAGTTCATGGTCTGGAACCCAATATCGGGTTTACCAGCAACTGTTGAAAAAGTTCGAAGTGGTCGAGCCTCTGGGTCCGGTGGAACTGACGGCTTTCGAAGCTTTTCTGGTAAAGCTGGTTCACCGGATTCTGGGTATGACATTCCGGAAGTACAACAAGGTGCACAGCCTATTGTGCGGTTATCTTCGCGCCAGGCATTTCTCCCGGAAAATAAAACAAAAAAATTATTCCATCGTATTTGCGTCGGCCTGTTGCCCGGTTGTGGCATTTTTGAAGACAGAAAAGCCTATTGTTTATCTCAGCGATGCCACCTTCGAACTCCTGTTGAACTACTACGACCAGTTCAGTGGATTGCCAAAGCTGTCGATTTTCGAGGGGCATTATGCAGAGCGCAAAGCCATGGAAAGGTCTTCGGTCATCATATTGTCATCGGAGTGGGCGAGGCAATCGGCGATCAGGGATTATGGGGCAGATCCAGACATGGTTAGAACCTGTTTGTTTGGCGCCAATACCGACACTGGATCGGAAATTGAAGAATCAATCGGCCAAAAAACTGTCATGGAAAGGAAGGATCGGGTCGGCATCCAGTGCGACCTATTATTTCTTGCGAGGGATTGGCGTCGCAAGGGAGGAAGCGTTGCTCTCGACGCCTTCATGGAACTGAAAAGGCGGGGCTTCCGGGTCACCCTGACAATTTGCGGTTGTGTGCCGGAGCAGGGCGGTGAAATACCGGGTGTCACCGTCATTCCTTATCTCGATAAATCCCTGGAAGTGGATAGGCGGCGCTATCACGAATTGATGTGTCAGTCCCACTTCCTGATTCTGCCCACCCTGGCGGACTGTTCACCCATGGTGTTTGCGGAGGCCAACGCCTATGGAATGCCGGTTATTGCCAGCAATACCGGCGGCATACCTTCGCTGATAAACGAAGAGAATGGCTACCTGCTGCCCCCCGACGCGAAGGGCAGTGCCTATGCGGATGTTATTGGCAAGCTTTTCTTCAGCGCGCCTGACCAGTATCAGGTACTGGCTAAATCATCACGGTGCCGCTACGAGAATGTCCTTAACTGGGACAAATGGGGGGATTGCGTCAAAACCTTCATTGATAGCCGGCTTGACCAAAAGCTGGCTGGGGGTAGTTCCCCGGCAGAATGTTGAGGTGGAGAGTGTTGAGATGGAAGCCCACGCCGTAGAGGAGACGCTGGCTGCGTTCCGGATTCGCCGGGGTAAAAATGCACATCGCTTGATCAGGAAAATCGAAGCTTACGTACCTGGAGGTCACCTATGAAGAAAGTCATTGCAGTCGGTTTGGATGCCGCTGAACCCACGGTTATCGAACGGTGGATGGCCGAGGGAAAATTGCCCAATATGCGAAAAATCAAGGACGCGGGCATCTATACCCGGTTGGACAATTTTGAGGAGTCCAGCGTGGAAACTTCCTGGACCACCTTTGCCACGGGCAGCCCGCCGGAAAAGACCGGTTATTACGGCCCCCTGGTCTACGCGGCTGAAAATTACCGCATGGTCACCAAGGCCGCCTATGACTATGAGGAGTACCCGCCCTTCTATGCCCTGGGAGATGATTATCGGGTGATTGCCTTTGATATGCCCCAGGTGCGGCTCAACCGCAAAATCAATGGCCTCCAGGTCGCCGCCTGGGGCGCGCATTCCCCCCAGGTTGAGCAGGGGTCCCTGCCGGAATATCTGTTTGAGGAGATTCAGAAAACCTACGGCGATCACCCGGGGCTGCATCGGGACTACGCCTGTATCGGCAATTTCAAGAAGACCATGGAAGTCCAGGAATGGTTGCAGGAGGGAATAAGACGTCGCACCCGCATATGCCTCGATCTCATCAAGAACGAGCAGTGGGATCTGCTGATGACGGTCTTTGGCGAGTCCCACGCTGCCATGCATACCTGCTGGCACCTGAGTCAGGAAGATCACCCCTTATATGAACAGTTTCAGAAAAAACTCAATGGGCGGGACCCGATGCTGGAAAGTTTTCAGCTAATGGACAAGGCAATCGGTGAAATGCGTGCGGCCGCGCCGGCGGATACGCAGTTCATTGTTTACTCCCTGCACGGCATGGGTCCGGCTTTCATGGACTTGTCCACGCTGGTGTTCCTGCCGGAATATCTTTATCGCTACAACTTCCCTGGCAGACAGGCGCTGGGGGATGCACGCACCACCAGTGAACAGGACAAGGAGGTCATCGAATATGATTTTGGCTTCTGGGAGCGGCACATCTGGAATACCAAGTATGAGCCAAACCTCATAAAGCGACTGCTGAAAAAACATCTGCCCAACAGGGCTTATGTTCCCATTGCCGAAAAGATTGATCCAATTCGGGATGATGATCTGGTATCGCCCTTTGCCATGACGCGGCTCGGTGAAGCTGTCGGCTGGAACCCCGCCCACTGGTATTACAGAATGTGGCCGAGGATGAAAGCTTTTGCGATACCCACTTTCGGCGAGGGCTTTGTCCGGCTCAATGTCAAGGGTCGCGACCCGCAGGGTCTCATTGAAGCGGATGACTTTGAGCAGGCATGTGATGAAATCACAGAGATGCTTATGAAAATTACCGACGTGGAAGACGGCGAAAATATGGTAAAGAACGTGGTGCGCACACGGGAAGAGGCTAATCAACACAGTAAGAATGGCCACTTTGCCGATCTCATTGTGCTGATGAAGGACAAGCGACCGCCGAGCCAGGTTGTTCACCCGGATCTGGGTTCCATAGGTCCACTGCCCCGGTATCGGTCCGGTACCCATCGCAATCTCGGTATCTTCCTCGGTTGCGGCTCGGATATAGAAGCCAGTATCTCGATTGAAGGCGCTCACGTACTTGGTGTTGCACCAACAATTTTACGTCTATTGGGGGCTGCGGTGCCTGCTCATATGAGTGGCAAGAGTTGCTTTGAGCAGCGGGCAAATGGCAGTGTATAGCTGGCTTCAAGATATTTGCAGGTAACCGATACTCGTCAATATCATCACATACCATAGGACTGGATACGCGAAGCAATGCCCAACTATATTAAAGCGCTTATATTTGTGCTTATTGCGACAAGCATTATCATGGTCGTTTCCAGAGATCCCTTGTCGTCACATTTCTCGAAGCGGGAGTACCGGGAATACCGCAACACCTGGTGGTTTCTGACGGTCTGTCTTTTCCTGTCGCCGGGCATATGGATCTTCTATGCCATTGTTCTGCTGACACTGCTGAAGAAAAAATACAGTGAAGACATAGATCGGGTATGCGTCTTCTGCTTCCTGTTGTTCATAGCGCCGTCAGTCGCGGCGGAGATTCCAGGATTTGCGGGAATCAACAAATTTTTTGCGGTGGACGTCCAGCGCATTCTGATTTTTTTTGTCCTTTTGCCGCTGTTGAAGTCGAGTTTTAGCGGCGGCCTGCGGCGCAACCCGTCGGACAAGTATCTGTTGCTCTACCTTGCCTACTCGGCGGTTCTGCTGTTCCGGGGTGACAACCATACCAACGCCACCCGTTTGGCGCTGCTCATGTTTGTCGATTTTGCCATACCCTATTTCGTGATCAGCCGAACCATCAAATCCCTGCATGACTTCAACCGGGTTCTCCTGGCGTTAATGTTCGCGCTATCCCTGCTGGCGGCGGAAGCTGTCTTTGAAGCCGTGAAACACTGGGAACTTTATAACTCGACGGGGCACCGCCTGATAGGCGAACGCATTTTCAAATTCAGCGGCGAAAGAGCCGGTATGTTGCGTGCCCGTTCGATATTTCTCAGCCCGGTGGTCCTGGGTTATGTCATGGTGTTCCTCCTGGCACTCTTATTGTATTTGAAACCTTACTTTACCCGTAAATCCAGTTTCTACTGTCTGGTTCTGGTGGCATGTGCGGCTCTGCTGGTGAGCTTTTCACGGGGGGCCTGGGTCGGCGGTGTTATTCTACTGTTGGTCTACGGGTTGATCGCCAAGGGTGTGGCGCGCGCCATCTGGTATGTGATGGCGGCTTCACTGGTTGGGTTTCTGGCGCTCAATCTGACGCAATTCGGTAGATCCATACTCGATTTGCTGCCATTTTTTGGCGGGACGGCGCGAACCGACACTTTTGATTATCGCGAGGAGCTTCTGAAAAACGGCATTATCGTGATAAAACGCAACCCGTGGTTTGGCGATCATTACTATCTCGAATCACCGGAAATGGAAGCCATGCGTCAGGGACAGGGCATTATTGATACGGTCAACACCTTTTTGACCATTGCGATGTACAGAGGGCTCATAGGATTGTTCCTGTTTGCGATGATATTTCTTCCATCGATGCTGATGATTTATAGAAGCAACAAGAACCTTCCGGACAGCGAGCAGACGTTTTCGCAGTTGGGGCGTGTCCTGATCAGTTTTATGGTCGCGGCGCTGTTTATTATTTCGACGGTTTCAAACGCCGATTTTGTTCCGGTCATCTACACCCTGGCGGCGGCCTTCATGGCGGCCTGGATCGGGATCTATCGCGACAATGAGCACCGGGTTCGAACCTCGTCAGAACTGGCCGTCCGACAGCCAGCTCGGGGCATGGGAAATTCGCCGGCGGATTAGTGGAGATAAAATATTTTTCAACAGCCTGCAGGGCTTTGTGTGGTAGCTGACAGATGCAGAAATACGGTGTTGTCGTCATAGGAAGAAATGAGGGAGACAGGCTGGTCAAGTGCCTTGAGTCACTGGCGGATCAGTTGGTTGTCTATGTGGACTCCGGTTCCACGGACGACAGTATTACACACGCCGAGAATTACAATGCGGAAATAGTGCAACTGGACATGACGCTGCCCTTTACCGCTGCACGGGCGCGCAATGCGGGGGTCGACCGCCTGCTGACCCATTACCCCGAGCTGGAATTCGTTCAATTTATTGACGGTGACTGCCAGATGGCACCGGGTTGGCTGGAGGCGGCGCGCCGGGCTTTGGAACTGGACCGCTCACTGGCGTCGGTGTGTGGCCGGCGCCGCGAACTCAACCGGGCCGGTTCCATATACAATCTATTGTGCGACATGGAGTGGGCTACGCCGGTGGGTATGGTGGAGGCCTGCGGTGGCGATGCCATGTACCGTATCCGTGCTTTCCGGGATGCGGGTCAGTTCGACGAGGACTTTATTGCCGGCGAGGAGCCGGAACTCTGCTTTCGCTTGCGCTCGGCGGGCTGGCGCATCAGGCGCCTTGATGCCGACATGACAACACACGACGCGAATATCCAAGCGTTCAATCAGTGGTGGAAACGCTCCAAGCGCAGCGGCTACGCCTTCGCACTGGGCGCACTGGAACATGGTTTCGGAGCTGCCCATTACAAGATAAAACCCTGCCTTAGCGTGCTCTTCTGGGCGGGCATACTTCCGGCAACAATCCTGTGCCTGGCATTTATCAAACCCTGGATTGCCCTGTCGGGACTGCTGCTGTCATACGCCTACCTTGGATACCGGATATATCTGCGGAGTCGTCGGCAGCGCCCCGGTTTTTCGCAGCGGCAGACGGTGCTCTACGCAACCTTTATTGTGTTGCAGAAATTTCCCGAGCTCGCGGGTATCCTGCAATGCGGGTGGGAGCATATGATGCGGCGGAGAATCGGCATTATCGAATACAAGTAGGTGGGCTTGCTCAATTTTGCCGATCATTGCTTTGGTAGGGTTAGACGGTAGGTTGGGTTAGCCGCGTAGCGGCGTAACCCAACGATTTATCGAGACGTCGGGGTAGACATGAATCCGGTGTTCACTGCTGTGACACGCCGTGAATACGTCCCTGTAGGCTCTACACCAGCATCCATGCTGGCGACGGTCACAACAGCAAACACCGGATTCATGTTCTCAGAGTTTGTGGGACAGCAGTGAATCCGACCTACAAAACTACCAACCTACCAAAGCGATGGAACCAGCTTGCCGCGGATCCAGTCATTGACCGCGGCTGCTGTGTAGTCGCTGTTCCAGTGCGGGTAGGACTGGCGACGAAGCTCCTGGATGAAGCTGTCCATGGATGCAGGTTTTCCTTGCGCGGCATGATAGGCTTCAATCACGTTCATGTCCGGCATTCTGTTCATGTCCGATGGCGAAAAGCTTGCCGGTTCTACGGAAAAATTCTGTGTTTCCGCGGAAAGCGTGGTGGACTTGAAGGACAGGTCCCCATTCATGGAGAACTCGGACCCTTTCTCGTTCGAAAGCCGTTGCCAGGCCTCGGCCGAAAGTTCCTGTCCATTGACGGAAAAGGGGTTGTCGGATTTCTCTCCGCTCAGATAGCGATTGCTGTAAAAAGTGATTCCCTGTAGTGCATCCTTCGCCCGCACGAAGTCACGACCGCTCGTGGGGAAATAGAAGGTATTGTCGAAGACTTTGACATTATCGAGATTGCCATTCTCGGCAATGGACATCATGTAGCCATTGTCAAAACCGTAGATCAGATTTTCAGAGATGTCGATCCCTCGGCTGACCCCCGACAGCTTCATGGCAAAAAGATTGTCGGTCGTCGTGGATCCGGGGTGTATCAGAATGTTGCCTTGGATACTGCCACGGTCCCAGTCCTTGACTTCAAGGTACCAGGCAAAATCGCGGTTGGTCGGCATCGACTGTCCCAGGTTGACCAA
>CAZEWY010000038.1:19106-21773 GCA_964515945.1 uncultured Cellvibrionaceae bacterium
CATTGTCGTGAATACGAATATCCTTGAAACGCAGCGGCCCATTTTTGTTGCCTCCCATGCTGATGCCGATTTCCCCATCAATATAGAGGTTGTTTTCAATGTCGATATTACGGGTGCTGGCTTTCCCGGTGTTTGCCGTCCATTTTGTGCCCATGCTCGAAGGTCGTAAAAAAATGTTGTTTCGGAAAACCACATTGTAGGTATCTTCGAAATAGGTATTGTGGTTGAACATGGTGGCCTGGCCGTCGCGACGGTTGTCGAGCTGGTCGGTCTGCTGTTGTCGATACCAGCCATTGTGATCAAAGATATTGCCCTCCACCGTCATCGACAGATTGCGCGCAAACAGGCCCTGAGCGTGGGACTCCGTGGAATAGCTGTCGAGCACCAGGTTTCTCCTGAAGACCACCTTGTCGATACGGCCGTCCGGCGCTTGAATGACATTGCCGGCAAACGAGCGGAATTTACAGCCTTCAATCAACAGGTTGGTTCCATAATGCCCCTGCGTCACCAGAACGTAGAACCCCGAAGCGCCGTCCGTGGACATAAAATCCGGCGAGTCAAAGTCCCTGGTATGGGCGTAAAAATCGATGCCCTGTAGTGCGATATGGTTGAATGAATCGCAACAGATTCTCAGGGCGCGCTGGTTGCCGGTCTTGACCAATGGCATTTCGGCGGCATCGCCGTAGGACGCCAGCAGGAATGGCTCTATCGTTGACCGGCCATTGCGCACGGCGACGGAGGTGTGAAAGGTGTCCCCGCGTTTCAGCAGTATCCAGTCGGGGTGACCTTCCCGGGTCTGCTCGAAGGCCGCCGCAAAAGTCTTGAAGGCTTTAACGGGCTCCCTGGGCAGCCGCGGGTTTTGGCCGAGTCGCGGGTCCGACGGTTCGTAGGCTTCGCCAGTGCGATCATTGCCTTCCGTACTGCTGACGTAAATGATGCGGCTGTCCGGCGAGGGCGAGAACACCGTCCAGCCCGCGTCATTGCGGTAGGGCGCCTTGATATGGCTGGAGTCCGGTGGTGGCGGCGCGGTGACGCAGGAGGAGAGGGCGACAATCGCGCTCAGCAGGACAAGGGATTTGAACAGACGCAGAAACATGAGGTTACTCGCTTGAGAGTTGACGTAAGAACTACTAGGAGGAGAGCCCATGTGGACATGGAGTGTATGAGGGCGACGCGCTGGTGCGTTGACCTCTGCATACATGAGCTACAGGCGTGACTCTTTTAAGCAAGGATTGCGCCAGTGGTGGCGCGGGCGGTGAGGCGCGGCGACCGATGAAGCGGGCAAAAAAAAGCCCCGCCGATTGCTCGGCGGGGCTGTAAATTTTACCAAGATATGACTTTGGTTTTGGCTTGGATCTTAGCGTCCGAAGCCGGCACGGATATAGTCGTTGATGGCATCGGCGGTATAGCGCTCATCCCACTCCTGGAGGCCGCGGTTGCGGGCCTTCTGGATAAAGGCTTCGAAAGACCGCTCGCCACCGAGGCTGGCATTGTAGTCAGCCAGTGTGCGCTCCGGATCGGGATAACCCTGACCGATGCCCTGCTCGTCGTTGTTCCACTGGTAGACGATGTTGTCGCTGTAGTAGGCATTCGCATCCTTCTTCAAACCTTCCGCATAGATGTTGGCGGAGCTGGTGTGCGCCATACGGTTGGAGATGATGTTGCCCTCCACCCGGACATCGGCCTGACCCAGGTTCTCCACCCACAGACCCCAGATGGCGCCGGTGCACAGAGCCGAGTTGGAGCAGGCGTCACCGCCGCGACCCATATACAGCCCCTCGGTAATCACGTTGTTGCGGGCATAGGCAAAGGTATCCGCCGACAGTGCGTCGCCGCCGTGATAACCCATCTGCAAGCCAATGGCGTTGCGGGCAAAGAAGTTGTTCTCATACAAACCACCGGGGCGACCGTGGATACCGTGGGACGAACCGCGGGTGACGATATTGTCGCGGATCACCACCTTGTTGCCGGCATTGTCACGCTCGGAGATATACATGTTGTGGTTGTACATGTTGGCGCCAGCGCCATCGATGTCCGCATTCCAGCCGTTGTGGTCCCACAGGCTCTCTTCAATGGTCAGGCCTTCACCGTGGTCGGTATAGATACCCGAAGGGCGGCTGTCCTTGGTGTGAGAGGTGCCGGGGCTGTACTTGTCCAGAATCATCGAGCGACGGATATGGAAGTCGCGCGGACGCTGGTTGTCGTAACCCTGCACAATGAACTCGATAAAGCGGAACTTCATGTCTTCAAACAGAATGTTCTTGAACTCACCGATCAGACGGATGTTGGCCGAGGTTCTGCCATCATAGGCCGGATCTGCCGGGTTGAGTTTGTAGGCGATGATTTCCAGGCCCATGACATTCACATAGTTCGCGCCATCGGATGACCAGGAGTAGCCGGATGCCTTGAGCTTGGGGCGATCACCGGTTTCACCGTAGAAGGCCACCACGGCGGGCTCGGCTTCGCTGCGGCCGGACTTGATACCGTTGAGGTTCTCATCCACCCACACATCGCCACGCTTGAGCAGCACATGGTCGGGGTAGCCGGCACGGACCAGGCTGAAGGCCTTGTTCAGTGTCTTCACTGGCGCGCCAATGGAAAGACCGGCGTTGCTGTCCAGACCTTCGGAGCTGCTGACGTAAACCGTACGGGTGTCGTCGCTGGCTA
>CAZEWY010000039.1:0-21266 GCA_964515945.1 uncultured Cellvibrionaceae bacterium
TAACTCAGCTTGGGGAATCGAGCTGTGCAAGCGCCTGGACTCACCGAACTTCAAATTGCTCTACGACATTTATCACATGCAAATCAGTGAGGGCGACATCATTCGCACCATTCGCGACTATCATCAATACTTCGGCCACTACCACACCGCCGGCGTGCCGGGCCGCCATGAAATTGATGACACCCAGGAACTCTACTACCCGGCGATTGTACGCGCCATCAAGGAAACGGGCTTTGACGGCTACATTGCCCAGGAATTTATTCCCACACCAAAAAACCTCGAAGGCAAAATCGAATCGCTGAAATCGGCAATACAGATCTGCGATGTATAACAGAACGAAGCACTAAAAGAGACGTAACTATGACAACCAATCACTACGACGCCATCGTGGTCGGCTCCGGCATCAGCGGCGGCTGGGCCGCCAAGGAACTGACTGAAAAGGGACTCAAGGTCCTGCTGCTTGAGCGCGGTCGCAACATTGAGCACGTCAAGGATTACAAGAACGCTTTCAAGGAAGACTGGGACTATCCGCACCGGGACACGCCCACCCGGGAGATGAAAGAAGACTATCCGGTCCTGAAGCGGGATTACGCACTGAACGAGTCGACTCTCGGGATGTGGGCCAATGAAAAGGAATCTCCCTATGTGGAGGACAAGCGCTTCGACTGGTATCGCGGCTATCACGTCGGCGGTCGCTCGCTGCTCTGGGGCCGGCAGAGTTATCGCTGGAACCGGGAGGACTTCGAGGCCAACCAACGTGAAGGCATAGCTGTCGATTGGCCGATTCGCTACGACGATCTCGCGCCCTGGTACGACTACGTCGAACGCTTTGCTGGCATCAGCGGCAACCGCGACGGCCTGGACGTCCTGCCGGATGGCCAGTATCAACCCGCCTTTGAGATGAACTGCGTGGAAAAGGACGTGGCCGCGCGCATCAAGAAGCAGTTCAAGGGTGAGCGCCACATGATCATGGGGCGGGCCGCCAACATCACGCAGCCCATGCCCAATCAGAATCGCACCAACTGCCAGGCCCGCTCCAAGTGCTGGCTGGGCTGCCCGTTTGGTGGCTATTTCAGCACCCAGTCATCCACCCTGCCCTTCGCCATGAAGACCGGCAACCTCACCCTGCGCCCCTACTCCATTGTCACCCAGTTGCTCTATGACAAGGACAGGAAGCGCGTCCGCGGTGTGGAAATTATCGATGCGGAAACCAATCAGACTTACGAATTCACCAGTGACATTGTTTTCCTCAATGCCTCCAGCTTCAACTCCACCTGGGTGTTGATGAACTCCGCCACCGACATCTGGCCCGGCGGCCTGGGCAGCAGCAGCGGCGAGTTGGGCCACAACGTCATGGACCATCATTTCCGGGTCGGAGCCAGCGGCGATGTCGAAGGCTACGAGGACAAATACTACTTCGGCCGTCGCCCCACCGGCTTCTACATCCCCCGCTTCCGTAACTGGAATGGCGATAAACGCGACTATGTGCGCGGTTTCGGTTACCAGGGCTCCGCCAGCCGCGAAGGCTGGAACAGGGACGTCGCCGAACTGGGCGTGGGCGCCGGCCTGAAGAACGCCTTGAGCGAGCCCGGCGGCTGGACCATCGGCATGACCGCCTTCGGCGAGATATTGCCCTACCACGAAAACCGCATTTACCTGGACGACAAGGTAAAGGATAAATGGGGCCTGCCCGTGCTGGCGATGAATGTGGAAATCCGCCAGAACGAATTGAAGATGCGCAAGGACATGATGCAGGACGCGGTCGACATGCTGGAAGCGGCAGGCGTCAAGAATGTGCGCGGCTCGGAAGGCGACTATGCGCCAGGCATGGGCATCCACGAGATGGGCACGGCCCGCATGGGTCGCGACCCAAAAACCTCGGTGCTCAATGGCCACAACCAGGTGTGGGACGCCCCCAATGTCTTCGTTACCGACGGCGCCTGCATGACCTCGGCATCCTGTGTAAATCCCTCGCTGACCTACATGGCACTGACTGCCCGAGCCGCCGATTTCGCGGTCAACGAACTGAAAAAAGGTAACCTCTGATCATGAACAGACGCGAACTCCTGAAAATGATTACCCTCGCCACCGGCACGGCGATGGTGGGCGGCAACAGTTTGCTGGCCGGCTGCGCGCGCAACGCGACTGCGCCGGTACAGACTTTTGATACCCGCGACATTGCCCTGCTGGATGAAGTGGCGGAAACCATCATTCCCCGCACCGACACCCCCGGCGCCAAGGATGCGCAGGTCGGACAGTTGATGACCGTATTGGTGAACGATTGCTATTCCCCCGAGGAGCAGGCCATCTTCCACCGCGGCATCCTGGAACTGGAAGCGGCCAGCCAGGAAGCCCATGGCAAGGGATTCATGGAACTGAGCGGCGACAACCGGCACAGTCTGGTCGCTGCACTGGATGCTGAAGCCCGGGAATACAACGCCCAACATAGCAACCGGCACTACTTCACCATGATCAAACAGCTCACGCTTTTCGGCTTCTTCACCTCGAAAGTCGGTGCCACCGAAGTGCTGAGATATGAAGCCGTACCCGGCCGCTACGATGGTTGCGTCCCCTATGAAAAGGGAGACAGGGCCTGGGCGACCTGATCGAATCGTAATTCAGCCTCTGCTTCTGCTGAAATCAACCTCAAAAAAACGGGAGACTGAAGCCTCCCGTTTTCTACCCTTCTACAACCAATCAAACACTACCAGTACCGGGCGCCGCCGACTCCAGTCTGACGGCGCGGTAGCCGCCTTTCTTGCGGTCGCTGAGGAACATAAGCCCGAAGAAGAGTGCCACTATGAGCGCGATGGGCATGATCCAGCGGAAGGCCATGCGGCCGCCGTAGTTATCGGCCGGACGCAGAATGCCGAAGGCGTCTTTCGCCAGCGCCTGTTCCTGGGGCAGACCACCCTCGACCAGGGCGCGCAGGGCATTGCCGGTCAGGGAGCCATCCAGTTCGCCCGTCGTGCGGTAATGCTCGAGGGCGCGCTGGTTGTGCGTAAGCACGTTTTGCGCATCGGCGGCGCGATAGCCGAGATCGGCGAGGGCCTGGGGATTGTCCGCGACTTCCGTGGCAGCAGCGACGTAGGCCGGGTAACGCGCCTCTACCTGCTCCATCACCGCCACAGTGCGGGTTTCGTCCAGCGCCTCAGGCAAATACCGGTCGGCAACACCCCCCATCAGGCCCTGCACCGTACCGGAAGCAGCCATGCCCATGCCGATCATCAACACTATGCCGAGAGAACCGGCCTTGGGAAAGCGCTCACTCATGAAGCCCACCATGGTGGGGAAAAAGAAGGCCACGCCAAAGGCAAAAACGGTGGCCGCCGCCATCAGCGGAACAATGCCGCTCTCGATACTGCTGAACATAAAGAGGCCCAAGGCAGTGAGAATGGCCGCGCAGAAGAGCATGCCGGTGGGTGCCAGACGCTCGACGACGGGGGCGGCAAAGAGGCGTAGCACGCACATGAGACCGGTAATCCACACAAAAACCAGCATACCGTGCAAACCGGCGGCCTTGAGCACTTCGGGAATCCAGCGCATCGGGCCCAACTCCAGAGAGACGGTGACCATTTTTACCACGATCAGCAGGAGCACCAGCGGATGAGTAAAGGTGTACTTGAACATCTCCGCCATGGGTATGCCGGCCTGAGCCAATTCGGTTTTGGGAAACTTCTCCGGCAGCAGCATGGCGCCATAGATCAGAATCGGAATGTAGACAATGGCGATCTGGATGGTCCAGTGGCTGATTTCCAGAGGACCCACCGAGCCAATCTGCACCATAGCCCAGCCGAGCAACCCGCCCAGTACCATGCCACCCGGAAAGAAGGCGTGGAAGTGGTTGAGCTTGGTGGTCTTATTCTCGGGAAACAGGGCAGCCGCCAATGGATTGCCCGTCACCTCGATCAGCCCGTTGCCTATCCCCATGCCTATGGCACCACCAAAAAGTACCCAGAAGCCCGTCGGATCACCGGCAAAAGGCGCGGCTGCCAGAAACAGGGTCACACCCAGCAGATGGCAGATAAAAGCGCCAGTCGCCGCAACCTTCAGCCCGAACTTTTCCAGGAAGGGCCCCAGAAACAGCAGTGACAGCGCCATACCCCAAAGCGCAGCGCCGCCAATGTAGCCGACATCCTGGTTGGTAAGGATAAACTCGTTTTTCAGCTGCCCGAGTATATTGCTGACCAACACGAACGAAAATGCCGTGGGCAACAGTGCCAGACAGGCGCCAGCAAACAGTTTCTTACGGTTGATGCCATCAGCATCGAGACTTGCTGTGTTCATGTATTACCATCCTCTATTATTGTTACCATCATGCTGCCCACAAAATCCGAAGAGTGAATTCGGTGTTTGCTGCTGTGACCGTCGCCAGCATGGATGCTGGCGCAGAGCCTACAGGGACGTATTCACGGCGTGTCACAGCAGTGAATACCGGATTCAATCCACCCCCCATTTATAGATCTTCTATTCGGGTCCATCGACCATCGCTGGCGGAGGATTCGAGCACCGCCTGAATAAAACGCATGCCTTCCACACCGGTTTTTATGCCGGGAATCCAATCTTCCATCGCGTGCCTATCGCCGCGTTTTCTGGCTGCCAGCACATCGGCAATATCCGTGTAGAGGGTGGCGAAGCCTTCGAGATAACCCTCGGGATGCCCGCCGGGGATGCGCATGCCCCGTGCTGCCACGTCGCTGTCGATGTTGTCGTTCCGTCGGGTAATGCGCTGACGATGCTGATTCAGGGGCGTCAGCCAGAGTTCATTCGGGTTCTCCTGAGCCCACTCAAGGCCGGCCTTGTCACCGAAGATGCGGATGCGCAGACCGTTCTCGCAGCCGGGAGCGACCTGGCTGGTCCAGAGCATGCCCTTGGCGCCGCCCTTGAAGCGCAACAGGGCGTGGACGTTGTCATCCACTGCGCGACCCGGCACAAAGCTGGTGAGGTCGGCGCTGACGGCATCCAGCTCCAGTTGTGAAACGAAACCGGCCAACTGGAAGGCGTGAGTGCCTATGTCACCGAGACAGCCGGCCTTGCCGGAACGGGCCGGATCGGTGCGCCAGGCGGCTTGCTTGTTGTCCGCGTCCGGCGCCTCGGTCAGCCACTCCTGAGGGTATTCGACCTGGACCAGGCGAATCTCACCCAGCTCGCCCCGCGCGACCAACTCACGGGCGTAGCGCACCAGCGGATAGCCGCTGTAGTTGTGAGTCAGGGCAAAGTAGCCTTTGCTCCTGGCCACTACCTGTTGCAGCTCCAGGGCCTCTTCCAGTGTCCGGGTGACCGGCTTGTCGCAGATGACGTTGAGCCCCGCCTCCAGGCAGGCCTTGGCCACCGGAAAATGCATATGGTTGGGCGTGACTATGGACACGGCTTCTATGCCGTCCGGGCGGGCGGCTTCGCCGGCAATCATTTCTTCGTAGGAGCCGTAGGCGCGGTCGGCGGCGATATGCAGATCTTCCGCCGAGGCCCTGGCCTGATCGGGCCGGGAGGACAGCGCGCCCGCCACCAGCTCGTAGCGGTCATCGATACGCGCGGCAATGCGATGCACGCCGCCAATAAAGGCGCCGCGACCGCCGCCGACCATGCCCAGTCGAATGCGTGGCTCAGCCATCAGGCACCTCCTTTCAGGCCGAGAATCCGGCGGTTGCTGGCTTCGTCGGCTTCGCCCCCGGCGAAATCATCGAAGGCCTTGTCGGTCACGCGAATAATGTGGTGATTGACGAAGTCGACACCCTCTTCCGCCCCGGCTTCCGGATGCTTGAGGCAGCACTCCCACTCGATCACGGCCCAGCCCTCGAAATCATAGGCGGTAAGCTTGGAGAAAATCTGGCCGAAATCGATCTGGCCATCGCCCAGTGAGCGGAAGCGACCAGCACGATCAACCCAACCCTCGTAGCCGCCATAGACCCCTTGCCGGCCATCCGGGTTGAACTCGGCGTCCTTGACGTGGAACATCTTGATGCGGTCGTGGTAGCGGTCGATAAAGGCGAGATAATCCAGTTGCTGAAGGATCAGGTGGCTGGGATCATAGAGGATATTGGCGCGGGGATGATTATCCACCGCCGCCAGAAAGCGCTCGAAGGTGGCGCCGTCATGCAGGTCTTCGCCAGGGTGAATTTCATAGCACAGGTCCACGCCGGCCTCATCGAAGGCATCCAGAATCGGGCGCCAGCGCTTGGCCAGCTCGGCAAAACCTGTTTCCACCAATCCGGCCGGTCGCTGTGGCCAGGGGTACATGAAGGGCCACAATAGCGCGCCGGAGAATGTTGCATGGGCTGTCAAACCCAAATTCTTGCTGGCCTTGGCCGCCAGCATTAGTTGATTCACCGCCCACTTCTGGCGCTCGTCGGGTTCGCCGTGCAGTTCCGGCGGCGCGAATCCGTCGAACATCTCATCGTAGGCCGGGTGAACCGCCACCAGTTGCCCTTGCAGATGAGTCGAGAGCTCGGTCAGCACCAGGCCGTGCTCGGCCAGGGTTGCCGTGACTTTGTCGCAGTATGCCTGACTCTCCGCGGCGCGCTCCAGGTCAAATACACGCTTGTCCCAGGAGGGTATCTGCACACCTTTGAAGCCCAGACCGCCGGCCCAGCGGGCGATATTTTCCAGGCTGTTGAAGGGCGCTTCGTCGCTGCAGAACTGGGCCAGAAACAGGGCCGGTCCTTTGATTGTCTTCATCGCTATCTCCGATTAATTGAGTGGATGTTAGGAATACTCATTGGGGCTATCAAAGCCGCTAGCTTGCCAAATTTCTCGCGAGTCTGCTCAGTGAATCTCGGTTGATGGCTCTTCATTGGGCTGATGGCTCCTCGTTGAGCAGTTCGTTCGCCGCGAGAGCCAGGAACATAAAATTGCTGGCGCCGCCGCCGAGCACATATTCCGACTGCTGCCAAAGGTATGGAAACTGTTTCAGCTCCGGGAAGTCCGGAGCCACCAGCGCCGTGCCCACCACCACGCCGCCGGGAATGTAGCTGTATTCCATGCGGGTCATGCCGTAGGCCGTAGTTTTCGAGCGAGCCCCGACGCCGGAGGCGTAGGACTGGTTGTTGTTGCCGGGATTGGTACCCAATACATAGTTCAGGATATTGAGCAGGTATTCCCGGCCGAACACCTCCGGGAAAGCCTTGTGCAGGAAGTAGTGCTCCACGCCCTGCTGCTGCAACTCCCAACCCTTGCCCCAGAGGCCCATCTCGAAGCTCAGGCCATAAGGTGTATTTGCCATGGAGGCTTCTATATCGCTATAGAAAGCAGCCGCTGCGGCGCGCATGTCCCCGGTCAGTGCCGCGTCGCCCAACTGATGCACAGCCCGGGCCACTGCCCAACCCACGGAGCGGAAGTTGTCGATGATGTGGTCGTGTTCACTGAGAATGTAACTGCGGTAAGTGTCCTCGCCCGTGGCCCGGAATAGCTCCACCGCCGCGCGGATCTTGTTGTTGCGCACACCCTCACTACTGATGGGTCGCTCCACCTGCCAGAGTTCCACCGCCGCCCGCAGGGTTTCCTGTGCAAGCACGGGATCGTAGTCGCGCATGGCATCGACGCTGGCGGCAATATTGGCGATGGCATCGAATTCGCGGGCGGGATTGTTTTCGGTGAAGACCCAGCGGTCATCCGGCAGACCCGAGTGGGTGGCCGTGCGCTCCAGAGGCTCGAGGTCCGGCTCATAGATCAGGTTGTCGGTTTGCCCGGAGAAGTCTCCCGCCATCACGTACTGGGTCAGGGTAGGCACAATAATGCCGCGATAAAGGCGGCCCAAACTCTGGTAACCGCCAACGACAGTCAACAGACCGTGTTCGATCTGCTGGAGAATATCGGCCTTGCCATCGGGCTCCCGGATTTCCACCAGCTTCAGAGACTGGTCGATCAGGGTATTGTCATGGCGGACGTCGAACTCTTCGTAGGCCGCGCTGAGAATAAAGACTTCGCCGGACTGGGACTCGATGCGGAAGTCGCCATCGCCGGCATCGTACCAGCCGCCCCGGGCCAGACCGGGCACATGCTCCAGGGGTTCATACTGAGTGAGGGTCGAAGGCCCCTGCACGTAGCCATCAAAATGATTGATGTTCACCGGCGCCATGAGCGCATCGTCCAGATGACTGGCATCGTGCCAGAGCTTGTATTTTTCCTTGACCCGCATATGCCCCATCTGCACCGGCAGAAAGTATTCCAGGGTCGGCTGCCACACATTCTGGTCGTAAACGTTGTCGGCAATTCTGAATGGCTCACTGGTCTGTTCGCCCAATACCAACTGGTACATGCCAGGGCGCGTCACCGACGAAAAGTCGAAATGGAAATAGCGGTAGCGCAGAAACTCGCCCCAGAGCGTGGGCTTCTTGTCCAGCACCACTTCATGGTTGCCGTCCGGCGCCAGACGCAGCAGCTGCATCTTTTGGTCGAAGCTGGCATGGGGATCGGTCTCAATCACGGCTACCTTGCGCTGCTGTGGGTGGTAGCCGACCATGGAATGCTGGATGACCGGAGGCGAGACCCAGCCGGGAATCACGTTGGGGCGGATGGTCCACTCTATGGCATTGTCGGTGGCACCGGCAGGCACTATGCTGCGCACAATGAACCAGCCGTTTTGATGCTGCCCGCGACCATCGAGCAGTTCCAGCTCACCACGCTCGGTTTCTATTTGCAGCCGCAGCCGGTCGGATTCCGGCGCCACGGACAGGGTCTTGCCAGTGGCCATGGGTATCGGTTGCGCGCGATGATTGGCCAGGGGTACGAGTCCCTTCAAGGGTCCGCTGGTCACCAACTCCGGTTTTGCCGGCACGGATTCGGGCGCTGTCATGCCGTAGGGCTGTCGGGGGAAAATGCCGGTCTTGCCATCCATCTGCCAGGACATGCCGAACAAATCCGCGGGATAGAGTTCCAAAACAAAACCCACGTCGCCGACCCACTCTTCCGGCAACGGCTGGTCGAGATCCACACTAACCTTTATGGCGTCGCCCTCGGCACTGACGTTCACACGATAAGTCAACTGGAGATCAGGGTAATGAAGCGGATTGAAGCCCGTGTGGTGCTGCCCATCGTCGGGATAGGCCAGAGTGGTGTGTATGACACCTGCTTCGCGGTCGACTACCCTTTCCAGTAACTTGGGAACGGGCGACCACTGACCCGGTGTCGGCTCCAGGCGCAAATCGCCATTGGTGGCGATGCGCGTGCCATGCATGACGATAATCACACCACTTTGATGGCTTTCCGGTGCCGTGTCGTGAAAGGCCATGACGCCAACGCCGCGGTTCTGAAAATAGTCGCGATCATTCAAGGTAAAACTGCCGCTATTTTCAGGGATAGCGGCTTGATCAGGGGCCGATTCGCAGCTGGCCAATGAAACTAAGAGGCAACCAACCAGGCAACCGGCAGCGAGAATTTTTTTATAAGTCATGATACTGCGCCACTTATAGTCATTATGATCATTTAGCAGGGATAATAGGTCGACCATGGCGACAAGTCAACAATTCGACTATCCAGCACAACCTGGGTAATGAGAGAGGTGGAAATTCCTTTTGAAACCCCGTCTCAAAAATAGTATAAATGACTATTACATTTCATTGACAAGTCAGAACAGGCACGCATGGAACGCCTGCCACGGGGATGCCGGTCATTTTTCTGGAGGCAACTCGGGTGAGAAATATTCCAACAAATTGACAGAGACAATATCCATGAAAATCCTGAAGTTCCGTACTTTCATTTGCACGCTGGCGATGCTGAGCCCATTCACATTCGCAGCAGAGCCCGAAACCGAAAAAGAGCCCTGGCAATTGGCTGAAGAAACCGAGGTATGGGAACCCGTGCCCGCCGTGGTCGAGACTCCCGAAGGTCAACCGCCATCCGATGCACAGGTTCTGTTCAATGGCGAATCTCTCGACCAATGGCAGTCCGCGGATGGTGGTGAACCCAAATGGCGCATTGACAACGGCGCGCTTGTTGTTCAGCCCTCGACAGGAGATATTAAAACCAAGGATTCCTTTTGCGATGTGCAGTTGCACGTGGAATGGATGGCACCGACCAAGGTCACCGGGGACGACGGCAAAATTCTCACCAGCCAGGGTCGCAACAACAGCGGCGTTTTTTTGCAGGAAAGATACGAAATTCAGGTATTGGACTCCTACAAAAACAAAACCTATTCGAACGGCCAGGCTGGTTCCGTCTACAAACAATCCATTCCTCTGGTCAACGCATCACGTCCACCTGGCGTCTGGCAAACCTACGACATCATTTTTACGGCTCCGAGATTCAGCAGCGACGAAAAGCTGGAATCGCCAGGACGAGTGACCGTGTTACACAATGGTGTGCTGATTCAGAATAACGTCACCATTGAAGGCACTACCGCCTGGATCGGCGAACCAAAATATGAAGCCCACGGCTGCGCACCGCTAAAATTGCAGGACCACGGCAATCCCGTCCGCTTCCGCAATATCTGGATTCGCGAACTTTAATCTTTCCAGTTTTTTCATTTCTCCGAGCGCTGCAAATATTGCAGCGTTCTTAATTACTGATTGACTCGGCATTTATTATGAAAACAAGATTCTGTGCGAACGCCATTCTCGGCGTTCTTCTGTTCGCCGGAATAGCTCCGGCATTTTCAGGCCCGCTCGATGAATTCTCGGAGAACACAAGCTGGAAAACCACCTCCGCAGCCAGTGCCGTGGGAAATAATTTACAAATCGCCGACAGCTCTGATGCGGATACCATTATCTACAATGGTGACAATTGGGCAGAAAGCAGCACCCTGGTCGACAACGCCTGGCTTGGCGACAGTGTCATCACCATGGAATATCTGATCCCCGGCGACGCCAAGGCAACCTTATTTTTACAGGGGCGCTACGCCATTGCACTCGACAACAATGACAACGAATGGAACAGTCTGAGAGTCGAATTCCGTGCGCCGCGTTTTGATGCGGCACACAACAAAACGGCAAACGCCTTGGCAATGGAAGTGCGCATCAACGGAGAGATCCGCCACAAAAACCTGATTCTTACCGAGGTGAGCCCAGGCGCTCCCATCGAGTGGGAAGGTGAGACGGGAACCACGGCCATACTGGCCAACAAAGGGCCCATGGCATTGCGTAATTTTTCGGCTCGCCCGGCAGATTTCAATGCGATTGTCATGCCCGAAAAAAGCGGCGGACCCACCAATGAAAAACTACTGCTGGATTTTGTTGCGCTGGGCGAGGACAAATTCCAGTCCGTCGGCTGCAATGTCTGCCACAGCACCGAGGAAGGAGCCTCCAGCAAGAGCGGCCCGCCCCTGTTTGGTCTTTTCATGGGCACGCCCCGTGAACGTGAAATTGTTGAAGGTGAAGGACACAGGTTCACCATCAAAGCCGACAACACTTATCTGCACAATAGCCTGCGCACTCCGGCGGCACAGCTGGCCGTAGCCGAAAGCGGCGGCCGCAAAGGCCAGCCATACCCCGCTTTCATGCCGCCCTTCTCCGCTCAGGTTCTCAGCGACCGCGACATCAATGCCATTGGCGCCTATCTGGCGACGCTGAATCACCCGCAGAACCAGGGGCCGGTAATCAAGCTCATGTCCGAAGAAGGACAACAGGCCTACAATCCCGTCGATGATGATTTGCAATTGCTGATTGACGACAGCACGCGCATACAGCGCGGACCCATGCCGGGCGTATCCGGTCGCGCCATTCATGTCGGTCAACCCAACAGTGTCAATTACAGTTTTGACCCGCGCATTCTGGGCATCGCCAAACTCTGGCAGGGCGGATTTCTGGACATGAGCGGCGAATTTCAGAATCGCGGCGGCAAGGGCCTGAAGCTTGGCTACGAGAGCCGTGAGATTCAACTGGGCACCGAAAATATTCTGTTCGCCCCGCTCAATGCCAGCGGCGATCCCGTTGATTTTTCCTTTAAGTCAGCGATATTCGGCGATACGGAAACCGTACGCGAATCCCTTTATAGCGAACAGGATCATCTGGATCGTCTGGCCGAAGAGGATGCGCAATTTCTGGGCTATGAACTCGACTCCAAAGACAAGGATGCCGCACCCGTCTTCCGCTATCGCGTCGGCAAAAACAGCCTTGCCATGCAGACATCCATCGCGGCCAATGGTGACACCCGCATTGCAGTCAGCGGGCAACTGAAAACCGACCAGTCATTCATTATCAATCCCGATGTGCTGAAACAAGCGAAGATTTCCGCTGGCCAGTTGCAGGACGGCCGCTGGACATTGAACGCCGGCACCCGCAATGCCACCCTGACTGCCAAAATTGGACTCGCCGAGAAAGCCTGGCATCCCCCCGCCTCAGAGTTTGACTACGAGCGACAGCCGGTGAAGATTACAGACGGCGAAGCCGACCTACCCCGTGGCTACAGCATCCAAAACTATTATCCGCCCTTGGACAATTTCGGCCGGGAGCAGTTATTTGAGGCTCTTGGTCTGGCTCTGGCCGAGGATGGCACTCTGGTGGTGGCAACCCGCACCGCCGGCGTCTGGCGCGTAGTCGATGGCCAATGGCAGCTGTTTTCCGAGGGCACATTCGACACTCTGGGCGTACAGATAGAAGACAAAAAGGGACTGCAGATCGTCGTCAGCCAGAAAGCCGAACTGACCCGCATCAGTGATACCAACGGCGACGCCAGGGCCGATCACTACGAGACTCTGTTCGACGCCCACAGCTACCACGGCAACTATCACTCCTATATGCACGGCCCGGCACGGGGTAAGGACGGCGCCTATTATATCGGTCTGAACCTCGCCCACGCGGACGAAAGCTTCACCTACAAAGCCGGCGGTGAATACATGGGCGCCAATGGCGGTTTTGCCGGCTGGAGCATCCGTGTCGAGCCGGACGGTGACTTCGATCTCTGGGCCAACGGCATGCGCAGCCCTGCCGGTATCGGTCTGAGCCCCGACGGACAACTCTGGTACGCCGAAAACCAGGGAGAATATGTCGGCACCTCCAGACTCTTCAAGCTGGAGGAAGGCAGCTTCTACGGCCACCCTGCCGGACTGGTGGATCTGCCTGGCATGACGCCCGACTCCGAGGCCATCCAGTGGGAGAACGTGGCCGCGTCCCGTGAAAAACCCGCGATTCTGTTTCCCCACAACCGGGTCGCCAATTCGCCCGGCAACCCGGCCTGGGATACCACTGGCGGAAAATTCGGTCCTTTTGCCGGCCAGATGTTGATCGGTGATCAGACCCAGTCCAACCTGCTGCGGGTGGACATCGAAGTGGTCAACGGGATAACTCAGGGCAGTGCCATGCCTTTTATCAAGGGTCTTGAATCCGGCGTAATGCGACCGCTGTTCCTGAAGGATGGCAGTCTGCTGCTGGGGCAGACCGGTCGCGGCTGGCAGGCCAAAGGCGGTCATCTGGCCAGCCTGCAACGCATCTACTGGGATGGCAAAACTGTGGCGCCGGCCATTCACAGCGTGCACGCTACCTCACAGGGTTTCCGCATCGATCTCACTCGGCCCCTTGCCGATGAGGTGGATGCCGCGCAACTGAAAGCAGCCTTGACCATTGCTTCCTGGGTTTATCGCGATGCGCCGGATTATGGCTCCGATGAACTGGATTACAGCGATGAAGCCATTGGGAGTATCGCTGTGGGCGAGGATCGTAAATCCATCAATGTGCAACTGCAGCAGCTGGAACACGATCCGGTTCACCCGCAGCAGACAGCCCGCGTTTATTACCTGGTGCTGGCGAGTGAACCACTATTCGATATAGCCGCGCCCGCCGAAATGGAGGCTTATTACACGTTGTATCAATTCGACAAATAGTTGCGCGGCAATTATGAGGCGGCGTCCCAGTTATCGCGTTCGAACCCGCCTTGCCGCAAACAAATTGACAGGCCCTGATATTGCTGTTTAGTTAGAGCCACAGGTTTCATGGCCATCCCACTTTTGGTGGCCTTTCGTTTATCACAGTTCATAGGTTATGAAATGAAGTTAAAGACGTTGTCGCTTTTGTCCGTAGGTATAGCCACTTCAATCGGCGCATCCTCGGTTTTGGCCAGTGAAGAAGTCGTGGTGACAGGTACCTACAGTCCGGTGAGCGTAAAGCAACTGGCCGCTGCCGTTTCCGTCATTGACCGGGACGAGCTGTTGCAACTGAGCAGCCACAGTCTGGTCGATGCACTGCGCCAGGTGCCCAGCATCTGGATTGAACAATTGGGCGGGCCCGGCGGGCTGGCGGCCATCACTCTGCGCGGAGCCGAAAGCAATCACACGCTCGTTCTCGTGGATGGAGTGCAGATGAACGATCCCACCAACAGTCGCGGCGGCGCCTTTGATCTCGGCAGCATTAATATCAACTCTATCGCACGCATTGAAATCATCCGCGGCGCCCAGTCCTCGATTTATGGATCCGATGCCCTCGCCGGCGTAGTCCATATCATCACCGTCGAAGCCACCGAAGAGGCGCGGCAGAATCTCTATGTCGGATTGGGCAACGATGGCTACAAAACCGCCAGCCTGACCAGTTCGGGGAAGCTGCATAACCTCAGCTATGTGCTCAAGGCCCAGACCAAGGATGCAGGCGAACCCGTGCCCGGCAGCACGGCGGAAAATGATGAACTAATGGCCAAACTCGGCTGGCAAAAGGATATGCACACCATCGATTTTAGCTACCGCTACTTTGACGGAGAGAAAACCAGCTTCCCCGAACAGAGTGGCGGCCCTCTGCTGGCTCAAAGCCGGGATCTGGATGAAACTGAATTTACCGATCAGAACTCCGCTCTCAACTGGGGATGGCAGATCAGCGACCAGTGGCGCAGCCAAGTGCAGGGTTCCTGGTATCACCGCGATGAAGAATTCACCTCACCCGGCGTTGCTCCTTTCGCCGCCGTGCCACCCAATGGAGCCGAGACCGACTTCACCCGCACCAGCCTCCGCTGGATCAACACGGTGGGCGACGAGAATTCCTTCTGGAGTAACGTCGGAGTGGAAACACGGAAAGAGTCCGGCAGCAGCCAGGGCTATCTCGATATGGGCTTTATGGTCTTCCCCACCGACTTTGACCTGTCGCGCCGAGTCGACAGTCTCTTCCTCAACGTCAATCGCTATTTCGGCGAGGACCTCCTGCTGCAAGGGAGTCTGCGCCGGGACGATCCGGAAAACATGGATGCCAATACCAGTGGGCAGGTGGGCGCCCGCTTTCAACTGAAGGAAAACCTCACCTGGTTCGCCACCTGGGGCGAGGGCTTCAAACTGCCGAGCTTTTTTGCGTTGGGACATCCTTTGGTGGGCAATCCGGATCTTAAGCCGGAAACCTCAACCACCTGGGATACCGGACTGGAATGGACGGGCCAGCAAATCGCCATCACCGTCAACTATTTCGATACACGCTATCGCGATCTGGTCGACTTCGACAGCGAGCTATTCACCAACGTCAACCGCAACCGGGTAAGCACCAGCGGGGCCGAAGCCGAAGCCCGCTGGCAATCCACGGACAACCGCTGGCAGTGGAACGGCCATGCCAGCTACACGGATATAGACGCGCAGAACCCGCTGATGAACCGCCCGCAACTGAAGGCCGGCTCCACCGTCGGCTACAGCCTCAGCGACAGCTGGCATTTTGATCTGCACTATTTATGGGTCGACGAGCGCTTTGCCACCAGCTACTACTCCGGCGATTTACAGCGGCAAACGCTCGACAGCTACGGCCGCTTTGATGGCTCCGTCAACTGGCGGGTCAATCCCAAGCTGGATATCAATCTGAGTGTGGAGAACCTGACGGACGAGGATTATCTGAATGATATCGGCTTTCCCAATGCCGGTCGTGCATTTCATTTGAGTGCGTCCTTCAGTTTGTAAACCCTGAAATGTGAATACCAAAAAAAGCGCCCGCGGTCGAACAATCCAACCGCAGGCGAAAGTTATGATCATGAAAGCTGATAATTCCACTTGACCGAACTGCTTCTGATGAGCATGAAAAATTCCGGATGCTGCCGAAACAGCATCCGGATATGAATCAGGCGTTAGAAACTGGCCCTCATAGTCAATGCATAGCGGGTATCGGTCACGAAGTAAGATGCATAATGATCTCCCGCTGCGTTCTGCTTCATGATAGTACGGGTTTCGGAGTTCAGGATATTACTGGCTTCCAGGCCGAGCGAAATATTTTCGGTAATATCGTAGAACACGGAACCGTCCATTTGGCCGTAATCGTCATTGTAGACCGGCAGCTTCCAGAGGACACCTTGATCGTCGCCGTTAAACCCATTAGGTCCGACCGACATTAGGAACTCACTACGCCAGTTATAGGCCAGGCGAACTGAAAGAGGCCCTTTCTCATACATGCCGACAAGGTTATAGGAATTTTTGGAAAGACCTTCAAACGGCATTTCACCGAATAAGCTTCCATCGGTATCAGTTGCAGTCGCATCCTCCGGCACATTAGTTTTGCTATCAATATAAGTATAGTTGGCTTGCATACCGAAACCATCGAAAGGCTCGGGCAAGAAGTCAAAGAACTGGCTCCACCCGATTTCCACACCATTGATATCGGCATCACCCATGTTTACCGGACGAGTGATGGTGTAGTCCCAGCCGCCATGCTCTTCCCGGATGGTCTCATTACGAATGAATCCACTGATCCGTTTGGTGAACGCATTCAGATGCATCATGCCGCCAGCGTCGTCAAAGTACCACTCCAGAGACACATCCAACTGATCAGCTTCCATGGGTTCAAGTAACGGGTTGGCAGTCGATGCGGTCAATCTAAAATCTTCAGGAGCAACCCACGCTCCATCAGGAGTTCCTTCAGGTGTATTGGCCTGCAGTGACGTGTATGCCTGCAATTGGTTAAATGCCGGTCGCGCCATGGCCTTGGATGCCGAGAAACGCAAGAGCAAATCTTCGGTTATTGACATTTTCAAGTTCAAACTTGGCAGAACATGTGTGTAGGAATTATCCACGATTATAGCCTCTGAAGGCTGCAGCCAAGGCTGGATCTCTACTGTGCTGCCTTCCTCTTCCGGAATCTTGTTCGTTGGATATTCCAGCACACCAGCGGTTGAGCTTTCTGTTCTGACAACCCGTACGCCGACATTACCGTCAATGGGCATTGGCAACTCGTCAAAACCAAAGCCAAGCAACAGATAAATCGCTGATGTCTGCTCTTCCTGAATATTTCTTCCGCTCGGATCATCCAGGGTCGCCGGAGTAAAGGCACCACAACACATATATACTTCCGCCGCTGCTTCATGCAGAGCCGCGAAGGATTCCGGGAAGCCTTTCGCGACTTCCAGACTCGGGGCATAAACACTGGCCGGTGCGGGTACATCACCCCTGAAGAAATTGTCGAATGTGTTGAGCGACAGTTTGCTCACATCCTCAATAGGCGGCATTTGGTCTGATGGAAGCTGCCACCAGGCCATCCAAGGCTGGTAGACCGCTTGCCAGTGGTAGCCACTGTTGATGTTCACGGCTTCCTTGTCTGTAAAGCGTATGCCTGTCTTGGCATAACGGAGGAAATCACTACCGGCGAAATCATACCGAATGTCCCCCCGCCAGGATAATTGCTCACCTTCATTGTCCTCGATGAAGGGCATTGTGAAGGCCCAATAGTAGTTATTGGGATCAGACAAATATTCGTTATCCGCCTCGACGGCAGGTCGCTCACCGGTAAGATCAATATCAATCCATGGCAGATTGATACCCGTCGCGACTGTCAAATCCAGAGACTCAGTCGTTGCTTTTACGTATTGAAAATCGGTACTGACTTCGAGCTGATTGTTCGGCAACCATTTAAATCCACCGGAAACATCAGTCGTAACAGAATTTCGATCAGCCGAGCGTATATCGGCTCCAAATGGAATACCTCCTGGTTGCGTTAGGCGACCTGAGAGGAATACATCATTATCGTCGAGAGTGAAGGAAGTGCCAGCGGCCGGCTGAATGGCATAGGCATCATTCTGGACGAAGATGGCGTCCTCGTCCCAATGCATGTCATATTCACTACGAAATGCTTGCAGGTAAACATCCATGGTGTCATTCGGCCGCCACTGAAAGGCGCCATAGGTGCCCAGGCGTTCCCGATTAAAATACATAGACCGCCAGTCTGCTCCACGCGGCACTTGTACAGTCGTACCTTCCATACCCGCGATGTCATCTCGTGGAAAAAAGGGTCGGTTGAATATACCATCAGTGCGAGTGGATATTTCGGAGTAGGCAACATCCACAAGTAAACCGATTTCACCAATACTCGTGTCCCAGCGATCACTATAGAGGCCGGAAACAGCGGGGCTGGACTCCTCCACGAAATCGCCGTAATTGAGGCTGGCGGATCCCGAAAGCAGTCGGTCTTCGCTATCGAACGGCATCCGTGTACGCAAGTCAACGGTGCCCCCCAGCCCCCCTTCGATCATGTCCGCGGATGGGTTTTTGTAAACGTTCACGGCCGCCATAAGCTCTGCTGGCACATCTTCAAAACTCAGGCTTCGCCCGCCATTGGCACTGAAGCTGTCGCGACCGTTGAGCTCACTACGCACCTGAGTCAGGCCACGAACTGCCACACCACTACCTTCAGCGGAGAAGTGTTCCGGATCGCCCAGAGACATGAAATGGTCAATGGTCACACCGGGAACTCGCTGCAGTGTTTCAGTCACACTATTATCCGGCAGCTTGCCGATATCGCTGGCGACAATGGAATCGACAATTTGGGAAGCATCACGCTTGATGGCCTGAGCCGATTGAATACTGGCTCGCTGGCCCGTTACAAACACCTCTTCAACAGCCGCCGGTTGATCGCTATTTTCATCTTCCTGGGCAAATGTAGGCGCTACAACACCCATCGCCAACAGCGCAATAACAGATGCACTGGTGCTCATTTTTACCTGGTGTATTTTCTTTTCAGCAGTCGCCGCCTTGGGGTATATGCCGTCTTGATTACTACTCATTTTTCTCTCCTCGGTTGTTATAGTTTTTACTCGGAAATAGTCCTTTCGTTTTTTATTTGTCCGTTAAAGAAACCGGACATTTTTTTCGCTTGCAATAACGAGGTGGTTAAAAGCTCGCCATGCAAGTATGAATTTTGGAGATCCTCTGAATTCATGTTTCTTTTTCTACGAATTTTCCTGGTACGTGGTGACAGTAGATGTCCTTTGCAGCTCATATTCCGCACCGGCTTGTGCAGTGAACGTCCGCTGCTGATCCTCACCTTTCAGTTTCACCGGCTTACGATGCTTTATTTCGATCATGGTGAAGTCACTGCCAAACAAGCTGGACCGCAATTGCAACGCGCCTGCTTGCCCAGTTCGCAAAATGGCCTTATCGAGTTTGCCGTTTGCCCACCACATATCCACAGTGATATCACCCCGTGCACGCAGCCCCGTTACGTGGCCGCTTGGCCAGGCATCCGGAAGCGCCGGCAATAGATGTATTTCGCCCCTGTGACTTTGCAACAGCATTTCGGCGATGCCCGCGGTGGCTCCGAAATTGCCGTCAATCTGGAAGGGCGGGTGGTTGTCCCACAGGTTGGGCAAAGTGCTTGTTGCAAGCTGTTCCCCTAGAAGCTTGTGCGCCCGGTTTCCGTCGAGCAGTCGCGCCCAGAAATTGATTTTCCAGGCCTTGGACCAGCCGGTTCCGCCATCGCCACGGGCTTCGAGAGACATCCGCGCTGCCTCGGCTAGATGCGGCGTCCCAATCGGGGATATGCGGTTTCCGGGATGCAATGCAAAAAGGTGGGAGACGTGGCGGTGCTTGTTGTTCGGATCATCCAGGTCCAGTTTCCATTCCTGCAACTGGCCCCAGGATCCTATACGAAGACCGGGATCCAGCTTGGCCAGTGCTGCTTCAAGTTGGTTTCCGAAGGGCCTGTCTCCAATGAGTTGAGCGGCTTCATGGGAATTGGTAAATAGATCGAACACGAGCTGCTGCGACATGGCGGTGCCCACGGTGAAATTACCATGCTCGGGTGAGAAGCTTGGACTGACAACCAGACTCTGATCCCGGGGATCCTCAACCAGCGCGTCCAGCCAGAGTTCGGCAGCGCCTTTCATCAGAGGGTAAGCGCGCTCGCGCAGGAATTTTTCGTCCTGAGTGAAAAGGTAGTGATCGTAGAAAAGGTGCGCCAGCCAGGCGCCGGCTTCCGGTTGCCAGAAAGCCGTGGGCCAGCTTATGAGTCCGGTAAAGCCCCAGGGGTTGGTGTTGAGGAACAGTGTCCATCCGTCGGCGCCGAGGATTTTTTCCGCGGATTCGCGGCCCGGCTCCGCGAGCGATTCGACAAAATCAAAATAAGGTTCAGCTGTTTCGGAAAGATTGGTCAGGTCCGCCGGCCAGTAATTCATCTGCAGATTGATATTGACATGGTAATCGGCGTTCCAGGGCGGCGCGTTGCTGTTGTTCCAAACCCCTTGCAGATTTGCGGGTAGCGAACCTTCGCGCGAAGATGCAATAAGCAGGTAGCGGCCAAACTGGAAGTAGAGATTCTCCAACGCTCGGCCTGCGGGCGAGGACTCACCGGCGTGATTGGCGAGCAATTCCGGCGTGGGGATATCCGGCATCTGCTGGCCGATGTCCAGGCTTACCCGGTGAAACAGGCGCTGGAAATCCTGCAGATGTTCGGCCAGCAGTTGGTTCCAGGTTTGCTCTCGGGCTCTGTCGATGCGTGCCTGTACGGATCGGTGGGGATCGTCACCGCGATAGCGGGGATATTTCTGTGCGTAATTGGTGCCCGCGGCTAAAATCAGTATGGCGGAATCAGCGCTCTCGACAGCCAGACTGCCTGCTTCGGTTGCATGCATGTTGCCGCCCTGAGGTCTTACCAGGAGTTGCGCTTCATATTTCAATCCATTGTCGTGCAAACGGCCCGACGCAATTAGGCGTTCTTTTTTAGTCTCTAATTTCAGACTGCGGTTATCCGGAATGTTCAGGGCCGCGGCAAAGCTGATTTTGCCAGGCTGGCTTGCGCTGAGTTTGAGAACGATAACGCCGGCCGGCCAACTGGCGAAGTATTCCCGCGTGTAGATGACGCTCTGGTATTCGTATGTCACCCGCGCCAGAGCCCGACCTATGTCGAGTTCGCGCCGGTAGTTTTTAATCTCGTCTGCAACAGGAGCCTTGTCGAAATCGAGCAGGAGATTTCCGAAGGTTTGATAGTTTCCGTAGCCTTTGGGGTCGCGGCCCAGAATTTCGGCCACCGTTTCCGGCGGCAGCTGTCCCTGATCCACCAACATCCGACGCACTTTCTGGAGCGCGGCAATTTGGTTGTTTTCCGGCAATCCGAAATCATAGCCCTGTCGGGAGCCCGGCCCTCCCGTCCATAGGGTCTTCTCGTTGAATTGCAAAATGTCCC
>CAZEWY010000040.1:0-21199 GCA_964515945.1 uncultured Cellvibrionaceae bacterium
AAGCGCTCGGCAAGACCCAGTTCTGGTTGGCCTTTATCGGCCTGAACCTGACCTTCTTCCCGATGCACTTCTCGGGGCTTGCCGGCATGCCGCGTCGTATTCCGGACTACAACCCGATGTTTGCCGACTGGAACATGCTGTCATCGGTTGGTGCCGCTCTGTTCGGTGCCGCGCAGGTCTTGTTGCTCTATGTGGTAATTCGCACCATTCGCGGCGGCAAGCCGGCGACGGCGGAAGTCTGGGAAGGCGCTCACGGCCTGGAGTGGACAGTTCCATCACCGGCGCCTTACCACACATTCACAACACCACCGGAAGTCAAGTAGGGTCATGGCGGAAACAGGGCATAAATCCCCGGCAAAAACGGTTATTCAGCTGTCAGTGCTGGCAGCTGCCATGTTTGCCTTTGCCATCTGGATAATGCCGCCTCTCTACACGCTGTTTTGTGAAGTAACAGGTTTGAACGGCAAGACCGGCGAGCGCTACACGCAGCCGGTCTCGGCAATCGACACAAGCCGGACGGTGACCGTGCAGTTTGTGGCTGTCAACAACGAGACCATGCCCTGGGAATTTGAGCCCATGCAGTTCGAAGTCAAGGTGCACCCAGGGGAGCCGACAGCCGTCCAATATTTTGCCCGCAACACCACCAGCCGTGACATGGTGGCGCAGGCGATTCCGAGCCTGGCGCCGTCCAATGCGGTCAATTACTTTCACAAAACGGAATGTTTTTGCTTCAACCGTCAGCCACTTGCTGCTGGCGAAAGCGCTGAACTGGGCTTGCAGTTCATCATAGACCGGGAGCTGCCATCGCAGGTCAAGACGATAACTCTATCGTATACCCTGTTCGATGTGACTGCCCCGGAAGAAACACAGGAGCCGCAGCTTAGCGCGGCTTTAAATTAATGACCGCTATCCATTAAGCACGCGGGGAAATCAAAATGGAAAACTATCAAACCTACTATGTACCGGAACAGAGCAGGCTGCCGATTTTTGCATCGCTGAGTCTTTTTCTGACGGTGTTCGGTTTGGCGAATGTACTGAATCACAAAGATGGCGGCGCCATGGTGATGGCGCTCGGGTTTGCCATGTTGGCGACAACCCTATGGGTCTGGTTCAGCACGGCTATCAAGGAAAATCTGAGGGGCCTGAACAGCGCTCAGATGAAGCGTTCCTATGTATGGGGCATGGGCTGGTTCATTTTCAGCGAAGTCATGTTCTTCGGCGCTTTTTTTGGCGCGCTCTTTTACGTGCGTGTACACAGCCTCCCCGGCTTGAGCAATTCGGCTGATCTCCTGTGGCCGGGCTTTGAAGCTTCCTGGCCATTGATGACCACGCCGGACATGGCCGTCAATGGAGCCGATGCCCAGGTTGTCGGCCCCGAGCACGCCATGAGTTTTCCGGGTTTCGCCAAGATGTTCACCTGGCTGCCCTTCTTCAATACCATTATCCTGTTGAGTTCCAGTGTTACCGTGCACATCGCGCACACAGCACTGAAAAATGACAACCGCAAGCTGTTCAATACATGGCTGGGTCTGACTGTTGCACTGGGTATCACCTTCCTGTTCGTGCAGGCCTATGAGTATTATGAAGCCTACCATCACCTGGGTCTGACACTGGATTCCGGTATCTACGGCACCACTTTCTTCATGCTTACCGGTTTCCACGGTTTCCACGTATTCCTGGGTACCTTCATGCTGTTGGTGATGTTCTTGCGCTCTGTGCTCAAGGGTCACTTCAGACATGATGATTCATTCGGTTTTGAAGCCGCCAGTTGGTATTGGCACTTTGTCGACGTGGTCTGGCTGGGTCTGTTTATCTTCGTTTACATTCTTGGCTAATCAGGTGGTTGATGAATAGAAGGGCCCGGGAGGGCGCACTAAAGTGCGCTGTCCCAGGGCGCTGTACTGACCAGCTGGCCGGTATAAATGCCGTAACCAATCAGCAGTAACAAAGTGGCGGCCAGCGTTACACGAACCCCCAGCGCGTAAAGCGACCGTTTTGATTCCGATGTTGTGTCCTTGAACAAAAACATCAGACTGCTGGCAAGGCTGGCCACGACGGCGACAAACAGAATGACGATGGCAATTTTGAGCCACATGGGAGTGCTCCTTTAGGCAAGTTGATTATGGGCGCTCCGCAAAGATGTATCTTCCACCATAGCTGCCCCTGCTGGTCAGGCGGGTTACGCGCAATGAAAAAGCTCCTGTTATCGGAGTTGCCCGCATGAATACTTCGGGACATATCCCGCCGGCGCCAAAATTCCGCTGGAAACTCAATTGGAAGCTGGTGCTTTTTTCGCTGCTGTTGCTGCCATTGCTCACCGGTCTGGGATTCTGGCAACTCGAGCGCGCGGCGGAAAAAATGACGATACAGGAAAGCTGGCGCGAGCAGCAAGCCCTGGCGCCGGTTCCTTTCGAGGAAATCAGCGGTTCTTCCTCGACCGATTTTCGCCGCGTCAGCCTGCGCGGCCACTTCGATGGGGAGCATTACTGGCTGGTGGAAAACCGGATTCTTGACGGCAACCTCGGTTACGAAGTGCTGATGCCGTTCTACCTTGCCAGTGTCAGTGCAAAAGCCGATCTGGTCCTGGTCAATCGCGGCTGGGTTGCGGCCGGGGCCTATCGCGACCAGCTTCCCGAATTCGAGACACCGGTGGGGATTATCCGCATTAGCGGCAGTCTGGTCGAGCCGAGTGACAACCGTTTTATCAAGCCGACGGACCACCAAGGGGATAAGTGGCCGCGCAGAATTCTTGAGATTGATCCACGGCATCTCGGCGCACAGCTGGAGCCAGAAGTTGGCTCAGCGACTGTGCACGACGCCATCCTGCAGATAGATGGGGACAACGCCGCCGCGCTTAAAGTGCATTGGCAGCCGATCAACATGACACCAACAAAGCACCGAGGCTATGCGGTGCAGTGGTTCAGCATGGCCTTTGTGCTGCTGATACTGACCCTATTCGCCAACAGCAATCTCGCGGATATAGTGTTCAGACGACGATCCGGCCAGCACAAATAAATTTTCCACGAGTTCAATGAGAAGAGTCATGGCAGAGCAGACACCGACACCCGAACAGGCGCCGACCGACCGACGCAAACCCTGGCCATTGATCGTCATAGCGTCACTGACGGCTTTTTGGCTCATTGGCCCTTATATTTCCTACTATACTGGCTGGTTTGTGCCCGATGAAACCAGCAACAAAGGCACCTTGATCGAGCCGCCTCCGGTCGTCACGGATTTGGGAGTCACTATTCTTGAAAAGCTGCCCCCGAGCCTGACCAGCCTTGAGGACGGGCAATGGCAGTTGCTGATACCTGTCACGGCTCCTTGCGACGAGGCTTGCCGGCACAATCTCTATATCACGCGACAGGTCATTCGCCGTCTCGGCGAGAAGAGTCTGCGAGTGGAACGCATCGCAGTTAACCTGGCGGGCGAAGAAGGCATCTCGCTACTGGCGGATCTGGCCGACGAGCACCCGCTTTTGCCCCATATCAACATGGAGCGCGGAGACTGGACACATTGGCTAGCGCAAACCAATGTGCCGGATCTGGCACGGCGGCATTACTACCTCCTGGTGCACCCGGATGGCCATGCCATTCTTTATTACACCAGGGATGACAGCGGCAATGACTTGTTGGATGACATCAAGCACGGCCTGCGTTTTACGCCGGAATAAGTGTGTAGCTTTCGAAATACGTTTAACAGGAACAACTGGATCAATACATGAAAAACCCCCGCGGTTTAGTTTTCAAACTCGCCTTGTTCGCCACGGCCTTCGCCATGGTGGTGATCATACTCGGCGCCTTTACCCGTCTGGTTGATGCGGGCCTCGGCTGCCCCGATTGGCCCGGCTGCTACGGACACCTGACCTGGCCAAGCAACGATCACGAAGTGAGTGCGGCCGAGCGCCTGTTTCCGGAGTCCCCCGTGAAACACGACAAGACCTGGCCGGAAATGGTCCACCGTTATTTTGCCGGTACTTTGGGCCTGTTGATTTTGACAATATTGATGATATGCGTGAAGCATCGCCGCGAATTGCCGATCCGCCTGCCGACCGCACTCTTCGGCCTGGTGGTGTTGCAGGCGGCTTTCGGCATGTGGACGGTTACGTTGAAACTCTGGCCCCAGGTGGTTACCGCGCATCTGCTCGGCGGCTTTGCAACCCTGAGTCTGCTCTGGCTCCTGGCCCAACGTCTCAGTGTCTGGCGGTGGACCCTGCCGGTCAGTATTTCGGCCGCAACCCTCAGACTCGCGCTCGTGGTTCTCATCCTGGTGATATTGCAGATTGCGCTCGGCGGCTGGACTTCGTCGAACTACGCCGCCATGGCCTGCCCGGACCTGCCCACCTGCCACGGCCAATGGTGGCCCAAGGCCGATTTCGCTCAGGGCTTTAATGTCTTTCAGCACGTTGGCCCCAATTATCTGGGCGGGCTGCTGGACAACCACGCGCGCACGGCTATCCACCTCACCCATCGCATCGGCGCTCTCGCCGTTACTCTGGCGAGTTTGCTGCTGGTCTGGCGGCTGTGGACGTTGCGAACCCGTCCGGCACAGCGCTTCGGCCTGGTTTTGCTGGCGGCGTTGATAATCCAGGTATGTCTGGGCTTGAGCAACGTTCACTGGATATTGCCCCTGCCGGTGGCCGTCGCCCACAATGCTGGCGGCGCACTTCTCCTGCTTGTGCTGGTCACAATAAACCATCGCTTGCGCACCGCGATCATCAGCCCTGCGCAAGCACCGATTTCAGGAGGGGAGTGACCCATGTCTTATAGCCATTCAGCGCCAGATACCGCTATGTTGCGCAATTCTTGGCGCGACTATCTGCAATTGTGCAAGCCCAACGTGGTCGCACTCATGATATTGACGGCCGTAATCGGCATGCTGCTGGCGACGCCGGGCATGGTGCCTCTGGACGTGCTGCTGTTCGGCAATCTCGGTATTGCCCTGTGTGCCGGCTCTGCCGCTGCCGTGAATCATCTGGTGGACCGACACGTGGACCTGAAGATGGCCCGGACCTTCAACAGGCCCGTTGCCAAGGGCCGGGTCGCGCCGCGCAACGCCGTTGTCTTCGCGCTGCTCCTGGGATTGTCCGGGCTCGCGGTGCTGCTGGTCTTCGTCAACGCCATCACCGCCTGGCTGACCCTGGCCTCCCTGATAGGCTACGCCTTCGTGTACACCATGTTCCTCAAACGCGCCACGCCCCAGAATATCGTGATCGGTGGGCTGGCGGGCGCCGCGCCGCCACTGCTGGGCTGGACCGCCGTTACCGGCTCAATTGACGGCCACGCGCTCTTGCTGGTGTTGATCATTTTCGCCTGGACGCCACCGCACTTCTGGGCTCTCGCGGTGCACCGCAAGGACGAGTACGCCAATGCGGAAATACCCATGTTGCCGGTCACTCACGGCGAGCACTACACCAAGATTCACATAGTGCTCTACACCATCATCATGATCGCCGTGACCCTGCTGCCCTTCGCGACGGGGATGCTCAACAAGCTCTATCTGCTGGGAGCGCTGGTGCTGGGCGCAGGCTTCCTGTATCACTCCCTGCGCATGTTGTTTGGCAAGAACCCGAATTCGGGCATGGATACTTTCCGCTATTCGATCATTTATCTGATGGCGCTGTTCGTGGTCATGTTGCTGGACCACTATCTGCTGCCCGTATCTCAGACGTTTTCACAGTGAGCTAATTAGCCATAGCGAGCTTTCCCATCTTGAGCAAGACATGGTGAGTAAGAAATGAGTGCCGAAACAAAGGCCGAAACCAATACAGACTGGCAGGCCGAGCAAAAGCGCGGCATCTGGAAGACCGTTGCCCTTATTCTGTTGGTCATACTGGTTTTTCTGGGTGGATTTCTCCATAAAATACTGTCGCCGCGCATCCTGTCCGACGCCGAGTTGCGGGTCAACGGTGCCTTTGTGTTCGAGCAGCCGCGCTTGATCACAGAGTTCCATATGACCGATCACAACGGTGAACCCTTTACCCTAGAAAATCTCAAAGGTCAGTGGACAATTGCATTTTTTGGCTTCACCCATTGCCCCGACATCTGTCCCACCACCTTGGCGACCCTGAGCCGGGTTTACGATTCCCTCGACGACTCCATTCGCGAGCAGACGCAGGTGTTGCTGGTAAGCCTGGATCCGGCCCGGGATACTCCGGAGAATCTGGCAAAATATCTCGGTTTTTTCAATGAGGACTTTATCGGTGTTACCGGCGACTTCCGCGAGATCATGAGCTTTACTCGTCAGGTCGGTGTCGCGTTCAACAAGGTGATGCTGGAGAATGGTGACTATACGGTGGACCACACCGGTAACCTGGTACTTATAAGCCCGGAAGGTTATTATCAGGCTTTTTACAAGCCGCCCTTTGATCTGGCGCGGTTGAAGCTGGTACACCAGTCCGTGGTGGCATCCCGGTAATTTATCAACTGACACTTCGAGGAATCCATGACCGTTACTTTGAGCCTTGCCCCCATCCTGGCCCTGCTGGCCGGCATTTTGATTCTGGCCGTTCCGCGCCTGCTGAACTACATTGTGGCTGGTTATCTGATCATTATCGGCATCCTCGGTTTGCTTGGCGACTTCAATCTGTTTTAGCGGGCTTTGAGAGCAAAATGACCAGCGCACGTCAGTGCTGGCGGCATTCGATAGACTGCCGGGGGCTTTACCATTGATTCCGTGAACTGTGCCACCTTTTCCCGTGTCTCCCACTGCGATAGTGCTTGACATGGACCGTAAAGCGTATAAGCTTAGTCTAGCTAGAACGTACGGCCCTATTTATGTCCTACCATTACGATGCCTTCTGTGTAGTAGCTCGTCCTGTTTTTCATAAGTAACATCCATCGTCTACGCAACCCCGGTCTCACTGAGACCATTATTATTTGTGATTTTTAGGAATGTAATATGTCTACTACTACTGGAACTGTTAAGTGGTTCAACGAAAGCAAAGGTTTTGGATTCATCGAACAAGAATCCGGCCCTGACGTTTTTGCTCACTTTAGCGCTATTCAAGGCGACGGTTTTAAAACTTTGGCTGAAGGCCAGCGTGTTGAGTTCAAAGTAACTCAAGGCCAGAAAGGTCCCCAGGCTGAGAACATCGTAGCTATCTAAGCTAAGTATTCTCGACTGTCTGCATTAAATCCGATTTAACGCAGACAGCTTCGCCAGCTTCCTGAATTGGCGAAATTCAAAAGGCAAAACCATTTTGGTTTTGCCTTTTTTATTGCGTGTTGCTATTTGCGTGGTTTTATTGGGGGGTGCAGAAATGCCTCACGCGCGCAGTGGCAGTGCCTTTTGATAGTGCCGCAGCCAAGGCTCATAGTCGTCCTCGGGCATGGGCTTCGCGTAGTAGAACCCCTGGGCCAGGTCACAGCCAAGGTCGCGAAGCAGCTTGGCCTGCCCAGCCGTTTCCACACCCTCCGCCGTTACCGTCAAATCCAGTGCGTGAGCCACTTCAACCATACAGGCCATGAGTTTGTGTGATCTGCGGTCGGTTTCCAGGTCCTGGACAAAAGCCCGATCTATCTTGAGGCCCGAAATGGGCAGGTGCCGCAGGTGTTCAAATGACGAATAGCCGGTGCCAAAATCATCCAGTAGAACGCGAATGCCCGCGTCCTTTAGTCGCTGAATGACGCGTTTGGCGGCTTCTGGATCGCGGATCAGGGCGCCCTCGGTGATTTCAATTTCCAATGCCTGGGCGGGTATGGCCTTGTCCATTGCAAGTTGTAATAGCCACTGCAGGAGCTTGTCGTCGAACAAGTTGCTGACCGCAAAATTGATGCTGATCGGACCCGCAAAACCCTGTTGCAGAAACTGGGCGGCCTGGGTGGCCACGAATCGTGTGACCGGCGTTATCAAAGTCGTTCGTTCGACCTTGGGCATGAAGAGGCTCGGCAGAATCAGTTTCTCTTGTGAATTGCGCCAGCGAATCAAACCTTCGCAGCCGCACACAGCGCCGTCCGAAAGCCGGATCTTTGGTTGATAATAAAGCACGAATTCACCGGTGGTCAGCGCGCGCTTGACCTGCGCAACCAGCAGCAGGCTATCACTGGTATTGCGCTCGAATTCCGCCGCGTAATAACAAAAGGGGCGTTGCTGCTCCGAGGCTTCGAACACTGCCACCCGCACCTGGCGAATCAGTTCCTGGGGATCCACCTGACCCTTCCAGACGTAACTGATACCCAGGACCAACTGAGCGCGTACCGGCAGGTCGCGCACCAATACAGATTCCTCGCCGCTGCTGGTGACCTGTTCGACGAGTTTATCCAGGTCCCTGGGTGTCTGGTATTCGAACAGGACCATCAGCTCCGTGGCGCTGAAGCGATAAATAGGCGCGGAACTTGTCAGGCTTTGCCCGAGGTTCTGTTCAATGGCGCGAATCAATGTGTCCCCCGCATCGGCACCTATGCCCCGCAATATCTCGGCGAGATCCGCGACCTGAACCAGAATCAAGCCGACCATCTTGCCATTTTTGGCAGAAGCCGACAGGGAACGGGATAAATCGGCAGCCAGCGCCGTCTCATTGGGCAAACCGCAATTTGCGGTACGAAGGGACAACTCGCGGGCACGGTTGGCAGCGGCCAGTCGGCCAAAAAGTGCGCCGGCAAAGCCGCCGAGTGCCAGAAACAGGGTCAGACGTACCAGCCAGTTGGCCATCTCCTGTGCAATGCCCTGCTCTACTTCCAGCGGCATAAAAGGCCCTATGGCCAGGCCCGCGAACACGGCGGCAATCAATCCTCCATGCAGGCGGTAGAGTGAAGCGGAGAGGATTACCGGAATCAGGATCAGATAGGAATAGGCATAGCTGGTGCCGCCGGTCATATAGATCAGGACGCTGGCGCCGATCATCAGCAAAGCAATACCGGAAACCGCGAGAGCGTGACGTAGGGAACTGGGCCATTCGGAAAAACTGGAAGCAGGAGACGAGGGTCGTTTGGGGACAGTCTCAGTACTCATGCAAGGGCATCCTTAAGGTGCTTTCTACAAGATGCGTCATTTCCAGGGAGCGACACGCCCCAAATCGGGAGTCGCGGAATCGTGCCCGGGACCATCTGGCCTGCGGCAGGACTTTATGGTGCTTGGAAGGTCGATCGCGTTAATCTTTAAAAGTGAGTCTTGTAAAGAGATATTGCCGGAAGAAATTCAGTTAATTCACCCTGAAAAATAGGACACAGTGCCACCTTCGGCAAGGTGTAAAGGGCCTGCGACTGGAAGGCGACGCCGGTTTGTGACCCGGTCCACAGTTCGAGAATTTTCAACTCGCGAAACCGGGTGGTTTGGATTAGATGCCTCTTTATCGCTGGCGATTGAGGAGATGAGCCAGCACAAAGATGACCGAGCTGGCCAGCACTATGGCGGGTCCCGCCGGTGCATCCCACCACCAGGACGCTGCCAGCCCGCCGAACACCGCCAGGCATCCGAGCAGGGATGCGGTTATCGCCATGGCTTCTGGGGTAGTGCTCAACCGTCGGCTGGCAGCCGCCGGAATGATGAGCAGCGCGGTAATCAGCAGCACGCCCACCGCTTTCATGGCAATGGCAATCACCAGCGCCATCAGCAACATAAGCAGAGTGCGCAGGGCCGCCACGGGTTCACCCTCCACTCGGGCCAGGTCCTCGTCGATGGTCATGGCGAGAAGCCGCCGCCATAGCAGGACCAGTATCACCAATACCACCAGGGCAACGCCGGCAATCGTGAGAATGTCCCCTGTCGTGGTCATCAACAAATCGCCGAACAGATACGCGAAAAGATCAATGCGAGCGTCGGCGAAAAGACTGACGCTGACCAGCCCCAGGGCCAGGGCCGAGTGCGACAGAATGCCAAGCAGGGTATCGCTGGCAAGACTGCGCTGCTTCTGCAATTGCACCAGTAACAGCGCCAGAAACAGACAGCAGCAGACAATGGCCAGGGTGATATTGATATCAAACAGCAGGCCCAGTGCGATGCCTACCAAAGCCGAATGTGCCAGAGTGTCACCAAAATAGGCCATGCGTCTCCACACCGCAAAGCAGCCCAGCGGTCCGGCGACAATGGCGACGCCAAGACCGGCGACGAGTGCGTAAATGAGGAAATCCGGCATATCAGTGGTGCTCGCCATGGGAATCACTCGGAGCCATGCCCGCACCATGATTGCAGGACGCATTCCCGACTGCACCGCCAACTACATCACCGTGCAAATTATGGCTATGGTCGTGTCTGTGGGTATAGACGGCTATGGCCTCGGCGGCGTCGCGCCCGAACAATTGCAGATAGGCCGGGTCGGTGCTGACCTTTTCCGGCTGACCCTGGCAGCAAATATGATGGTTGAGGCAGACGACCCGGTCGGTCTGCGCCATGACCAGATGCAAATCATGGGAGACCATGAGTACCCCGCAGCCCAACTCCCGGCGCAGGCTGGTAATCAAGCCGTAGAGCTCGGTCTGGCCGGTAATATCCACACCCTGAACCGGTTCGTCCAGCACCAGCAATTGCGGTTGACGCAGCAGCGCCCGGGCCAGCAGAACCCGTTGCAGCTCTCCGCCGGACAGTACATGCACCGTTTTGGCGCTGAGATGGCCGATGTTCAGGCGCATCTGGGCTTCCTCGACCTGGCGCCGGTCGGGGTTGGACAGGGTCAGGAAGCGCTGGACCGTGAGAGGCAGGCTGGGGTCGAAGCCGAGCTTCTGGGGCATATAGCCGATGCGTAGTTTGGGCTGGCGTGTGACTGATCCGGAGCTTGGTTTGATCAGGCCGGTCGCCAGTTTGACCAGTGTGCTCTTGCCGGCACCATTGGGCCCTATAACAGTGACGATTTCGCCAGCGTGCAGCTCCAGAGAGATATCCCGCACCAGGCTCTGGCCGTTGTGAGTCACGCTGGCCCGGTCGAGGCTGACCAGTGGCGTGGTCATGGTTTTCCCTCCCCGCGACAGCGGCGGCAGAGGCCGACAATTTCCAGAGTGTGTTCTTCACTCGCGAAACTATATTGCTCGGATACACGCGATAGCGCTTCGGCCAGGGGCTGCGAGTCCACCTCCATTGCTATGCTGCACTGGCGGCAAATCAGCAGATTGCCGACATGGGGTTGCTCAGGATCCGGACAGCCGATATAGGCATTGAGCCGGTGTACCCGATGAATCAGCCCATTTTCCAGCAGGAAATCCAGCGCCCGGTAAACCGTGGGCGGCGCCACCTTGCGCGCATCCTCCCTTTCCAGCATGGACATGAGCGCATAGGCACCCAGCGGTTTGTGATTTTGCCATACCAGTTCCAATACCGTCCGTCGCAGCGGCGTGAGGCGCGCGCCGCGCGTATTGCATATCTGCTGGGCGCGCTTGAGCGCATCGCTGATGCAGGCCTGATGGTTATGAGCCTGGTAGGCCAGGGAATCGGTCATAAGTCGGTCGTCAAAATCGAAAAGGAAGAATGATATGTTATTATATAACCTTTGTCGCGGGCAGTTGGTCGAATCAGGTGGGCGAGAAGCCTTTATGTATAAAAGGATTGTATGAAAGGCTGTATGAAGCGCAGTAGCAGCATCTGGATGACGGGGCTTTGCCTCGCGTGTGTTTTTTCCTTCAGCAACTCCTGGGCGGGGGAAAGCGAGCACCTCAAAGTGCTGGCGACGATTCGGCCACTGGCGTTGCTGGCACAGGACGTAGCCGGCGAAGCCGCCGATGTGGACGTCCTGCTGGCGGGAGACGCATCGCCCCACCATTACAGCTTGCGCATATCGGACATGCAAAAAATCGAGGACGCCGACCTGCTGGTTTGGCTCGGCCCTGAATTCGAACGCTTCCTCGCTGGTGTCATTGCGCCGGGCGCCAACGGGCGGCTGTTGACCCTGTCCGAGCTGCCTGGCCTGTCCTGGCCGGAGCCTACTGAGGCAAGCCCTCATCGCGGCCACGAGCACCCCCGTCGGGATCTACATCTGTGGCTCAGTCCCGCCAACGGTGCCACCATACTTCAGGCAGTGGCCGCGCGCCTGACGCAATTGCGACCGGAACTGGGCCAGACTTTTGCCGACAACGCCGCCGCGGCTCAGGCCCGACTTGATGCCGCCAGCAAGGCTGTCAAAGATGACTTGGCGCCGGTGGCACACCACGGGTTCGGTGTCGGCCATGACGCCTTCAGCCATTTCGCGAACTATTTCAACCTGAAGCAATTGGCTGCCGTATCGGCGCTGCCCGACCAGAGTCTGAGCGCCAGGCACCTGAGCGAAACCGCCCGCAAATTAAAATCCGCCCGATGCCTGATCGTCGAAGCCGGTGAACCCGCTTCTTCAAGTGCACGCCTGGAACGCCTGTTCAAAATCCCCGTTGTCGCCGCTGATCCCCTGGCTCTTAACCCCGATATCGATTCCTACCCGGCGCTTATTACGGACCTTGGCCGCAGTTTTGTGGAGTGTTTGAGGTAGAGCTAGATGAAAGGGAAAAGGGAAAAGATTCGTGCCGCTCAAAGCGCTGCGGTCTTAATGGGATCACGAAACATCCATGTAGTGGGCGGCAGTACCTGCCCTCTTGATTTGTAATACCGCCCACCGAAATTCTTTTCCCTTTTCCCTCAAAAATCCCTCTTCCACAGAAGCTCCGCGCCGGCGCTGCCGTCGCCGCCGGTGGTGCTTTTCAGATGCAGGCGCGGGGTGAGCTCGATTTCTATGCTGCCCTGCCAAGGGCGGATTTCGTCGGGGGTGCGTTTGACTTCGAGGTAGACACGTTCGTTGATGTACTTGCCCACGCCGACGGAGACACCGGTCCCGGCATCGGTGCTGGCGGATTCGACGGACAGGGTATCCACGCCCAGAGCGTCCCGGGTGGACCCTATGGGGTCAAAGCCACCGCCGCCGCCCCGCAGGGTCTGTATGGCGCCAGCCAGGCGTATCGCCTGAAACGCGGTGATATTCTGGGCGGATTTGCCGAAAATCAGCCGCGACAGAATTTCATCTTCGGGTAGATCGGGCACGGAGGTTAACGACAGTGACAGGGTTTCCACAGTGCCGGACAGCTCTGCGCGAATAGTATATTCGTCCATGATCAGTTGGCCGGGTATGAACAAGTAGAGGGCATTATTGGCAAAGATGACCTCGCCTTGCAGCAGCTCAAACTTGTGGCCAAAGACTTCGAACACCCCCCTGAGCACACTGAACTCCCCATCGAAATGGGGTTCGTTCACGCTGCCGGTCAGGTCGATCTGGCCGGCGAGTTCCGCCTCCAGACCGCGCCCGCGCAGGTAGGCCTGCTGATCCGCCTCGATGGTCAGGTCGAGCCTGATAGTCGGCATCAGGCTCGAGGCCTGGCCGGTATCACTTTCAATTTCATCGGAATCCCCATAAATCTCGATCACCTCGATCTCGGGAATCTGGCTTTGCAGAGCCACTTCGATATTGGCTGCAAAAGGCGCTACATCCAGGTTGCCTTTCAGCCACAGTTCATCGAAGCTGCCCGCCAGGGTGATTTCACCACTCACTTCGCCATCGATATCGTCCCGTTGCAGCAGGGCGGCATCGTCGGCGGTGACCACTATATCCACGGCGGTTTCACTGTGTGGCTGTGCCCAATCAATCTGACCGCGGGCTTTGACCGTGCCCTGGCCCCGGCCCCGGGCAATCGCTTCGACGATATTCAGGCGCGTGCCGCTGCTCTTCAGCAGTAGCTGTATATCGGTGAAGAGTGTGCCGCTCAATGTATTCTCGTAGCGGCTATTGAGCAGTTCCAGCACGCCAGTGACTCGCGGGCGGGCAAGGCTTCCCCCGGCGTCGACGCGCACAGCGGCGCGGCCGCTGATCCTGTGGATGTCCGGGTCCAGCAGGAGGCTGAGAATGGCGAGATCCACGGCACCATCCAGGCTGAAAGCGAGCGGCATATCGGCGGGAGTGCCGCCCTTGTCTATATAAGATAGATAGTCGCTGATCGGCAACGTCAGTCGGAAGCCGCCGGTGTCCTGCCGGTTCCGGCTGAAGGACGATATCACCGACAGGACGCGATTTTTCGTGGTGATATCCGTTTCCCAGCCGAGGTCAAAGGTGGTTTCCTCGCCACTGGCCAAATCCAGCCCGGTTAATTGGCCGCCGTAAAAAAAGTGACCCTCGATGCTGGGTTCGGTCGGCGTGCCCTGGACATGCAGCTTGCCGTTGAAATCCCCGGTGACAAGGTTCCAGCCGAGTTGCGATACCGTGTGACGGGGCAGATCGTTGACAGTCAGTTGCAGGTCGTAGGCATCCGGTTGCAGAAAGCCCGAGACTTCCAGTGCCGTGGTGTCATCCAGATCCAGTTGCAATTTGTCGACCTGAAGGCGCTTCTCGATAAAGCTGCCATTGGCAGTCAGTGCGAACGGCAATTCCTTATAGACCCCGTCCAGATGCATCTCGCTGTCAACTTGTGGCAGAGGCAGAGCGCCGGTCAGGGTGGCAGAGCCGGAAATATCGGCGGTCAGGCCATTGGGCAGCTCGATACCGGCCAGCTCCAGCAGGCTTAGCGGTGTCTGGTCGAGTTCCAGGCTCAGGTCCGTTGCCCTTCCCATCGGGTCGATTATGCCGTTCGCGGTGAGCAACGCGTCGCCGACGCTCGCCTGGGCGTGCCGCAACTGGATCTGTTGGCGGCTGCCATTGGCCTCGAGTTCGAGCTTGAAGGGCGCTCCGCGAAATTGACCCTTCGCCAGTAACTTTCCGCTGCCCCGGGGCTTTTTTAGTGAGCCGGTGAGTCTGGCAGTGCCGCTGAGATTGGCATCGAAATCCGACGGCAGATCAACTTGCGCCAGTTCCAGCAGGGACAGCGGCACCTCATTCAGCCTGAGCCCCAGATCCGATTCATCGCCCTGCAAGTCGATCACGCCATTGGCTTCCGCCTGGGCGCCGGCTATCTGTATCACGGCCGAGCCGAATGAAAGTCGCTGTCTGCTGCCTTTGGCGTCGACCCTGGCGGTAAATGTCCGGTGCTCGTTTCCCTGGCGAAAGCTGCCCTTGGCGGATGCTTGAAGCCGTACCCGGGGGTCGCGGTAATCGCCGGTGAGTTGGCCATCGGCATTGAGAATCCGGAACTTGAGTTGGGAGGGGAGTGCCGGAACGGGCACCTCCAATAGGTTGAGATAATCATTGGGAAAATTTTGCAGAGCAAAGCTGAGTTGGCTGTTTGCGCCTTCCAGATCCAGCCGCCCCTCGGCCCGGAGTTTCGTGATTCCAAACCCGGCGGATAGTTGCCGGAAACTGAGTTGCCGACGACTGAAGTCACCTGCCAGGTCGAGATTGAGCATTTGCCCCTTGTACTGGCTGGTGCCCGACATCCGGCCGCTGAGCAGTGGATTGTCCAGAGTGCCCCCCGCATGGATCTGCGCGGACACCCAGCCATCATCCAGTTGTCTTATCCAGGGCGACAGCAGATCTAGGGGGAACCGGTTGAGGGTGAGTTGCAGGTCCAAACCCAGATCCACACCCTCGCGAGACAGGGAGCCGGTCAGCCGGTGTTGCCGGTCATCAGTACTCAGTTGCAGCTCGTTTATCGCCAGTGTTCGCAGGTGCGGGTCGGCAAAGACCTCCCCGCTGGCGTTGAGATGGTGCGCCAGGAAAGGCAGCTCCAGCCTGTGCAATGACAGCCGGTATCCCCGTGGCTGGCGCCCCACGATTGCTGCAAAGCCGGCGTCAATCCCGATTTCCGCCGGCAACTTCAGTTGCTGGCTCAGCCAGCCACCGGGCTCCTCCGTGACCGAGCCTCGCACTGAAATCCGGTTGTGGCTTTCGGATTGGGACTCAATGGTCAGGTGCGCAGGCGCCGTCGGCCCCTTGGGGAGAGTGTCGATGCGCAGGTTCAGCAGCAGCGGCAGGGAGTGGAGGGCGCGCAAGTTACCCGCGATATGCAGATCGGGAATCTGCGTTGAGCCGCCGGTCAGCCGGAAACGATCGAGCTCCAAATTCTGTATTGCCATCGAAGGCAGGCTCAAACCGCCTCCAGCATCCGACTCCGCCGGTTCCTTGGTCTGTGCGCCGGCCGTTGGATCCAGATCCACTTGTCGGGCACCCACGGACGTCACCAATAAGCGTTTTTGCAGTAACGCCCGTGGCCGCCATTGCAGGTGCAGGTCCCGGATATCCAGCCAGGTTTCCTGCTGGCGGGTCACCAGCAGCCGGTCCACGGACCAATTGCCGAGGCTGGGTGTCCGGACATTTTCGACGCTCACCTGAAGCGGCCCATCGCCCAGGCCCACAGCGAGTCCCTTGTCGAGCAGCCACAGGCGTCCGCCCTGGGTGCCGAGCAGACATGCCACGGTCGCACCCAGCAGAATGATCAGTAGCAGCGACAACAGCAATGGAATGCCAACGAATCGAATGAGGTTTTTGCGGGTCGGCCGTTTCATCAGAATGCCTGCCCAATACTGATATACAGCTGAAAAGCGTCATCGATACCTTCGCGGCGGTCCAGCGGCACCGCAATATCAAAGCGGATGGGCGCAAAATCGGTCAGGTAGCGCAGCCCCAGGCCCGTTCCCCACAGGAGGTTCTGGCCAAAGGACGGCAGCTCTTCCGGATAGGCGTAACCGCCGTCGAGGAAGGCCACGGCGCCCCAACTGTCGCTGAAGCGCACACGGACCTCGAAGGCCAGCTCGGTATAGGAACGGCCACCGTCGGGTTCCCCGTCGGTCAAATCCCCCAAGGTTTGGTATTTATAACCCCGGACCGAACCGCCGCCGCCGACATAGAAGCGCAAATCCGCGGGTACCTCCTGCCGCGCGACGCCGGTAATGGTGCCCACGGCCAGTTTGGCGGCGAAGGTGGGCGCGCCGCGCCATTGATATTCCGTGTGAAAGGCGCTGGCACTGAAGCGGGACTTGAGAAAGCGTCGCGCGGTCTCACCCACATCGGTAAAAGGCTCAAGTGCAATACCCGTGCGCCAGCCGGAATGGGGGTTCAGAATGTTGTCGCGCTTATCGAACTCGATACTGAAAGGTATGGAGAAGAGCACAAAATCATCCTTCGCCGTGTCCTCCAGAACCTCGGAATAGCGCAGCTTGACGCCGAGGCTGCCGAAAAGCTCATCGGAAATCTGGCGCGTCAGCGCGGCGCCCACGGACGCGCCCGTGGTTTCATAGGCGTCGGGTTTTTCCTGAAGGCTGTGGGCGTAGAGCACCAGGCTCTGGTCCGCGCGACGAAAATGCGGCACGGTAAACTGGGATTCCAGCGTTGCACCGATTTCGCTGACGCGGGTACTGATATCGAGATTTTCCGCCCGCCCCAGCAAATTGCGGTGTTCCCAGCCGAGGGATGCGCTGGCGCCTATGTCCATGTCGTAGCCGATACCGGTTCTGAAGGTGCGGTGGCGGCGCTCTTCGACATTGAAAGTGACTGCCACGGCATCATCCTGTGGCGGTGCTATCTCGGCGTTGACGCTGGAGATGAGATTGGTCTGCAGCAGCGCCAGCCGAGCCTGATCAATCTGATGCCGATTGAAGCAACCTCCCCTCTGCAACGGCAGGCGCGCCCGCAGATAATCCGCCTCGATGGTTTCCATGCCGGTCAAATCCAGTTCGCCAAATCGGACATCCTGGCTGGGCGCCAAGGTGTAGGTGACGGATGCAGTCTGGTCCTGGTGATACACCCGCGCCTGGTAGTCCACCTGAACCTCATACAGGCAGAGGTTCAGATAGATCCAGTCGACGATGGTGTTGCGCGCGGCCAGCACATATTCCGCCCGCAGGGGCATGCCCACGCGCAGTTCCAGAAGCCGCGGGTCGGGTTTGGCGAGACCCTCGGGGAAATCAATGACAAGTTCCGCGACCTTGTAGAGCGGTCCCGGTTCTATGACGTAAACCGCCTTGCCGTTGTAGCGCCGGTAACTCAACTCGTGGCCGTAATAACCCCGGGCGCGGAGCATGCGCCGGATAGTATCGGCTTGATAGCGGTCGGTCTTGTACTGTGAGGAGTACTGCTGGAGGCGCGCGCTGTCTTCCTTCTGTTGCATCAGCTCCTTGCTGATGGCTTCCCTGAGCTCCTGGTGCCTTGCCCGCGACTCGGCGGGAAAGCGCAGTTCAAAATCCTTTTCGGGGCCGAGGAATGGCAAGTCCAGGGCCTGGGCCGGGACCGTCATTATTGCTGTCATGATTGACAGGAAGGGCACGAGCACGAACAAGAGCAGTGGCTGCGCAAAGCGACCTGTCCGTGGAATTGAAGTCATTGCTGAACGACCGTCCTGTTTGAGTAGCATGCGGTGGAACTTCGAGTCCGCAGTACGGTAAATGTTCGTCAGCGCAGGCGGATAGCTGGAGGGTGTTGGGAATCTGGAAGAAAAAAAACCCCTGTACCAAGAGATGAGGGAGGGAGAGAAGAGTACAGGGGGGTTCAGTGGTCTCCGGCGGCATGGCCAGCACGGAGCCGATACGAAAACCAAAAATCAATCAATTCAATGTTTGTTACCGGCCGGAAAAACTATCCATTCGAATGATGGATGTGTCCTTCCGGCGCTTTCCGATCCTTCACCTAGCAGTGGCAATCAGTATGCAAAAGTCAGTTCCATTTTTTCTGCTATGCGTTTTTCCAGATCTTCCGAGATCCGGGCATCAATCTGCGCGTTCAGTTGCTGCAGCTCTGCAATCTGATCTGCTGAAGCTTTTTCGCTAATGGGCGCACTAGTCCAGTTTGTGCTGACGCCTGTATCCACACTTGCAAACGCCAGATTGGCGGAATCCAAATTTGCTAACTGCGGGTATTGGGCACCAACCTCACCAGCGAGTGCGCTTTTGGCGCTCAAAGCTGCTAACAGAAGAAAAACGAATTTGTTCATGTGTCTTCTCCTTCTTGGGTGGTTGATACCGAACGTCGGACTGGGTAGCCGTCGTTCGTGTTCGTTGTGTTACTCAACGTTACATATGGTAACACTAGCTCAAGCGCCAGTACAACCGTTTTCTTGAAGATATTGTCAAGCAATTGAAAATTTTGCATTTATTTGACGCAGTTCAAATTTAAATTAGCAGTGGTAAACGGTAACAAAAGCCAAATACATCGCTAATTAATAGTAACGAGAATTATTCGCATTAATATGACGGTTCAGCGGAACGGGGATTCCTGACCCCCATTTTTTCCATTTTCCATGTAGGCTCGGTATCCTTGGCTACCCAAAGTTGCCAAGCACTCAAAGGACATCAGACACCCATGCCGGATACCTCCATATCAGCCCCTCTCGTTTTAGTGGACGGATCTTCATACCTCTACCGCGCGTTTCACGCCTTGCCCCCGCTGAACAACGCCAAGGGCCAACCCACCGGCGCGGTGAAAGGGGTGATCAGCATGTTGCGCCGCCTGGCCAAGGATTATCCGGCGAGCCCTATCGCAGTAGTTTTCGATGCCAAGGGCAAAACCTTCCGGGATGAGATTTTTGCCGATTACAAGGCGCACCGACCGCCCATGCCCGACGAGTTGCGCGACCAGATCGAGCCCATTCACGGCATCATCCGCGCCATGGGCCTACCGCTGTTGATCATTGACGGGGTGGAGGCGGACGACGTTATCGGTACCCTGGCACTGGCGGCGACCGAACAGCGGCGTCATGTGGTGATATCGACCGGAGACAAGGACATGGCGCAGCTCATCAGCGAGCACGTCACCCTGGTCAATACCATGACGCAGACCACTCTGGATGAGGCGGGCGTAATGGAAAAGTTCGGTTTCGGGCCACCCCAGGTCATCGATTTTCTGGCGCTGATGGGGGACAAGGTCGACAATATTCCCGGCGTGCCGGGGGTGGGAGAGAAGACGGCGCTGGCGCTGTTGCAGAATCTCGGCAGCCTCAAAGGCATCTACGACAATCTCGACAGCATTGCAGCCCTGGATTTCCGCGGTGCCAAGACCATGGCGAAGAAGCTGGAAGAGCACCGGGAGCAGGCCTGGCTCTCCCATGAACTGGCGACCATCAAGACTGATGTGCCCCTGGAACTGACACTGGAGGAACTGGTGCCGGGGCCGGCCGATACAGCGACGCTGCTGGACTGGTTCAAGGCCATGGAATTCAAGGCCTGGGTGGAGGAACTGGAGTGCGAGGCTTATACCGGAGGCGCCCAGGCGAGTCTGGGCGAGGCTGCGATCAGTGCCGTCAGCCAGCAGAGCCCTGCCAATTACGAAACCCTGTTGACCGAGGAGGCCCTCGCCACCTGGATTGACCGGCTCAGGCAAGCGGATCTCTTTGCCTTCGATACCGAAACCACCAGCCTCAACTATATAGACGCGCGAGTGGTGGGCGTCTCGTTTGCGGTTACTCCCGGCGAGGCGGCCTATGTGCCCTTCGGTCACGACTATCTGGGCGCACCGCCGCAGCTGAGTCGCAAGACAGTGCTGGATGCACTGAAGCCACTTCTGGAAGATCCGGAATCCAAAAAGGTGGGGCAGAACCTGAAATACGATGCCAGTGTGCTCGCCAACCACGGCATCACCCTGCGCGGCATCGCCTTCGATACCATGCTTGAATCCTATGTGTTGAACAGCACCTCCAATCGCCACGATATGGATACGCTGGCCATGACCCATCTCGGCCGCTCGACCATTCATTTCGAGGACATCGCTGGCAAGGGCGCCAAGCAGCTCACCTTCAACCAGATACACCTCGAAGAGGCAGCACCCTACGCCGCCGAGGATGCGGACATTACCCTGCAACTGCATCAGATGTTGTGGCCGCAACTGCAAGCCCAGGGGCGCCTGCCGGAGGTGCTGCGTAACCTGGAAGTGCCACTGGTGCCGGTGCTGTCGCGCATCGAGCGCAACGGCGTTTATATCGACAGGCAGACACTTGCCGATCACAGCCACGAACTGGGCATACGCTTGCAGGAATTGCAGCAGCAGGCCTACGAGCTGGCTGGCGAGGAATTCAATCTGGGCTCCACCAAGCAACTGGGCGTGATACTGTTCGAGAAGCTGGGTCTGCCGGTGATCAAAAAAACCCCCAAGGGCGCACCCTCGACGGCGGAAGAGGTACTCCAGGAGCTGGCCTTGGACTACCCCCTCCCGCAAATTCTGATGGAGTACCGCGGCCTGTCCAAGCTCAAGTCCACCTACACGGACAAGCTGCCGCTGATGATCAACGCGGCCACGGGCCGGGTGCACACCTCCTACCAGCAGGCAGTCGCAGCCACGGGTCGCTTGTCTTCCAACGATCCCAATCTGCAGAACATACCCATTCGCACGGAAGAGGGACGCCGCATCCGACAGGCCTTTGTCGCGCCCAAAGGCTACAAGTTGGTGGCGGCGGACTATTCG
>CAZEWY010000041.1:0-21051 GCA_964515945.1 uncultured Cellvibrionaceae bacterium
CATGGACTACAACTACAGCTCGCCGCGCAAGGAAGCCATGGCGCCAATGCATAATCCGGATGTTACGGTGCGTTCCCGAGGCGTCATGGAGAAATGCACCTATTGTCTGCAACGCATCAGCCAGGCAAGGATCACCGCGAAAAAGGAGATGCGGGACATACAGGATCAGGAAGTTATTACAGCCTGCCAGCAGGCATGTCCAACCGAAGCCATTGTTTTCGGCAACATCAATGACAAAAATGCGCAGGTCGCAAAAAGCCGGCAGCATCCTCTGTCGTACAAGGTGCTGGCCGAGCTTAATACTCGCCCGCGCACCACCTATGTTGCACGTATTCACAATGTAAACCCCTCATTCAATCCTGGGCAGCCTCCGGGTGCGGGCGATGGGGAGGTCGGGTGACATGGCAGGGAATGAGTCGGCGATGAGCAAAGGACTCAGCTATGCGTCCATTGGAAGCCGGATATCGGCGATCCCTCTGTCAGGGTCGCGCAGAAGCTGGTTGCTGATATTCTGTGCCTGTACCGCATTCGCATTGCTGTTTCTCTACACGGTGACACTGGTCTTTACCCTCGGCATTGGTCTGCTGGGTATCAATATCCCGGTTGCCTGGGGGTTTCCGATCATTAATGTGGTGTGGTGGATCGGCATCGGGCATGCCGGTACTTTGATCTCCGCCATACTTCTTTTGCTGCGACAGGACTGGCGGGCATCGATCAATCGGTTTGCCGAAGCCATGACCTTGTTTGCCGCGGGCATTGCAGGGCTGTTTCCGATTATCCATCTGGGGCGTCCCTGGTTTTTCTACTGGCTGATCCCCTACCCCGCAACCATGGGCATCTGGCCCCAATGGCGCAGCCCTCTGGTGTGGGACTTTTTTGCCATAGCCACTTACATCATTGTGTCCCTGCTGTTCTGGTACCTCGGATTGATACCTGACCTGGCCAGCATGCGCGACCGTGCCAAATCCGTAACCACCAAACGTCTCTACGGTCTGTTCGCGCTTGGATGGCGCGGCGCGGCCACGCATTGGCACCGATATCAAATGGCGTATCTGATTCTTGCCGGCCTAGCCACGCCTCTCGTGGTATCCGTCCACAGCGTCATTGCGCTGGATTTCGCGGTGACGCTGGTGCCCGGATACCACTCGCAAATCTTCCCGCCCTATTTTGTTGCGGGTGCCCTCTTTTCCGGGCTGGCCATGGTGCTGACGATTGCCATACCCATGCGCCGTTTGTTCCAGCTTTACGACATGATCACCGCGCGGCATCTGAATGTTCTGGCCAAGGTCATGCTGGCCGCGGGCCTTGTCGTCAATTACGGTTACCTGGCAGAGCATTTCATGATCTGGTACAGCGGCGACGAATATGAGCGCTACATGGCGTTGAACCGCATGTTCGGCCCCTACGCCCAGACGTGGTGGATCATGATGTTCATCAATGTCCTTGTCACCCAGAGTCTCTGGTGGTCATTCGTTCGACGGAGTCCGCGCCTGCTGTTCGCAATAGCGCTCATTATCAATGTGGGCATGTGGCTGGAACGCTACGTCATTGTACTTACCAGCACCCATCGGGATTTTCTGCCGTCGGCCTGGGGAACGTCCTACGGCACCTGGGTTGACTGGAGCATGCTGCTCGGTTCCATCGCGCTGTTTTTTACCTTGTTCCTGTTGTTTATCCGTTTTCTACCGGCGGTATCCATTTATGAAGAAAAGGAACTCGAATACGAGAAAAAGGTGCTGGCCGCCAAGAAGAGGCTTGTCCGATGATGGATTTTGAATTGCGCGGCTATCTGCTTGAGCTCGATGACGTTGATGAACTGCTGGCCGCCGCAAAAAAGGTGACTCAAATTGGCTACGATATTGTTGAGGCTTTTGTCCCCTTCCCCATTCCCGAATTGGAAGACGTTCTGCCACCCTCACCCAACCCCATCGCGCTGCTCGTTCTGATCGGTGGTCTGGTTGGCGGACTGATCGGTTATGGAATTCAATACTATTCCGCCGTGATGGATTATCCGATTCTCTCCGGCGGAAAACCCATGCATTCCTGGCCCGCGTTTATTCCAGTGACCTTTGAAATGATTGTACTGTTTGCCGCCTTGACCGGTTTTCTGGCAACACTCTGGGTCAACCGGCTACCGCAGCTTCATCATCCTGTTTTCGATGTGCAGGATTTTGATCTGGCGAGTCGTGACCGATTCTTTCTGCTGATAAAAACCACGAGGGACATCGACCCCCAGTGCACTGAGGAAGACATGAAGCAACTCCCCATTTCAACCTGGTACCCCGTCAACCCCCATTGGTTACAGGAGCGGTAATGACAGGATCCATGATGACTCTGGCAGCTATTATCAGGTGGTTTTTTTTACCGGTGCCGATTGCCTGCTCCACCATAGCGCTCCTTCTGGGCGGCTGCGAACAACGCATGAGTGATCAACCCAAATACGAAGCGCTGGAAGCGGCTCCGGCTTTTTACAACAAGCAGGCCGCACGCCTGCCGCCGGCCGGGACTGTTCCTCGAGGCCAGCCACTAAATGTGGCCCAGCCGTTACAGGTGACTCGCGAGTATATCGAACGCGGTCGCGAACGCTACAACATTTACTGCAGGCCGTGCCATGGCCTGCTCGGTAATGGTGAGGGACCCGTGGTACAGCGGGGATTTCCGCAGCCTCCGTCATTTCATATCGAGCGGTTGCGACAGGCTGAAATCTCCCACTTCTACAACGTCATTAGTGAGGGGTACGGCATTATGTATTCCTACGCCGATCGTGTTGCACCCGATGATCGCTGGCGTATTGCCTTTTACATTCAAGCCCTGCAGAAAAGTCAGCATATCAACCTGAAACAGCATCCCGAATTTCGCGAGGCCATGAACATGGTTGATGCATCGCCATGAAAATCTGGAATTCCGGGCTATTACCTCTGCACGCAGGTTTGCCACTCGTTTGGGCAAGCCTGCTGGTGGCCGCATCGGTACTGGTGATTCTGTTGCCGATGCCGCTGGTTCATGGCTATGTCTTTGCCTGGCTCAGTTGCCTCAACATTATTCTGGGGGCCATGGCAATTTTGTTGATATGGAGTTTGTCCGGCGGTCATTGGGGAACGTCGATTGCGTCTCCCTTGCGGGCCCTGGTTGCGACTCTACCCATGTTGGGCCTGTTGAGTATCCCTTTGTGGTTTTCGCTGGACGCGGTATTCCCGTGGGCGGCTGGCGACTGCGAGCAACTTGATATCACGGCCCATCAATGCCGTTGGCTCCAGCCCGGATTGCTGGTGCTGAGAAGCGGTCTCTGCTGGGCCGTATGGTTGGGTATAGCCGCCAGTATGGCCGTCTGGTCGTTTCATCAGCCACTGAAAGTATCCCCGGCTCGCGCCGCAGCCTGTCTCATTGGTTTTGTGCTATTAACGTCGCTGTTTGCGGTGGATTGGTTCATGAGTTTGATACCTCGCAGCAGCACCACCATGATCGGTTTCTTGCTCATCAGCGAGCAACTTGTCGCTGGCTTGGCCCTGGCGATTCTGATCACCAGCATCGGCCACTGGCACGATCCGGCAAACAGCGAACGGCGGAAGATCAATAGCGATCTTGGCAACCTGCTCCTGAGCGCAGTGATGTTCCACGGTTACTGTCTGTACATGGATTATCTTATCGTCTGGGAGGCAAATTTGCCCGGCGAAATCATCTGGTACACAGAGCGCTTCAGCCTGTTCGGTGAAGTGCTCATGTGGATGAGCGCAGGCTTGTATATCGGGCTGCCCATTCTCCTGTTGCTGTTTCGTCGTATCAAGAATTCTTCAAAAGGTCTGGCTACGGTTTCCACGCTGCTTTTGTTGGGACATCTGACACTGGTGGGCTGGTACCTTGTACCGATTCTCGGCAACAAGCCGGGCGGTTGGTTGTGGGACTGGCTTATGGCCCTGTGTCTTGTCTGCCTATGGATAGTAGCTGTTGGTGTCCTGCTCAATCAGCGGCAAACAGCAGGCAACGCTGATCACGGGGGGCGCTGACAAATCATGGCCAATCATGAAACGCCAGCGATCGCTGTCAAACCTGTACTCGCCACGCTCCTGGTAGTGGTCGTCGTTCTGACAATCGCAATGACGGCTTTGTATATCTTTTATGAAAGCTACCCCGAATCCGCGCCCCCCAAGGCACAGCTCACCCAAAACTCCCCGAATGCCGCCGCGCTGGACCGAAAACAGGATGATGAACGCGAACACCTTGAGCGCTATGGTTGGATCTCCCGCGATGAGCAGGTTATCCATATACCCATTGATCAGGCAATGAAACTGGTCGTGCAGCAATCAATGAATTATCGCGGGACAGCGCCTGACTCGGGAGATCAGCGGTGAAACTCCGACCGATCCTCATCTGCATCCTAGCGGCCGTTTTTCATGGTGAGGTCGTGTGTGCCGACACGTCTGTGCACAGGGACGCCGATATCATGGCACAGGTAAGTTTCAATCCTGTACCCGGTACGCCCGTGCCGTCGGACCTGAAGTTTTCAAGCACCCGGGGACCCGTGACCACGGGTGCGATTCTTCAAAATCATATCAGTCTTCTGACCTTCGCCTGGTTTGATTGCCCCAATTTATGCGGGCTGATTCTCAACGGACTCGCGGATAGCAGTAGCAGGCTTCCTGACAGCGGGAAGCAGGATTTTCAGATAGTGGTTGTCAGTATGGACCCAGGGGCGACCCGGGATGATGCGATACATCAACAGCAGAATCTGACTCGGCGTTATCCCGAGGCCGGGGTGATGAGCCAATGGAGCTTCCTTAGGGGCAGTGCCGACAGTATCGAGGCACTGGCCAATGCAACCGGTTTCCAGTTTGTTTACGACCCTCGTAAAGCCCAGTTTGCCCACCCCAGTGGCGTGGTCATACTGGATACCCAGGGACGAGTACGGGATTTCATGGCAGGAATTAATTATCGTACCGCGGATATCGAGCGGCTGATCGCTTCCGCCCGATCGCCAGGCTCTCGGCCGGCACCGGCAAACCCCATACTCCTGCTCTGCTATGACTATGACCCGTCCAGCGGACGTTACAGTCTCGCCATAATGAAGTTACTGCGCCTGGTGTCGCTTCTGTGCTTGTTTGTGTTTGCCGTCGTTTTCTGGCGTTGGCGGAAAAGGGAGGCCGGGAAGACTCCATGAATGAACACCTGCTAAGGGCCGTCGAGCAATCCTCCTTCACTCCATCGGACTTTGCCGAGGGCATTGACCGGCTCTTCTTTGGCATGCTCGCCGTGTGCACTCTTATGACCCTGGCAATCACTGTTCTGATCGTCGCATTCTGCATCCGTTACAGGCGCGGAAAAAACGGGGATCAGCATCGCGGGCGCACGGCCATGAATGCGAGGAATTACTCGTGGGTCGAATACTCATGGACCGGCTTGCCTCTGATCATTTTTATTGGTTTATTTATCTGGGGCGCCACCCTGTTCATGCAGCTTCAGCAGTTGCCGCGAAATGCACTGGTGATTGATGTTGTTGCCAAGCAATGGATGTGGAAGTTCTACCATCCCGGCGGTCAGAGAGAAATCAACGAGCTGCACATTCCAGCCAACCGCCCCATCATAGTTCGACTGGCATCGGAAGACGTCATACACAGCTTTTTTGTACCGAGTTTTCGTATCAAACAGGACGTGGTGCCCGGGCGCTATACCCACACATGGTTCAACGTCAGGGAGCCCGGAACCTATCGCCTTTTCTGCGCCGAGTATTGTGGCACTGACCACAGCCACATGCGCGGTGTCGTGCAGGTGATGTCGGCGGAGGATTATGGGCGCTGGTTGGCTAACCAGCAGCAGAGCCCGACACTCGCCGCCGCCGGTGAACGATTGTTCCGACAGGCGGGTTGCAGTGGTTGTCACAGTAAATCCTCAATGGTACACGCGCCCGATCTGGCCGGCCTTTTTGGCCGCGTCATCCATCTTGATGACGGCCGCCGTCTTGAGGCTGACCGCGCCTATGTCCGGGACTCCATCCTCTTGCCGGAAAAGGACATAGTCGCGGGATATCCTTCCGTTATGCCCAGCTTTGCGGGACAGCTTTCGGAAGAAGACGTACTTAAACTCGTGACTTACATAGAATCCCTCAGCGATATTGACAACGCGGAGGTATCGCATGACTGACACGAACTATCGCGCGACCAAAAGCTATCTGCATCATCAGCCCCACACCATCAAGTCATGGCTGTTGACCACAGACCATAAACGCATCGCATGGCTGTATATCGGCTCGATTACCGCATTCTTTATTCTCGGTGGTCTTGCCGCCACTCTGATGCGACTGGAACTGGTGACTCCGGAGGGCGACCTGCTGACGGCGGAAGCCTACAATCGAACATTCACCCTGCATGGCATTGTCATGGTCTGGTTTTTTCTCATACCGTCGATTCCCGCAACCCTGGGAAATTTTCTGTTGCCGGTGATGGTGGGTGCAAGGGACATGGCGTTTCCGCGATTGAATCTGCTGAGCTGGTATCTCTACATGTTCGGCGCCCTGTTTACGGTCATTGCTGTCATCAGTGGCGGCGTCAGTACCGGGTGGACTTTCTATACGCCCATGTCAACCCTGTTTGCCAACGGTAATGTCATCGCGGCCATTACAGGTGTTTTTATTGTAGGCTTTTCGACCATACTCACGGGTATCAATTTTATTACCACGGTACACCTGATGCGCGCGCCGGGGCTCTACTGGTTTCGCCTGCCGCTTTTTGTGTGGGCGAATTATGCGACCGCCATCATCATGGTACTCGCCACCCCGGTATTGGCCATCACTCTTGTGCTGGTTGCGCTGGAGCGAATTTTCGGCATTGGAATTTTCAATCCTGCTCTGGGTGGTGACCCTCTGTTGTTCCAACACCTCTTCTGGTTCTACTCGCATCCGGCGGTGTACATCATGATTCTGCCCGGCATGGGAGTTGTATCGGAGATCATCGCCTGCTTCAGCCGAAATCCCATCTTTGGCTATCGTTTTATGGCCTACTCCATTCTGGCCATTGCGTTTATTGGTTTTCTGGTCTGGGGTCACCACATGTTTGTTTCGGGACAGAGTACTTACGCAAGCCTGGCGTTCGGTTTGCTGAGCTTTTTGGTGGCCGTGCCCTCGGCCATAAAAGTATTCAACTGGACCGCAACGCTTTACAGGGGCCGTATCACTTTTCATGCACCAATGCTCTATGTTCTCGGCTTTGTCGGACTCTTCACCATTGGCGGCTTGACCGGGCTTTTTCTCGCCTCGATTGCCGTGGATGTGCAGGTTCACGATACCTACTTTGTGGTGGCGCACTTTCATTACATTATGGTGGGAGGCATGGTCATGGCCTTTCTGGGGGGCCTGCATTTCTGGTGGCCAAAGATATCCGGACGGCTGTACAACGAGATGCTGGCACGGACATCGGTCATCTGCATATTCTTCGGCTTCAACCTGACTTTTTTTCCGCAGTTCATTATGGGGTACCTGGGCATGCCCCGGCGCTACCACAGCTATGTGCCGGAATTCGCCCCTTACCATATTGCCTCATCCATCGGCGCCGTGTTTCTGGCTATCGGCTACCTTCTACCACTGATGAATCTCGGCTGGTCAATGTTCTTTGGCAAAGTCTCCGGCAAAAACCCATGGCGGGCCACGGGCCTTGAATGGCAGACACCCTCTCCGCCACCGCCCCATAATTTCGACGTCACGCCCACCGTATCCGAGCGTCCTTATAATTACATTGAGCTGGACTCTGCCGAAGAGGCCGCACGGCCATGACCCCATCGTCGTCATCCCTGAGCGAGCAATTCGACTCACTGCCGCAACAGCGCCAGGCAAATACCTTGGCCATATGGATATTTATCGCCTCGGAAACGCTGTTTTTTGGTGGCCTGTTTCTCGCTTACACGGTGTACCGAATATTGAATCCCATGGCGTTTACCGCTGCGAGTCAGGAACTGAATATCGCGGCGGGAACCATCAATACCGCAGTATTGCTTACCAGCTCCCTGGCCATGGCTCTGGCGGATAGCGCTGCGGAGGCAAAGCGGGCGGGCGCAACACGGAGACTGCTCACGCTGACATGTCTTCTCGGTATTGCTTTCCTGGGGATCAAAGCCTACGAGTATTATTCCGAATATCGGAATCATCTGGTGCCATTTATTGGCGAATCATTTGCCTGGCGCCACCCTGACGTCGACGGAGCCAAGCTGTTTTTCAATTTGTACTTTGTTATGACCGGTCTGCATGCCCTCCATTTACTGATCGGTTGCTGTCTGGTGGGAGTAACCGCGGTTATGAATAAACGGCTGAGCCGGGATGCCACACGGCACCAGTCCCAGGTCAGGTTGTGTGCGCTCTACTGGCACTTCGTGGACATTATCTGGGTATTCATATTCCCATTGCTTTATCTGGCCCGGTAGCATTATGCGTAATCTGTTATTGACTTATGCGGGTTTATTGTCGCTTTTGGCCTTGACGGTATCCATGAGCCTTATTCACCTGGGGCGTCTCGCCCTGGTGGTCAGCCTCCTGATTGCCTGCGCCAAGGCCGGGCTTATTATCTGGTTTTTCATGGAACTCCGGCAGGCGGACGCGCTGAATCGTATGGTGGCCGCTGCCGGTATTATCTGGTTGACAATATTATTGTCGCTCAGCTTCGCCGATTACCTGCTTCGGGCGGGAGTTTAAATCGCCTTGCACGAGCCCCCGTCACCCCATTTTCACGATCAACCCCTGGTCGGCCTCCAGGGTAACCCTGCCATTGAAATCAAAGCCCCTTCTTCTCGCACCCGATGTATCCAGAACCACCGTGCCTTCGGCCGAATGCGGATGATGGAAATCTGTCACCTCATGACTGAGATTCAAGATAACCAGGAATGAGTCCTCTTCGTAATCCCGCCCGTAGGCAATGACTTTACTATCTCCATAAACCGGCGTGAAGCGGCCTACACTGAAAGCGGCTTCCTGTCGACGGAGGTCGAGCAACTGTCGGTAGAGGTTCAGGAAACTGTCTTCGCTGAGTTTTTCCCGCTCCACATTGTATTCATGAAAATCACTGCTTACCGGCAGCCAGGGTTCGACCGCGCTAAACCCGGCATTTTCCTCGCTGTTCCACTGCATGGGCGTTCTTTCCGGGTCCCGCCCGAGCCCCCTGCCCGGCACGTTCTTTTCGGGAGGATCCTGTATTTTATCAACTGGAATTGGAACATCGGTCATTCCCAGTTCATCGCCATAGTACATGGTGGGGGTTCCTCTGAGAGTGAGTAGCAGCATCGCGGCCACTCTTGCCTGCGCTCGACCAACTCTCGATGCGATACGGGATTTGTCGTGGTTTCCCAGAACCCAGTTGGGCCAGGCTCCTTCCGGTACAGAGGCTTCATATTCGTTGATGGCATCGTAAATCTGAGGAGCATCCCAGGGCAGGACTATGAGCTGGAAATTAAAGGGCAGATGAACACCCGACAGCTCTGTTCCGTAATATCGGACCAGTTCGTTGATGGGAAGATATATTTCGCCGATCAGAAGCCTGTCGTCGTACTGATCAACAAGCGTGCGCATTTTTTCGATAACGTCGTGAACTTCCGGTTGATCCGTTGAGTAGGCCGGTATCAGTTGTGCGTAGGGAGACATACCTTCCTGATAGTGCGGATTTGGAGGATTATCCCGGAAATCGGCGTCCTTGATCATGTGCCAGATGACGTCGACACGGAAGCCATCCACGCCCTTGTCGAGCCAGTATCTCATGACCTTCAGCATCTCTCGCTGAACATCGGGGTGTCGCCAGTTGAGATCCGGCTGTTCCTTCAAAAAAGCATGGTAGTAGTACTGCCCGGTCTTGGCGTCAAACTCCCAGCCTGGGCCGCCGAACACGCTGAGCCAGTTGTTGGGCTCCTTGCCCTCTTCGGAGGGATCCCGCCACAGATACCAATCACGTTTCGGGCTGTCCCGGGATGAACGTGATTCGATGAACCAGGGATGCTGATCGGAGGTATGGTTGGGCACCAGGTCAATAATGAGTCTTAGATCCCGCTCATGTGCCAACAACAGGAGACGGTCGAAATCATCCATGTTGCCGAACAGTGGATCTATTCTCGTGTAGTCTGCTATATCGTATCCGAAGTCCGCCATGGGCGACGGGTATATGGGCGACAGCCAGACAGCGTCGACACCCAGCCACTTCAGATAATCGAGACGTTCGATAATACCTCTCAAGTCACCGACGCCGTCGCCATTGGAATCCTGAAATGATCGGGGATAAACCTGATACACCACGCCGCTTTGCCACCATAAAAATTCGTTCATCATTAAAATCCTGTTCTGAACCATCGATAGCCTTTCGGCCCAACCTGGACTTCACCACTCGCCAGACCCTCGGATGAATAGGGGTGATCGCAGAAAACATCAATCAACTGTTCCGCGGATCTGAACTCGATATGCAGCGGCACGCGCTTTTCAGCGTCGGAAAAATTATGCACGGCTATGGCCAAGGATGCTTTTCGCTCGCATAGATGTACCATGACCTGATCATCAGCGGTCTTTAGAAAACGATATTGACCCTGGCCGAACTCGGTACACCGTCGCCGGGCCGCGATAGCCCTCGTCATCCAGTTAAGGAAGCTGTTATTGTCCTTGATCTGGCTGTTCACATTGATGTTGCTGTAGCCCCAAATACCTTCCTTGATGACTGGCCGTGCCAGGGATTCGCTGGAGGCTACGGAAAACCCAGCGTTCCGTGTGTCCGCCCATTGCATTGCCGTGCGCACCGCACCGCGACCCTTGATATCGAGGTCATCTCCCATTCCGATTTCTTCGCCGTACCGAATCACCGGGGTCCCTGGAAGAGATAGCAGCAGACTGTATGCGAGTTCCATCATCTTTCTGTCGCCATTGACCATTGATGGAAAGCGTCGCCTGATCCCCCTGCCAAATATGCGCATATCCTCGTCCGGGGCGAAGCGCTCAAAAACCTGCTGGCGTTCCTCTTCACTTAGCCGCTCGAGATCGAGCTCGTCATGGTTGCGTATGAAATTGGCAAATGCTTCTGTTCCCTGGCAGCGAGGAAGAGCTTCAAAGGCTTTGACCAGTGGCGTGGCTGTCTCGATTGCCAGGGCGTAGAACAGGTAATTGTTTCCGTAAAAGTTGAATAGAATATTCATTCCACTTGTACCGGAAAAAAATTCCTTATACTGCTCCGGCTCCACGTCCGCTTCCGCAAGCAGATAGGCATGGGGTGCCTGAAGGTTCAAAAACTCCCTGAATTCCTCGACAACGGCGTGAGGGTCCTTGTCAAAGTTCTGGCTTTCATGTTTTTTCCGGATCATATGAGTAACGCCATCCATGCGGAATCCCGCGACTCCCATCTTCAGCCAGAATCGCATGATCCTGCGGATTTCATCGCGAACCCGGGGATTGGCCAGGTTGAGGTCGGGCTGGAATTCGTAGAAAGTGTGGTAAAAATAACGGTTGATCTCTTCGACGTACTTCCAGTTGCCGGACTGGTTCTCGCCAAAGATTTTCTTGGGTTCATAGCCGTCCGGTATCTCGTCGGCCCAGATATAGTAATTGTGATATTGATTGTCCTTCCCTTTCAGCGCTTCAAGAAACCAGGGGTTCTGGTCAGACGTGTGGTTGGCGACCAGATCGATGATGACGCGTATATTATATTCCCTTGCCGCATCCATGAATTCCGCGAAGGTTCCGAGGTTTCCAAGCCGGGAATCCACGGAATAATAGTTCATGACATCATAGCCGTCGTCTCTGTTCGGAGTATCGTAAAACGGCAGCAGCCACAGGCAGTCTATTCCAAGGGACGACAGGTGGGGCAGACTTTTTCGCAGACCGTGAAAATCCCCAACGCCATCACCATCGCCATCCCGATAAGCGTCCACATCCAGAGAATAAATAATTGATCGCTTGTACCAGTCTCTCATCCGACAGCCTTGGTTCCATGACAGGCGTTTCGCAATCCAGGCACGGCCTGGAAAGCAGATTGACCACCACTAGTCGACTAGCGTCGCAGCGGTTTGTTCCGGCCAGACTGGATACCACAATTGAGCGGAAAACCGCTTGGTTTTTAGCACCGGCGAACTAAGTCGGTTTTTAACCGTCATTAGTGTGACGCCGCCGATTCTTGAAGGTCTGACATGCCACCCAATGACCCCGATCTACACCAGAATGCTCCCGACAACTCTGGTGTCGCACTCTTGATTATTGACATGATCAATGATCTGGAATTCGACGGCGGCGAGCAAGTCTTGCGACCAGCCATAGACGCGGCAGGTCGCATAGGGGAGTTAAAACAACGATTGCAAAAGGTGGGGATTCCCGTCATCTACGCCAATGATAACTTTGGTCGCTGGCGATCGGACTTTCGGGAAGCTGTCAGACACTGCCTGGAGGATGGTGTTCGGGGCGCCCCCATCGCCCGACTACTCAAGCCCGGGCACGACGATTACTTTGTACTCAAGCCAAAGTATTCGGCGTTCTTTGCCACACCCCTGGAGTTGCTTCTCGCGTATCTGGGCTGCAGGCGCTTGATACTCACTGGCATGTCGGCAAACATGTGTGTGCAATTCAGCGCAGCGGACGCCTTTATGCGTGATTTTCATGTACAGGTACCCGCGGACTGCGTTGCCTCGCAGTCCCCGAACGAGACCCGCCGGGCGTTGGCTTACATGCAGACGGTATTGGGTGTGGATACTTCACCGTCCATAGATATCGACCCGAATATTATTCGAAGGAAAAAATCCACTTGATATGAATGGACTCAGGAAGTGAGTGCACCGCGATAGCGCAGAATCAATTCAATGATTTCATGGTCGCTATTGGTCTGTGCAAGGGACTCAACCAGGTTTCTTCGTTGCGGTAGTGAAATATTGAATTTCCGTTTGAGAATACTTACAACTTGCTCATCTGAGTGGGGGTCGAAATCTTCGCCGGCAATATTGCAAATTCGACGCAAATTGAATTCTTGGGGTGTCATAGGCGGTCTTGGTTCCAGCAGTCATTAAAGAATCATTAAAGATAGTCTCGCCCTTAGGCGAATAACACAGAGTACTGAATCAGGAATACCCTCATAAGTACCAATTAGTCACAAGAGTAATAATTAATTTAAGAGCAATTCAAGAGTAGTAAAGGACCCTTCTAGTCTCTGCGAGTTTCAAGGTCACCGGCGATAATTTTTGTGTAGCCCTCTTTCGGCAAAGTCACTATCAGGCAGGCTGAAGTCATGACCTGTGCCTGCATTTTATCCGGATCAGGCTGTTCAAATCTCACGGGCAGTAGCACCGTACCATTCTCGATCCGCGCCTCGTTTTTATCCAGTTCTATCCGATAACCGGCATTACCCTGGCGACCCCAGGCTATGAGCACCGGCTGCTCGTCTGAAAAATTAATATCGGGTATCGACTCTGAAGTATTCGGCCCCAAATCCGGAAATTGCGGTGCGAGCACTTCGGCAACCTCTTCCGGGCTATTGAGCAGACGCAAGGTCTTATCCGCGACCGCGCATTGACTCGACTGATACACCCGAGTCACGGGTAATTGGCCGCTGGCGCAGGCTGACAAGGTCACGGCGGTAAAGACCATAGTAGTACAGATTAAAAAAGCTCGCAAAAATGGCTGTTTAGTCAGCATGACGTTTCGGCTCTCATCCATGGATGTGTTGCGGCATCAGTAGATGCTTATCAGTAGCAGGCTGTTGAAAAACTACTTGCTGGCCAACGTTTTTCAACAGCCTGTTAGGCTCATCGATAGAGCTCTTCGTGCTCTTTGATCGGATCCCTCAGTCTGGCTCTTCAGTCTGGTAAAGTTTTGCCGGACTGAAGCTTTTCCTTGTAGATACCTGGGTTCTGCTGTCCCTGGATGGCGTTTGTCTCGGACGACGAAAAAGCGCCAAGAATGTCCGCAACAAAATCGAGCCCGCTCATGTCGACACCTTCCACACGAACAACTTGCTGGCTGCTGAGTGTCGGGTAGCCGCCGCATGCCTCGCCGGACTGGCAAACAAAATTGTCGACATCGATGTCGGATCCGCCGGTGATCAGGTACTCCCCAGTGGGAACATCGCTAAAGCTATAGGTGCCATCGGTCTGATCAGCCGCCACGGCATCCACTACTTCCTGGGTAACACTGTCCAGCAGGAGTACGTATATGGGCGGCAGCGTGCCGTCCACGGAAACCGGCCCGATCTGCACATTCACCTGGACTCTCAACCGGCTCCCGTCATTGACTGCAAAGGTGATGGTTGCCGCGTGAAAGCCATCTTCCAGTTGACCGGTATCCACGGCGATCCGGTAGGTTCCCAGACCGTTGGCGTCGATGGTCTCGGGAACAACGGACAGCCAGTCCACGTCGGTCGTCACCGAGGTGATTGCGGGGTCTCCGCCGCCCCGGTTACTCAATTCAATGGTCGCGGTATTTTCGCCCGACTCTATGTCCACAATCGATGGAGTTGATACGACCTGGGGCGGCGCCTCGGGTATCTCGCCTCCACTCGCCAACTCCTGCGCGACCTGAACGGCCTTGAACGCATTGATCAAGCCATAGCCGTAAAAGTCATCGCGGCCACTGGCTCCGAGGTCATCGGTAATGGCGCCGCTCTCCAGTATATTGTCAAACGTGTCCGGCGTCAGGTCCGGGTAGACTGCTTTCATGAGTGCTATAACACCCGACACATGGGGCGCGGCCATGGAGGTGCCCTGATAGAAGTTGTAACTGGACTGCCGGGTGCCGCTGGTATCGTCTACCAATGTGCTGAAGATGCCGTCGGGATAGCCATTACCATTGGCGTCCACGGCCATGTTACCACCGGGAGCCGCCACTGCAACGCTGGGACCGAAATTGGAGTATGGGGCGCGCTGATTGCGCGCGTCCGTTGCGCTCACGGAGATGACGCTGTCGTAGGCCGCCGGATAGGAGGCTGTTGAAGTGTCCTCGTTACCCGCCGCCGCCACTATAATCATACCCATCGCCCGCGCTTCTCGGTATGCCTCCTGCTCGGCGAGAGATCCCGAAGGACCGCCCAGGCTGAGGTTGGCCACATCCGCCCGTCGCGCCGGCACAGTGCCGCTGTCGTTGCTCAGACCGGCGGCATATCTCAGGCCCTGAATGACGTCATAACTGGTGCCGCCCCCTTCGCCAAGCACCCGGATGGGCATCACCCTGGCACCCCATGAGACGCCCGTGACGCCCCCGAAATTATTGGATGCAGCGGCAATGGTGCCGGTGACATGGGTGCCATGCCAGGAGCTTTGACCCCTGGCCTCGCTATCGCCAGGGTCGTCAGCGCTGGCATCAATGCCATCCCCGTCCCGGGCCTGTTCCGGCGATGATACAAAATCATAGCCCGCAACCAGATTTGCCGACAGATCTTCATGATCAAGCAGAACCCCGGTATCAATGACCGCCACTATGACGTCGCCGGCCACGCCTTGGCCCGTGGTGATATCCCAGGCTTCCGGCAGGCTGATGGCTTCGTAGTGCCATTGATAGGAGTAGCCGGGGTCGTTCGGCGTCCGTAGCGCGTGCCGAATATAGTTGGGCTCGGCATAGATAACGCCGGGCTGCTGGCGCACTGTTTTGATATTCCGCAGGGTGCGGACCTTGGCGTGGCTGGCGGGGTTCAGCCGGGCCAATTCGCGCATGGCACGACCGGGCACGGCAAGCGCCCGCAAATCGCTGTTGACTTTGGCCAGGGCGGCGCGGCCTCGATCGTCATGGCTGAACGTCATTTTTGACAAGACCCGGGCGCTCTTCCCGAGTACGGCTGCCGATTGCCCGGCGCGCTTGACGATCATCTGATCGGCCACAAAATCGATCTGCTCGGCAGTAGCGGCTATCGCGACCGCACTGGATTCGGGAGGATAAAGTCGCAATACGTATTTTGAAATTCCCGAGAAGGCCAGGACATTGATAAAATAGTCGCCGGAGCTGGGAACCACCAGCTCTTCAAACTCGCTTTCGGATTCGGAGACGCCTATCAACTCGGCGCTTGCATTGTACAGATAGAGATCGAGATCCCCCTGATAGAGCGCATCTATTGCGAAGCCCTCATAGTCCACCACCTGTAATCGAATCCGCTGTCCGGCCGCAAGGGTAACGCTGTAAAAGTCGTCCGAATCACTGCTCAGGGCAAAGTTCTCAACGCTGCCATCACCCAGGGTCGGACGAGCTGACGCAAAGCCATTCAAGGTAATCCGGTTGTGGATAGGTTGGGCTTGTGAGAAAGATGAGTTATCGACAGGTGGTGCTGCCCCGTCGTTGATATCGGAATCCACACCTATGGACGCCGCCGGCATGACCCGACCCGCCAAGGTAGCAGTCGCTGATTCGGCAATGCAATCAATATTGATATTGTTGACGTCAGCAGAAACCTCCCCAAACCCATTGAGAACCCGGCAGAGTTGTGTCGCCGGTGCACTCTGGATAGTGACCTCATAGGACTCTCCGGCCCCCGCGCGGGTATCAAAGGTGAAATTGCCGTTGGTTGCAAGCGCCAGGGTCTCAGTGCCGCGAGGCAGTCTCAGCAAAAGCTCAAGGGTCCCGTCCAGGCCGCTGACATTGCCCCCCAGGGCGTAGGTAGCGGCGACAAACTGCGCCGAGACCGTGCAGTCGCCGGTAATGGCGCCTGTTACATAAGTTGTACCTGTCAGGGTTCCGCCGGTAAGAGTTCCGCCGCAACCGGACGCACTGGCAAGACTATATCCGGCCTCGGGCACGAGGGAAAAAGTCGCCGTGGCATTGCGGTCGACAGACCGGCTCGCGGGCGTGATACTGCCACCGATGCCCGCACGGGTGGAAACGGTGTATTGCACGGAAGCGCTGTTGTCGCCGCCATTGCCGCCACCGCCACAGGCGGCGAGGATGCCGGCAACACAGGACACAAGGAAAATACTCAGCTTCTTCATACAACAAAATTCGCTGACACGGAAGATAGATTCAGCCCTCTGGACTTCCTCTTCAGTGTTTAAGATGATGAACCCGCAGAATGCTGTACCTGACTGTGAAGCCCAACTGTAGGTTGACATGTCCTGGATCAGCTTAGTTCACTGCTATATCTGTCCCGTGCACAGTTGGATTCATCGGTAAAACAGATGCTGAACTAAGAATCCGTTCTTCCGTCTAATCCTGACATTTGCTCCGGCGGCACAACCCCGGAACCGCATAGCGTATGATGAACCCATAAGGTTGAACCGAATAACGCTGACTAATAACACTGAACCAGTAACACCGAACCGGAATTCTCCATCCAACGAGTCAGGTGGTTAACTCAATGACGAGAAACAGCAGCTCTGCGGCATCGCCCTCCACGCCTCCAAAAACCTGACCCTCACTGACAGTCAAAAACCGACTGGGCATGGACCGCGACAGTCTTGCAAAATCCTTCCGATCCCATTTCAGCCTGACCCTGGGGCGCGATGAACATTGCACCAGTCCCTACTACTATTACGCGGCGCTGGTCCTGGCGGTCCGCGCGCGCTTGATGGAAAGGTGGCGCGACACTTACGCCGCCTACCGCACCAATGATGTCAAACGCACCTACTATCTTTCCATGGAGTTTTTGATAGGACGCACCCTCGGCAATGCGCTACTCAACCTGGATATCGAGGATCCCGTGGTGGATGCACTCCACCAGTACGGTCTGGATCTGGAAGATATAGCCACCCAGGAACCTGACGCGGGCCTGGGCAATGGTGGTCTCGGGCGACTGGCCGCCTGTTTTCTCGACAGTTGCGCCACTTTGCAGCTGCCGGTACAGGGCTATGGCATTCGCTACGATCACGGTATGTTTCGACAGACTATCGAAAACGGTTATCAGCGGGAGGAGCCCGACAGTTGGCTGCGCGACGGCAACCCTTGGGAACTGGAGCGCCCTGAATTCACCCGGCGAGTGCGATTCCTCGGCCACACGCGCATGGACAAGGGCCGCGATGGTCGCCTGCGTTTTCAATGGGTGGATACCCATGATGTTCTGGCAATCCCTTACGACCTGCCCATTCCCGGCTACCACAACGACACGGTCAACCGACTGCGTCTATGGAGTGCCAAGGCGACGGATCAATTCGATCTCGATGAATTCAATCTGGGTAGTTATGACGAAGCGGTCCGCGCGAAAAACGCCGCCGAGAATATCAGCATGGTGCTCTACCCCAACGACACCAGCGAAAACGGCAAGGAATTAAGACTGCGTCAGCAGTACTTTCTCGCATCCGCCAGTCTTCAGGATGTGGTGGACATCTGGCGGCGGGACCACGACTCGGATTTTACGCACTTTGCGGAAAAACATTGCTTCCAGTTGAATGACACGCACCCGGCCATTTCCGTTGCCGAACTCATGCGGATATTACTCGATGAAGAAGACATGCAATGGGAACCGGCCTGGGAGATTACCCGGGCCACCATGGCCTATACCAACCATACCCTGCTTCCCGAAGCCCTTGAGCGCTGGCCGGTGAGCCTGTTTCAAAAACTCCTCCCGCGCCTGATGGACATTATTTTTGAAATCAATGCGCGTTTCATGAGTGAGGTTTCCAATCGCTGGCCTGGAGATACCCAACGTTTGCGCAGAATGTCCATTATCGAAGAGGCGGATCAAAAACAGGTGCGCATGGCACACCTGGCGATCGTCGGCAGTTTTTCCGTCAACGGGGTTGCGCAACTGCATTCGGACCTGATTCGCGATGGCCTCTTCCGGGACTTCGCCGAGCTCTGGCCCGAAAAATTCAACAATAAAACCAATGGCGTGACCCACCGGCGCTGGCTCGCCTATTCCAATCCCTGGCTGCGTCAACTGATCAATTCCTCCATTGGCGACGGCTGGATCAAGGACATGTCACAGCTCAAAAAGCTCAAGCCCTTGGCTGAAGACGCCGAATTCCGCCAACGCTGGCAGCGCATGCGCACCAGCAATAAACAGCGGCTGGCGGATCTGGTGAAAAAGGAGTGTGGCATCCATTTTGATACTTCAGCCATGTTCGATGTTCAGGTCAAGCGGATCCATGAATACAAGCGACAACTGCTCAACATTCTTCACGTCATTCATTTGTATGAGCGCATCAAAACCGGCGATACCCAGCACTGGACACCCCGCTGCGTGCTCATAGGCGGCAAAGCCGCGCCAGGTTATGCCCAGGCCAAGCTGATTATCAAGCTGATCAATAATGTGGCCGATGTTGTTAACCGCGATGCCGCCTGCGAAGGACTATTGAAAGTCGCCTTCTTCCCCAATTTTCGCGTCACCGCGATGGAATCCATCTGCTCGGGTGCCGACCTGTCGGAACAGATTTCAACGGCGGGAAAGGAAGCCTCGGGTACCGGCAATATGAAATTCATGATGAATGGCGCGCTGACGATCGGGACACTGGACGGTGCCAATATCGAAATTCTCGATGCCGTGGGCGAAGAGCATTTTTTCCTGTTTGGCCTCGACGCCGAGCAGGTCAGCCACAAGCGCGAACATTATGATCCCGCGAGTATCATAGCCGCCGAACCCAACCTCAATCGCGTACTCATGCTGCTCGAAGGCGGTTACTTCAATCAGTTCGAGCCCGGCATTTTCAATCCCATTATCAAGTCCATCTACAGCCCCGAGGACCCGTGGCTGGTCGCAGCGGATTTCGCCGATTTTGTCGCCGCCCAGGAACGGGCAGCGCAACATTTTCAGAACACCGACAGATGGTTGCGCAGCAGTATTCTCAACACCGCTTGCAGCGGTAATTTTTCCACCGACAGAACCATCCAGGATTACAACCGGGAAATATGGCATCTGCAACCGACACCGCCGTAGGTCATAACCGACAATATGGGTAGACAATATGGGTATCTGTTGGGTTACGCCACTTCGTGGCTAACCCAACCTTGTATCTTGTATCTCTCCGGGAATGTTGGTTAGCTACCAATGTCCATCTGGCCAGGATACAGGATGAGCCCAACCTTAGCCCTAGAGGCTGTGTCGTAGATTATCCCCTGACCAATCCATCTTTGAAATTGAATGGTATCCAAGCGCCCACACTGATGGTGACGCTGCATGTACAAGGGGAATACGAAAGATGAAACACGTTGTTGGTATTGACGTCAGTAAAGCCAAACTCGACTGCCTTTGGTTGCGAGACCCCGAGTCCCGTAAGGTAAAGACCAAAGTCATCGCAAATGACGCGAGCGGCTACAGCACACTGGCGCTCTGGTTGACCAAAACCATTGCGGCGTTGCCGGAAGAGATTATGGTCTTCATGGAAGCCACAGGTATTTATCACGAAAAGCTGGCGATGGCGCTCCACGAGCGAGGCTTCACCGTCTTTGTGATTAACCCCGCCCAGATAAAATCGTTCGCGAAGAGCCAGGGCACTACCCACAAGACCGACAAGCAAGACAGCCTGACAATTGCGCTGTATGGACAGGCGACTCGTCGACTTACCGCGTGGCGTCCGGAGCCCACTGAAATCAGGGAGTTGAAGGCCCTGATTGCCCGTCTGGAGGCCTTGGAAGTCAATTTTCGCCGAGAATACAACCGACTGGAAAAGGCCGAATTCAACCTGTCATCCGAGACAGTGATTCAATCCATTCACATGATGCTGGCCGAACTGGAGAAGGAAAAACGCCGTATTGAAAAGGAAATTGACGATCATATTGACCGACACCCGCGGTTGAAAAACGACCGGAAGCTGCTAGCGAGCATTCCAGGTATAGGCCCCGTGATGACGCGCCTGATGCTTTCTGTTATCCACAGCCGGAATTTTAAAAGCGCTAAACAGGTGGCGGCTTATCTCGGCGTCATCCCGACACTCGTGGAGTCTGGCGTGTTCAAGGGGCGCAGCTCAATGAGCAAAAAGGGTCCTGCTTCGGTGAGAGCCAAGCTGTATATGGCAGCGGTGGCGGCCACTCAATGGAACCCCGACATCGTACACCTCAGACAACGGCTGTTAGGCCGAGGAAAAACCAAAATGCAGGCCCTTGGTGCGGCAATGAGAAAGCTCGTACATATCTGCTTTGGTGTACTGAAGACCCAAACTGAATATTCTCCGCAAGCGGCGTAATACCACTTGCGGAGGTATCGGAGAGATGGTATCTAC
>CAZEWY010000042.1:0-20335 GCA_964515945.1 uncultured Cellvibrionaceae bacterium
TAATATACAGTACTGCAATTTTCTTAAAACTTTGTTCTCTGGATGTGCATCCAACATTTATATAGTGTGCATGCGCGTTCTCCAGCTAAAGGAAATGTCAGAAAGAACCGCCAAGCCACTGATTTAAAATATTTTTATTCCAAGTTCCAGCGTCACACCAAAATGACTTATTGAGCATGCGCGATATCTACCATAACCGTGCGCACATGTCCTTACCGCCCGACGCTAATACCTTGACTATAAAGGAATATTACTCAAGCGCAAGGAGATATTCACGCATGCGCTGGCTGCAAAACGTGCATGGATTTGCATTCTCTCTAGATATACTGCACGAAATTACCTCTGGAATAATGCAAATCAAGTCCGCGTGAAGGCTTGTCGGGTTACGCCGCTTTGCGGCTAACCCGACCTACGACAATACTGGCTACGCTTACTGGACACCCGCTTTAACCGCACTTTCGCAATGGCCAGTTTCCTGCCCCGCAGACTCCTGGATAGCCCTGGCACTGCCGTTGTGCTATACTGCGCTCCGCCAACCCTGAACTGGGCCTGTAACACTGGCTCAAATCATTTGCACCGCTCGGGCTACAGCTTGAGTAACGCCTCGGAACATCATCGCACTCCAGAACACTTGTGTGTGCCTGATCTCCTCCCGGGAACCGGTGCGGTTTTTTGCTCTCGGTTTCACTCTTCTGGTTGCGCATCTTTTATTCGACTGGGCCTTACAGGCGGCCACAGTCCCATCGAGCACACTATCCATGTCTTTTGATTCTCTCGGTTTATCCGAGTCCTTGTTGCGTGCCGTGCGCGAAAAGGGCTATACCCAAGCTTCACCCATTCAGGCTCAGGCCATTCCCGCTGTGTTGGAAGGGCGCGACCTGATGGCCGCCGCCCAGACGGGCACCGGCAAGACGGCCGGCTTTACCCTGCCGCTGCTGCAACTGCTAAGCGCAGGCCAGCCCGCTCGCGCCAACCAGGTGCGCGCTCTGGTCCTAACCCCTACCCGCGAACTCGCCGCTCAGGTCAGCGATAGCGTCGCCACCTATGGCAAGCATTTGCGCCTGAGCTCCAGCGTGGTCTTCGGCGGCGTCAAGATTAACCCGCAGATGATGCGTCTGCGCCGGGGCAGCGATGTTCTGGTGGCAACGCCCGGCCGACTGATGGATTTGTACAACCAGAACGCCGTCAGGTTCGACGATCTGGAGATTCTGGTGCTGGACGAAGCCGACCGCATGCTAGACATGGGCTTTATCCGCGACATCCGCAAGATCCTTGCACTGCTGCCCGCGAAACGCCAGAACCTGCTGTTTTCCGCGACCTTTTCCGGGGAAATCCGCGAACTGGCCAAGGGGCTGCTGAATGACCCCGTGGAAATCGACGTGGCGCCGCGCAATGCCACCGCGGACAATGTCCAGCAGTGGATACACCCGGTGGACAAGGCGCGCAAGGCGGAACTGCTCAGCCATCTGATTCGCACCCGGGACTGGCGCCAGGCCCTGGTCTTCAGCCGCACCAAACACGGCGCCAACAGACTGGTCACGGTGTTGGCCCGGGACGGCATTCGCGCCACCGCCATTCATGGCAACAAGAGTCAGGCAGCGCGCACCAAGGCGCTGGAAGACTTCAAGCGCGGCCGTGTGTCCATTCTCATTGCCACGGATATCGCCGCGCGCGGGCTTGATATCGAGCAGTTGCCGCAAGTGGTCAATTTCGATTTGCCCAATGTCCCCGAAGACTATGTGCACCGCATTGGCCGCACCGGCCGCGCCGGCGCCAAGGGCAAGGCCATTTCCCTGGTAAGCGCCGATGAATTCAAGCAATTGCGCGACATTGAAAATCTGATCAAGCGCAAGCTGACCCGGGATGATATCAACGGCTTTGAGCCTCAGCATAATCTTCCGGAATCTATATTGGGGGGACGAGGAGCGGGCGGACGAGGGGCGGGCAGTCGCAGGGCACCGGGCAGCAAACCCAAACGCTCACAGAAGCCTGCCGGCAGTGGTGCGCCCAAGCCGAGAAGTCCGCGCCGTTCCGACAATAATGGCCGCCCCGACAACAGTCACCGCTCCGACAGCAATGGCGGCCACAAGACCGGTGCCCCGACGCGCCAGCGTCAAGCCCGGGCAAGTGGCGGCGATGCGGGTGACAGACCCATCGTTCGTCGCAATGGCGGCAACCGGTCGCGTCCGCAAACGGGCAACCGTTAATCACGAAAGGGAGTCAAGGCAATCGTAGCGGCAGGAGGCCGCTACGGGATCCGGAAACCTCCGGGCGGAGATTTCCGTCCAGCAAAGTGATGGGCTTAAGAGGCTTTCTCGGCTTGAGCCGCTGCTGCATCACGATCACGTCGTGCCACACGGCCCACCGCGTTCAGGGAGTGCAGATGGGCGTATGCCCAGGCCAGCCACCCGTTGCGGAAGAACTCCGTCACATCGGCGTCAGTCAGCTCGTGCAATTTCTTCTCGTTGATCACATACAGGCTGCTCAAGCGTACCGGCTTGTCCTCGGCCACATTGACCTGCACATTGAAGGGTTCCAGCAACTCGCGCTCGGCACAGGCCTTACTGAAGGCATGGGTCGCCTTGTACTGCTGGTCCATATGGTTCAGAAACTTGGCGACGGTATCCAGGGTCTCGGTATTTTCCCCCTTTTCTTCGTCGAAGAGCCGCTCGCCCTCTTCTTCCTGCAAGTGCGGCGCCTGCTTGTCGAAGATGACCGTGCCATCACTGGACAGGGCGAAGGGATAACGTCGAATAAAAGCGGGCATGTAGACATCACCCCACTGTTCACCGAGATTATTGCTCTCGGCGGTCAGCGACAGGAGGGCCACCGGAATAAAGTCACCACTGTTGTCCTTGGTGAACAGTATGGGCAATTCCCGACTGGCTTCAAAAAATTCAAAACCGGCCACAGGCACGGAATTCACGTGCTTGGCGAAATCAACGTTGTCCTGCTTCTTCAATCGCAGATTCTTGTGCTCTTCACGGTTGAGCGCGACGGGCTCCTGATAAAACAATAATGTGGCCATAGTTGGTCTACTTCTGTCGGTTATTTATAGATCTGAATGCCGTCCACAGAGCAAGGCACCCTGTTCTGGAGGCGAAAATTCATAATAGCAATACACTTTGGATACAGGCAAGCCGACCCTGGAAAGGTTCCACCCGGGGAGCTTGTATCGCGTTAGCAGGCTGTTGAAAAACGTTGGCGAGGCAGCCAGCGCAAGGCAAAAATTGGCGACTAACCCGCCGGGAGCGGATTAGGGCAGCTCCGCTGGCCGAAGGCCGAGGCGCAGGGAAGCGCCGAGTCAAAAGCGGAGTTTACACATAGTAAATGAGCATTTTGAGCCCTTTCCTTTGAAGAAAAGTTAACGCGGCGATGGCAACGCAGGTAGTTTTTCAGCAGCCTGCTAGCGTCGCATGCCTATCTCCAGACGCAGTACCGCAGGCGCCGCCCCATTGCCATCGTCCAGGTTCAGCCACTGCTTGCCGTAACTGACACGGGTGAAGAAGCGGGTATGGAAATCCCAGCGAAAACCAGCAGTGGCCGTGGCGGCAGCATTGGTTTCGCTGAAGGTCGGGTAATAGTCGGTGCAGGTGTAACCCCACCAGGGATCCCACCAACATTCCGTCTGTGGTTGCTGACGCGGTATATTGGAATCCACACTGGCCCAGCCAAGGCCGAGAGTCACGTAGGGTGTCGCGCCGCCGGGCAGGAAATGCCAGGTCGCATTGAAGTGGGTTTGGGTGAGATCCAATTCGCTGTGCAAGGGCCGGCCGCCATCGACGGTGTCGATATTGGTCTGGTAATCCTGCCGGGATCCCGCAAAACTCATACTGACCAGTAACCGATTGGTGAAATTGTAGCCAACGGTTGTACCCCAGCCGAAGCCGCCATCCATCTTCAGGGGGGCTGCCGCCACTCCGGGAATGGATTCACTGCCGATCCGATCCGTGTGGAAAGCAATCTCCCAGGCGCCGTAGCGCTCGTGCTCCATATAAAGCTCTTCTTCCGCCAAGCTCGTGTTGGCAAGGCAGAGACCAGTCAGCAGCGCGAGCCCGGTTCCAGCTCTGCGGATATGACGCCCCGAGGCACGTGTATTCATGGATACCCCCTTCAAAACGGAAACCGCTGAGTCAAAACGCGGTTCTGCAATAGACGCAATCAATAATAGCTGAGACAACGGCGAGCGGATATCGGCTCAGCAGCGCGAACCCAAGGGCCTCTCTAAACAAGCCTCTCAAAATCCTCCCCGGCCAGCGCCGAGTCCGTTACAATATGCGCTCCTGATAACATTTACCATGAGGAAAGGCAGATGAAAGCTGTAAAGAAAACAGCCGAGTACACGATTTTTGCTCGCAAGGATGGACGCTACGCGGTAAAGAATGCCGCGCGGCAATGGGTGAATGGCGATGACAAAATCGCGATTCTGAAGAAGGAAAAGCTGGTCAAGGCGCCCAAGGCCAAACCAAAGGCGGCACCTGAGCCCGAAGCAGTAGAAGAAACCTCGGAACAGGCGGCGGAAGAAGCGGCAACTGACGCTGAAGCCGAAAAGAGCGCCGAGGAAGGCGAAGCAACCGGCGAGAAGTAATCGTTGCAGCCTGTTGGGTTACGCCGCTTTGCGGCTAACCCAAGCTACAACTGCCCCTTTCCCTGTAGCTTGTAGCTTGTAGCTTGTAGCTAAATTATCAAATAACTTGCTGCATCAGGTTCGTCTGGCGATACGTTTCCTTGCGGCGGTAAAATTCTTCAACAACATCCTGCATGCGCGCTTCGTCGTATTCCCGCAATCCGCTGATCACCAGTGTCTTTGAACCTATGCCGATGTCTTCACCGCTGGATGTCAGAGTGAAGGACAACTGTGCATCTCCCCGCTTGCCGTTGACATCCAGAATCGCATCGGCCAGTTCCATTTCCTGGTCCAGCGCGTCCAACCGCCGCAGCTCGAAATCCATGCTGTCGTAGATCACCAGCGGGCGATCCGGATTGAACATCACATTTTTGGTCGCCATCAGCGGTTGCAGCAAATGCGGAAAATTTTGGCCGGAGAATGCCACGTAACGGCGAACAAAAGCCTCAATCACGGCCTCGTTTTTGGTGATTTTTCCGCTCCGCTCGACATGCAGATAGAGCTTGCCGGTGTCATCAGTAATATCAAAGGCATCGCCGGGATTATGCGGCAACTGCAGTGACACCCCCTCGCCGACCATGCCGCGGAAACTGAATGCCATGCGCTCGGACAGACCATAGGTTTTCAGCACCAGCGCAAACAACAGGTCACCGGGAACGCAGAAGCGCTTGGCATCGGGATCGTGAATGGGGTTGTAGTCGCCGGCAATTTCCTTGGCGAAACGACTGGCCTGCTGGGTGGTGACGCGGATAGTCCCGTCGATGGCGGTATGGAATTCATCTAGAAACATGGGAAACCTGGAAACATGAGGGGAACAGGATACCTGACAATGCTTGGCAAGAGTTAAGTGGCGCTATTGTAGTAGCTAGAGCCGCAAGCGGCCAGTGCAATCTGAACAGACGTCGACCCGGACCCGTTTAATAAGGAAAACGGCGCCACATTCCGATCAGCCCATTTATAAAAAAGCCTCGGGACACCATCAGTGACGGCCCGAGGCTTTTCAATTTAAACGGCTGTTTTAACGCAGGGCTACCATGGATTCCAGATTTTCCAGATCATTGATCACACGCCATTGACCGCCGCCGTTTTGTACGCGCGTCTGCCAATGCTTGAGCCTTTCAAGATAGTCGCGGGGATCAATGTTGTCGCTGCGCAATTTGGTTACGTTAAGTGCCACCACCTCGACATCCTTGAGATCAATGGGAAAATCCCGGATCTGGCCTTCCTTCAGGTCTTCCTTGAGGTCCGAAAAAATAAACATGTATTTTTTGGCGGCCCCGGTCTCATTCAAGTACTGCACGGCTTGTATCATGCCGCCGGTGATGTCGGTATAGGCACTTCCGCGGGTAATATCGTCGAGTACAGCATCAACCTCTTCCTTGAACACGCGTTTTTGGCTGTTGGTGGCGCTGGGTCGGCTGTCAAAGGTTACCTTGGCGATGATGTTCTTTTCGGTGAAGCTGCCACTGTTGACCAGCGCAACCGCCAGTGAATCACCACTGTCCAGGGTGCCGAGCAGATAATTGATAATCGCTTTGGCCTTTTCCAGTTCCAGGGTATAGGTCCCTGAGGTGTCAAGCAGGAGAAAGGCCGCCCGTCCGGTCGGTGGCGGCTCGCCACAGCTGGTCAATAGAAGCAGTGCGGCAATGGCCAGAGCCGGCTTCAATTTCGTACGGAATCTGCGATAGAGCAGGTGTAAAGTTTTCATGGATTGCTCCTTCGATCAGGGCTTTAGTTGCGGGTTTAGCTGGCGGTTTTTTTGGAGTCGGATGCACCCCGTCGCGTGTCCTTCCAGGACGACAGACTGGAGACGCCCGGCTTTGCCGGCTTGCCCTGAAAACTCCGCACAATCTGCTCAATGCCGAGGGGCAGCATGATGACCAGGTCGTAAAGATGCACAAGCATCTTGCTCAAATGGTTGACCAGACCACCTATCATACGCACCAGCATGCGCAGGCCGCGCAGCAGACTGACTGCCAACATACCCAGCACCGTGCGCAACGCATGTATAAAGGATTCCATGGGAATGGCCACGAAGGCGAGGGCAAAGGGCAGTATGAAACCCATCACCATCTGACCCAGCGACGGGATCCAGCGGAATTCCGCTTCCACCACACTGACCCCCGCCAATGACTGGGTCAGCGCTTCGCGATCGAGCGCCAGCAGGTCGCGCATATAGGCGAGAGAGGCTTCGATACTGGCGAGGATGGTGAGAATGGTGAGACTTACCACCATCATGCGTCGACGCATCTTGTCGTCCATGCTGCCAATCACCGGGAACAGGTGGGTGATGCGCAGGGACTCCAGCAGAAACAGGCCCATGGCCACTTCGATCATGATAATCACCAGCGCGGCGACATCGGATACGCGCATACCACCAACATAGCTGGAACTGCCGACCATTTCCGACATGGGCATGGCGATCAGGTGAAAATTGATCAGTCCGCCAAAGATGGCAATGATCATCACCAGACCGGCAATAAAAAACTGGGTGATGGAGGAGGCTGTCAGGGAATTGACCGCCTGGTCTTCAGCGGCGCGAATACTTTCGTAGTGTCGCATCTGGGCGTCAATGGTTTTGCTGCGGTCGCCCAGACCGTCGATGGTCTTTTTCACTTTTTCCAGGGAGCCACCCAGAGAACGCCACTCGGGCTGCATGGATGCCAGCAGCTTATGCCGCTCCAAACTGCTTTTCTGGTAAATCTTCAGGGTCTGCTTGTGGGAATCGTCAATCGCGTTCTTGATGTTGTCGAGGACTTTGTTGACGGCGGGATCGCCATTGCTGGGCAGCGCGGCAATGGTTTCCACCACCTGTGACCAGGCCGGCGGCAGCGGCGGAGAATCCGTAGCCGCCAAATAGTCGGCTTCAATTTTTTGGATACTGTCGACAATCTTGCGGTGCAGTGCCGGATACTGGCTCAGATCGCGGTCCACCACATTTGAAACACGGTTGAATTCGCGCTCTATGGCCGCTTCGGCGGCGCTGCGCCCCATGGCCAGAAGTACATCGCGGTTACGCACAATCAACCGATTTTCCAACTGCGTGATGCCGTGAGCCCAGAGGCGCATCGCACTATAGATGGCTCGCCCGGTTGAGCGGAACAGCAGATGGGCGTGTGCGCGCCCCAGGTAAAGCACCACTACCAGAATCGCCAGCCAGATAGCCACGGATAAGGCTGTCGAATCGGACCAGACGGTAAGCATTTGATCAAACATGAATTTTCACCTTCTCAGTTATTTTTTATCCGGGCCGGCACCTGCACGCAGCCGGCATTCAGCTATCAATGAGTATGGCTTATCACGCAAAAAATTCTGTGTTTAACAGAGCAAAAATGGCGCACAAATATAGCTTATGGCGACTTTTTGAGTGACCTGCCTCACAATTTCAGGCATCCCTGTCTCGACAGCCCGATCATAAGCGCCCCAGAAGAGGTCTAACCCAACCGGATTTAAATCCTGTAATCTTTTCAAGCTTCGGAGCCTTTTGTACCCACGGCCTTTTCAAGCCTGACCTCTTCAAGCTGACCTCTTCAAGCTGACCTCTTCAAGATAGCTCAGCCGGCTCGCACATGCTCGCCAAGCGCTCGCCGAACTTACGATTTTCCATCCTCCAGCCGATTCGCTCGCTCCGTTCCCCCCTTCTTTCCGTGGCTCATGGCTTGCATGAATTTCGTGGGGCTGAACAGTTGCTGCCTTGGCATCTGTCGGCGCCAGTCTTAGTCATCATGAGGATGCCCGACATGATTAATCCTGAACAGTGTTCGTCACGTCCATTCTTATCGCTCAAATGGCTTTCTCTGATAGCCGCCGCCTGTGTACTGGCCGCTTGCGCGTCCGGCCCTGAACGGCCCGACCAATTGCTGGCGCAGACCGAATTGCGTATTGATTCCGCGGAAGATGCCCAGGCCGGTCGCGAAGCGCCTCTGGAATTGCGCACCGCCCGCGATCAGCTATCTGATGCAAGGCGGTCCATCCAGGCGGAGGATTATGCCGCCGCCCGGCGCAACCTGGAAAAAGCGCTGGTCAATGCCGACTATGCCATCGCCAAAAGTCGCAGCGTCCAGGCTCAGGAGGCCGCCGAAGAGGTGAGAGAAACCATAGATACCTTGCGCAGGGAACTTGAACCCGCGCCGGTTGACCGGGAACCCGCGATGGAGGATTCACAATGAGAATCACAAAATCTTCTGCTCTATATAGGATGGCTATAGGTCTGTTGGCCATGACTGCCATTAGCTGCTCAACGACTCAGGAAAAGCCCAGTGTTCTGGAAGATGTTCAGGCCGAATATGAACGCGTGGCCTCTCAGCCCTTCGTACAAAAGTACGCGCCAGAGGAATTGGATGAAGCCCAGCGGGCGGTGGATCAGACCGAGGACGCCTGGCGACAGGATGCCGAGAAAGATCTCGTCCGGCATTACGCTTATATCGCCGAGCGACGCATTGCCATAGCGGAAGAAGCCGGAGAACAGGGACGGGCGGAACATGCCATCAGCAATGCGGAAACCGAGCGCCAGCAGGTACTGCTGAACGTTCGCGAGGCGCAGGCGCAACGCGCGCAAACACGCGCTGAACAAGCGGAGCAGAGAGCCCGTGAACTGGAGCAGATGCTGGCGGATCTTGAAAATGAAATGGAAACCATCAAAACCGAAAAAACATCCGAAGGCATAGTGCTGACCTTGCAGGACATTTTGTTTGATACCAACGAAGCCAATCTGAAATCCAATGCATCGGCAACGCTGGACAAGGTCGCGGCTTTTCTCAACAACTACGAGCGCCGCCAGTTGGAGATCAAAGGCTATACCGACAGCACCGGCTCCGAGGGCTACAATCAGGAGCTTTCCGAGCGCCGGGCGGAATCCGTTGAAGAGGCACTGGTTGCTCGCGGCGTACTTCCCGAACGCATTGATACCAGAGGCTTTGGCGAGCGTCATCCGGTTGCGTCCAATGATACGCCTTTCGGCCGGCAACAGAATCGGCGCGTGGAAATTCTCATTGCCAATCCTGAATTGGAATCCTCAGGCTCTGATAAGTGATTCGAGCTGTCGCCAGTCAAACGGGCTGGCGACAGCTCATGTAATCAATCGCAATTAAACTTGCCGAGCCTAATCGCTTTTTATGATGAAAACGTCTCCTACTACCGCCGCTGATTGCAGCTGTTCATTTATCATGCTATAAAGAGACAGCGCTGTCATCACATCCAATAAATTCGCGACAGCCATGGGTATCACCTCTCTTTTTGTGCCGGATGCGCGCAATATCACATTGGAAGTTTTCCGTGATTCTCTGATCCACTAACCGACCATGCTTCCTGTTTTGGGGCTGGGTTCTGATCAGTTGTTCGGGCCGAACAATCAGCCATCAATCAGGAAATCCTGATGATCGCGAACCATAAGGATTCAGGTCAGAAATTCGAGAGTTCAGCAACTCTGACATTTAAAAAAAATACCAACAATAAATTCATAATCAATGAGGGTATTAACAATGAAACCTAAACACATTCTTGCGGCCCTGGCCGCCAGCGCGAGCTTATTCGCACTGAATACATACGCATTCGATTGCAGCGGATTGCAGCAGTGGGACAGTGGCACCGCTTACAATGGCGGCGCCCGGGTTGAATACAACGCGAACGCCTATGAAGCCAACTGGTGGACCCAGAACCAGAACCCCGAGACCCACTCGGGCCAGTGGCAGGAGTGGGATCTACTCGGCGCCTGTGACGGCGGCGGTTCGTCCAGCTCCTCGTCCTCGTCTTCCTCCAGCTCGTCTTCCAGCAGTTCGTCGAGCAGTTCATCTTCCAGCAGCTCTTCGTCCAGTTCTTCAAGCTCGTCATCGTCGAGCGGCGGCAGTTGCAGCGCTCCCCAGTATGTCAGCGGCGCCAGCTATGCCGCTGGTGATGTGGTGCAAAATGTCGGCAACGAATACCGCTGCGATGTGGGCGGCTGGTGCTCTCAGGGCGGTGCTTATGAACCCGGCGTCGGCTGGGCCTGGGATGATGCCTGGACGCAACTCAATGCCTGTGACGGCGGCTCCAGTACCAGTTCATCCTCCAGCAGCAGTTCGTCTTCCAGCTCGTCCAGCAGTTCATCAGGCGGCAATAGCGACCGTATTATTTCGGGCTACTGGCACAACTTCAATAATGGCTCCGGCGTGATTCCCATTGCCCAGGTGTCCGATGCCTTCGATGCGATCAATGTGTCCTTTGCCGAGCCCACCGGCAATGCGCCGGGCGAAATCGGTTTTGTACTGGATCCCGCGTTTGACGAGCAGACTTTCAAAGCCGGCATTCAGGCCAAACAGGCCGAGGGCAAGAAGGTCATTATCAGCATTGGTGGCGCCAACGGGCAGGTTCAGCTGACAACAGCGGCCGCGCGCAATAATTTTGTCAATTCCATGATTGCCATCATCGATGAATACGGCTTTGATGGTCTCGATGTGGATTTTGAAGGCCACTCGCTGTATCTCAATGCGGGGGACAACGATATCAATAATCCCACGACGCCGGTCATCGTCAATCTGATAGGTGCACTGCGCGATCTGACGAATCACTATGGCAGTGATTTTATGCTGACCATGGCGCCGGAGACTTTCTTCGTGCAACTGGGTTATAGCTTCTATGGTGGCAATTGTTCCGGCTGTGATCGCCGCGCTGGCGCCTACCTGCCGGTGATTCACGCCATGCGTGATCGTCTCAGCTGGTTGCAGGTGCAGCACTACAATTCCGGCCCCATCACCGGTCTCGACAATCAGTACCACACCATGGGCGTGGCTGATTTCCACGTCGCCATGGCGGACATGGTGCTGGCCGGTTTCCCCGTGGCGGGCACCGGGCAATTCTTCCCCGGCCTGCGCCAGGATCAGGTCCTGATCGGCCTGCCCGCCAACGGCAATGCGGGCGGCGGTTTCACTACCGTTTCGGAAGTGCACAAGGCGCTGGACTGCCTGATCAAATCACAGCGCTGTGACACCTATCAACCGAGCGCCACCTGGAGCGACCTGCGCGGTCTCATGACCTGGTCGATCAACTGGGACAAATTCAACAACTTTGAATTCTCCACCCAGCATCGGCAGTATCTCGATAGTCTCTAGGTTGTAAGAGAAAAGGGGGCGGCCGAGGGGTCGCCCTTTTTTTGATCAGAGGGAAAAGTAAAAAGTAAAAAGTAAAAAGGGAAAAGGGAAAAGGGAAAAGGGAAAAGGGAAAAGAATATGGGGCCTCAAATAGTCCGGTATTGCGATCAGCGACAGTCTTCGATATATGTTTATGCACTACACCTGCGGGGGCACGAATCTTTTCCCTTTTCCCTTTCTCCTATTCTTTCTCACTTCATCGCCAGTGCCTGCACTTTGGGCGGCAGGCTCTGCGTCCCCGACAAACCGAGCACCAGATCCAGCAGAATGGCCCAGATGTCGCCGACGGCCAGGCCCTTGACGGTGCGGTCGGCATATCCCGCCTGACGCACGAGCAGGCTCAGATGGCTGAGTTTGAAGCGGTTGGTTGCTTGCTGTATTGGTGCCTTGCGTTTGTCCCAGACACCGTTCTGGCGCGCCGCCAGATCGAACGGTTGGCCCTGTTGCAAGGCGTGCTTGATGTTGTAGAGGGAGCGGATTTCCCGGGTGAGTGCCCACAGAATGGCCATGGGTTCCGTGCCTTCACCGCGCAGGCCGTTGAGGGTTTTTACTGCCGATCTGCTGTCGCCGCACAGAGCCTTGTCGACGAGCCCGAAGACATCGTAACGGGCGCTGTCGACCACGACGGATGTCATGAGGTGGATGTCGACCAGGTTGTCATTGGCAAGCAGTTTCAGCTTCTCGATTTCCTGTGCCGCCGCCAGCAGATTGCCTTCGACCTTGGCGGCCAACATGTCCACGGCCTGGGGGTCCGCGTGCAGGCCGGCGGCCTTGAGGCGCTGATTTATCCACTGGGGCAATTGCGCCGGCGTCACCGGCCAAAGCGTTACTGTATGGCCAATGCTATCGAGGGCCTTGACCCAGGCGCTGCTGTGAACGCGCTTGTCCAGTTTTGGGGCCACAATCAGCAGGAGAACGTCATCGGGTGGCGACTGGCAATACTCCACAATGGCCTTGCTGCCGGCATCGCCAGGCTTGCCGTTGTGCAAGCGAATTTCTATGATTTTTTTCTCGGAAAACAGGCTCAGGCTGTTGGCACTGTAGAGCAATTCGCTCCAGTTGAAGTTGGTGTCGGTGTGGTAAAGCTCTTTTTCCGAGAAGTCTTTTTCACGGGCGGCCGCGCGTATTTTGTCGCAGGCTTCCTGCACCAATAGCGGCTCGTCGCCACTGACCAGATAAGCCGGCGCCAATTGTGTTTTGAGCGCCTTGCCGAGTTGTTCCGCGCCCAATTTGCTCATGCCCGTTTACTCATGACAAGTTACTCATATCTGCTTACCCATAACCGCTTACTCACGAACATCCGCTGGACTATCCGACTGGGCGTTATGGAGTCGGCCTATCTCGCTGATCAGTCGTTGCGCCAGTTGCTGTCGCATATGTTGGAGCAGAGAGCGCTCCTCCTCGGATTTGGCAACGACATTGCGCGGGTCGAAGTCGAAGATCCGGTGAGTACTTGCCTCGCGTGGCAGCGGAGCAGTTGCCGAACCGGGGACTTCGATGGCGTAGGTGACCGTCAGGGTCATTTCGTATTGGGCCGGCGTGCCGGTGGCGTTGTAAGTCACCGGGCGCTTTTCAATAATTTCTTCGAGTATGCGCAACCTGTAGGCGGCATGGGCAGTGTCACTGGTCGACTGCTTCTGCAAGGCCTCCCGCACGCTGAGTGTCAGGGGTGAATAGCTATCATCGCTGACGACGGCAATTTCCGGCAGGGGTTTTTGATCCGACTGCATGCCGCGCAACTGCCAGCCGCAGGCGGAGAGGAAAAAACTTGCAGCGATGATATAGAGCAGTGGTAGGCGCATGGTTTTCCTGTTTAGTTTTTAAAGCCGCAAATCGATGTTGGGTTAGACGTGAGCTTTGCGAACGCCGTAACCCGACAAGACCACGAATCAATTCGCGACCACGTTTACCAGCTTGCCGGGCACGACGATAATTTTGCGCACCTTGGTGCCTTCGATAAATTTGCGCACGTTCTCATTGGACAGCGCCAGTTTTTCCAGCACAACCTTGTCGGCGTTTGCCGGGGCTTCAAATTTGCCGCGCACCTTGCCGTTGACCTGGGCCACAATTTCCACGGAGCTGCGCACCATGGCGGCCTTGTCGGCGATTGGCCACTGAACGTCGAGTATGGCCTCATTGTGGCCGAGGGCCTGCCAGAGTGCGTGGCTGATATGGGGCACTATGGGGGCAAGCAGTTTGACGGCGGCTTCCAGGGCTTCACGCTCCACCGCGAGGCCATTGGCGGTCGCTCGGTCGGCGTACTTGCTCACGTCATTGAGCAGTTCCATAACGGCGGCAATGGCGGTATTGAAGGTCTGGCGGCGGCCGTAGTCGTCGCTGACCTTGGCGATGGTCTCATGAGTCTTGCGCCGCAAATCCTTTTGGCGGTCATCCAGGTCATCCGCGTCCAACTCGCCCGGTGTACCCGCGTCGCAATGGCTGGCCACGGCTTTCCAGAGCTTTTTCAAGAAGCGAAAAGCGCCTTCCACCCCGGTTTCGGTCCACTCCAGGCTCTGTTCCGGCGGCGCCGCAAACATGGAGAAGAGGCGCACCGTGTCGGCGCCATACTGCTGAATCAGTTCCTCGGGATCGACAGTGTTGCCCTTGGATTTGCTCATCTTGGTGCCGTCCTTCAGCACCATGCCCTGGCACAGCAGCCGGTCGAAGGGCTCATCGCATTGCACCAGACCTTCATCGCGCATCAGCTTGTGGAAAAAGCGCGCGTAGAGCAGGTGCAGAATCGCGTGCTCAATGCCGCCCACGTACTGGTCCACCGGCAGCCAGTAATTGGCCTTGGCCGGATCCAGCATGACATCGGCGTCGGGGCAGGTGTAGCGGGCGTAGTACCAGGAGGACTCCATGAAGGTGTCGAAGGTATCCGTCTCGTGCTCGACGGTCTGGCCGTTGAGTTCGGCCTGGCGCCACTCCGGATCGGCCTTGATCGGCGACTGCACGCCGTCCATGACCACCTCTTCGGGCAGGAGCACCGGCAGGCGATCCGCCGGCACGGGAATTTCGCCGCCGTCAGGCAGATTGAACATGGGAATCGGCGAACCCCAGTAGCGCTGGCGGGAAACACCCCAGTCGCGCAGGCGGAAGTTGGTCTTCACCTGGCCTTTTTGGGCCGCTTCCAGAGTCTGGGCTATGGCTTCAAAGGCCGCGTCGAAATCGAGACCGTCATATTCACCGGAATTCACCAGAACACCTTTTTCGACAAAGGCGGCCTGGCTCAGGTCACAGGTTTCGCCCTTGGCGGGGGCGATGACCTGCTCGATGGGCAACTGGTATTTTTGGGCAAATTCATAGTCGCGCTGGTCATGAGCGGGCACGGCCATGACCGCGCCCGAGCCGTAATCCATCAGCACATAGTTGGCCACCCACACGGACACCTCGTCGCCCGTGATGGGGTGCAGGGCCTTGAGCCCGGTATCCATGCCTTTTTTGTCCATGCTGGCCATGTCGGCCTCGGCGACCGATTGCAGCTTGCACTCAGCAATAAACGCGGCCAATGCCGGATTAGTTTGCGCCAGAGACTCGGCAATCGGATGTTCCGGCGCCAGGCTAACGTAGGTGACGCCCATGATCGTGTCCGGGCGTGTGGTGTAGACCTCGAAGCCCGTATGTTCGCCGACGGGCTCGGCCAAATCGAAGCGCATGTCCACGCCACGGCTCTTGCCGATCCAGTTGCGCTGCATGGTTTTGACCTGCTCGGGCCAGTGGGGCAGCTTGTCCAGATCCTGCAGCAGCTCTTCGGCGTAGTCGGTGATGCGGATAAACCACTGGGGAATGGCCTTGCGTTCCACCAGAGCGCCGGAGCGCCAGCCGCGTCCGTCAATGACCTGCTCGTTGGCGAGCACTGTCTGGTCTTCCGGGTCCCAATTGACTGTTGCCATTTTTTTGTAGACCAGCCCCTTCTCGTAGAGGCGGGTGAAGAACCACTGTTCCCACTTGTAGTAGTCGGGCTTGCAGGTGGTGACTTCCCGGGACCAGTCGAAACCGAAACCCAGTTCCTTTAATTGCCGGCGCATGTAATCGGTATTGGCGTAGGTCCATTGGGCCGGCGCGGTGTTGTTCTTGATGGCGGCATTTTCCGCCGGCAGGCCAAAGGCATCCCAACCCATGGGGTGCAGCACATTCTTGCCCTGCATGCGCTGATAGCGCGCAATCACGTCGCTGATGGTGTAGTTGCGTACATGGCCCATGTGCAGGCGGCCGCTTGGATAGGGGAACATCGCCAGGCAATAGAACTTCACCTTGTTGGGGTCTTCGGTGACCTCAAAGCTCTTGTGGGCGTCCCAGAAAGCCTGGGCTTCCTGCTCGACAGCAGCGGGGGAATAGTTGTCTTTCATTGTGGGTTGCGGGGCCTGTTTTGCATCGGAATAAAATGAGCGCCCAATTATAGGGGTTATGTCGGGGATAAGTAAGTGATCTGGGACCAGTGATGGGAGACAGTCGGCAAGGAGACGGGAGCGCAGGGCTCCCGCTGTTGAAGCGCTGGATTATTGAACGATGAAATTACTCGCTGACCACCAGGGTAATTTTTTTCGACATGACCGGAGTCGCGTGAGGCCGGTGCAAGTAATCCCCGAGCAAGAGCTGTAGTTCATAGGTACCGGGCTCGAGGTCCAGCGTGGTCTCCGTCTGACCCTTGCCGAAATGGCGGTGGTGTTCGTCGCTGGGAATCGGCGCCGTGAGATCGATGTCATCGACATTGATCAGCAGGTGGTGATGGCCGCTGTTGCTTTTTTCAACGCCGGCGGGGCTCACTGTCATGTTCTTGATGCCGAATTTTATGGTGACGGGGCTGGTGACCGTCTGCCCGTCCTTGATGTTGGTGAAGAAGACCGCGGCGTCGTCGGATGTGCTGGCCCCGTGAGCCGTGGCCGTGCACAGGGCGGCGAAACAGAGTGCCAGAAGGCGCAACGAAGGGTTCAGGTTCATGATTTTATCTCCTTTTTTATGGACCGATTTTGCGATCGATTTTATAGGTCAATAATGACGCGTGACAGCTACGTTATCATATACATCATCATATTACGTCCATCGGCTGTCTCGTCTCCGGCATCAGCCCCCGGTGGACGGCTGCTCCCGGGCAAGTTCCCGAAAGTCCACTATATAGCCGCGCAAGGTTTCGTGGAGGCGTTTCTGCTGTTCGTCCGTCAGGTTGTTGAGGATTTTGGCCAGCAGGTCATAGGTCAGTGTTTGATTGATATCCATGACCTTCTCGGCTTTCGGGTGCCAGTTGTCCGTGCGGTATAGCATCAATTCGCGCAGGCCCTGTTCCAGCAGCGGCTTGTTGTCGCGCAAAACCAGGTACTTGGCCAGATGTTCCTGCCAGAGCAACTGCTGTTGCGCGGACAGTTCGGCGTAGGGGTGAAGTTTCCGACTCCACTCGTCTATCCACTGTTCCTGGCGGGAATCAAGGCGGCCGATAAAACGCTTGAGATTGTCCTTCAGCTTATCCATGTTCTTCTGGCGGCGATCGTCGAGGTCTGGCTTTACGTACTCATCGATATATTCCTCGCGTTCCTCGGCAATACTCTCCAGCAACTCGCTCACCTGGTTGTCGCTCAGGCTGGAGACGATGTCGGTGGCCGCCGGCAGAACCTGCTCCACGACATCGTCCAGCATCAGTTGCACCTTGTCGGTTTCCGCGTGCAGTTGTTCACCGGTGACCGAGCCGGTGGCCATGGCTTTGCGCAAGCGCTGTTGCAAGTCTTCCAGATAGTCGGCGTAGCGGGGTAGCTGCGTTTTCCGGTGCCACTCATGGAGGGCGCGGATTTCCTTCTCAGTTCTCTTGTGTTGTCGCGGATCGAGCTCCACCAGGCGGTCGACCTTCCACATGGCCGCCCAATCCAGAAAGCCATAGGCCACCTTGGTGGAAGAGCAGGCGCTGAGCAGCAGTATGCCGAGAAGAATCAGACCATTGCGCGCCAGTCGGCCGGCGGTGGGGATGAGCGGTATCTTATACATATTATTGGCTGAACCTGGGCCGCGAGACGGCAAAAACGAATGGGTGTGCTGCGAGTATCGACGGGTCAGAGACTCCGAGAGTGTCGCGGAGTTCCACCTCCAACATTCAGAGTGTGATCCGCGCCGCCTGGCAGAATAACTCAAAACCGGCTTTCAGGCCCTAGGGCACCTCTATAATAATTGTCGCACCAATCGCCGTCGCCGGTGCATGATCGCCGCCACGGCCAGGCTGAAGAAGCAACCGATCACCACCGGCCAGCTCAACCAGTGGCTAAAGGGAGTGTGCCCATACATGGGTTGTACCTGCCCCGTTACCACTTCCCGGGTAAAGCGGCCACCGGTCACCAGGGTGCGGCCACGGCTGTCGATGATGCCGCTGACGCCATTGTTGGTCGAGCGCACTACATAGCGGCCATTTTCCAGGGCGCGCATGCGGGCCATCTGGAAATGTTGCAGCGGTCCTATTGACCGGCCGAACCAGGCATCGTTGCTGATCGTGATCAGCACGCCGCTATCCCATGCATTGGCGGCCACCAGGTCCGGGTAGACAATTTCATAGCAGATGAAGGGCGAAACACTCACGCCCTGTGCCATAAGACCTTTTTGCTGAGAAGGCCCGGGCGCAATCACCGATGTGGGCAGATCGAAGAAAGCGATCAGGCCGCGCAGCCACTCCTCCAGCGGCACATATTCGCCGAAAGGCACCAGGCGCTGCTTGTGATAAATGCCGCTGGCCTCGCCCAGGCCGATGATGGTGTTGTAGAAGTCGCCGGTCGACCGGTCGTCGTAGAGAATGCCGCTGATAAAGGCGGTGTTCGTGGCCCGGGCGCGCTCATCGAATTCCTGCAAAAACGCCTGGGCATCGTGGTACATCAGTGGCATTGCCGCCTCTGGCCAGATGACCCAGTCCCTGTCCCACGCCTGGTTACTCAGTTTGCGGTAAATGGCCAGGGTATCATCCAGATAGAAGGGCACCCACTTGAGTTCCTGGGGGATATTCGCCTGTACCAGGGCGACGCTCACCGCATCGCCATCGGGCTGGGTCCAACGCAGATGCTGAAGGCCCCAGCCGCCCAGCCAGACGCCGATCAGCGCTGCCAGGGTCAATCCGGTTTGCAGGGGTTTGCGGCGATAGCACGGCGGGCGTCGCCAGTGCCGGGTCATATCGAAGACAAGGTAGGACAGGGCGACGCCGCTAAAGACGCCGGCAAAACTGACGCCGAAGACGCCGAAAAGCGGAGCCCAGCCGGATAGCCAGGTGTCCAGATGCCCGTAGCCCAGGTACAGCCACGGGAAGCCGGTGAGCAGCCAGCTCCGCGTCCATTCACCCAGCACCCAGATCCCGGGAAAGGCGAGCAGGTAGCCGGAGCGGGAGGCGACGAACCACCGACAGTAAACATAGAAGGGCAGTGCGAACACCAGAGCCATGCCGAGGGTGAAGAGCCCGGTGAGGACGCCGGCCAGCCAGGGTGGCGCCATGCCGAATTGGTGAATACTCACATAGACCCAGGAGGCGCCAATCCCGTAAAGGCCAACACCGAACAGCAGGCTGCGTTTGAACCCCCCGGCCGCGGACTGCCAGCGCAGTAGCCACGCGAGCAGGGCGGTGGCGAGGATGCCCAGCGGCCACAAATTGAATGGCGCCAGGGAAAGGGGCAGCAGGCAGCCGGCGGCAAGGGCGCAGAGATCGCCCCGCCAGCCACGAATTTGCCAGTATTTGGGGTCTATGTGCATCAGCTGTCAGTCGCTGGGTACTGTGAGACGCACCAGATGAATCTGTCGGCTGTCCGAGTAGAGTACCCGGAAGTTGTAGCCGGAGATTTCCACCACTTCGTTGCGGCTGGGCATATGGCCGAATGCCTGGGTGATGATGCCGCCGATGGTATCGAACTCCTCGTCGCTGAAGCCCGCCTTGAAGTAGTCGTTGAAGTCCTCAATGGGCGTCAATGCCTTGAGAATATAATCGGTGGGGGATACCTGGCGGATGAAGTCCTCGCTGTCGTCATCGGTTTCGTCTTCGATGTCACCAACAATTTCCTCGAGAATGTCCTCAATGGTCACCAGACCGGAGATGCCGCCGTACTCATCAATGACCATTGCCATGTGGTAACGCTTTTCCCGGAATTCCTTGAGCAATATGTTCAGGCGCTTGCTCTCGGGAATGATGTTCGCCGGGCGCAGAATCTCGTCCAGGTTGAAGTCGTCCTGGCCGTGCAGCAGCAGTGGCAGCAAATCCTTGGCGAGCAGAATGCCCTTGATGTCATCCACGGACTCGCCCATCACAGGAAAGCGCGAGTGGCCGGATTCGATGACTTTGGGCAGAAAGTCGGCGGGCTTGTCTTCGGCGCGAATCACCACCATTTGCGAGCGCGGAATCATGATTTCCCGCACCTGCTGGTTGGCGACGTCCAGGGCACCTTCAATGATATTGAGGGCTTCGGCGTCGACGACCTTGTTGTTGACCGCCTCCTTGATGATCTCCATGAGTTCATCGCGCGATCGGGGTTCCGAACTGAATCCTTGAAAAAAGCGCGCCAACCAGGAGCGCTCCGAGCCGCGGCCTAAGTTGTTGACCGCGCTGCTACTCGTGTCTTCCGACATGGGGTTAATA
>CAZEWY010000043.1:0-19920 GCA_964515945.1 uncultured Cellvibrionaceae bacterium
GCAAGGTACAGGTGGGTGATCGGATCATCATCGCCGCCTACGGCACCTTCACGGAAGCCGAGGCCGAGGGTTTCAAGCCGAGCCTGGTCTATCTCAATGCCGACAATACCGTGGAGCGCACCTCGGACATGATACCCGTTCAGGTTGCCTGATCATCCTTCAGACCGGGTGCGCCTGACCGGTCTCTTGTCCCTACCTGAGCCCCATCTTGAAATTCCCCCTCATGGGAACTCGCAACAGCTTCAGGCGGTCTTTGAGTCCGTCTGGACTTGTTCGGAGAACTTTGGGTTATAGGAGTACACTGGGTTATAATAACCACGATAACTCCTCACAATAATTGAAAAAGCTGGAGGCTTTAGTAATGTCGGAACATCCGCTGTACCCCGTGCCACCCGAAGTGGCAAAAAACGCGCTGATCACTAAAGATGACTATCACCGGCTCTACCGGCAGTCCATCGAAGACCCCAACGGCTTTTGGGCCGAACAGGCGGAAAAGTTTCTGACCTGGAGCAAAAAATGGGAGAGCGTACGGGAGTATGACTTCCACGCCGGAACCGCGAGCTGGTTCAAGGGCGGAGAATTGAATGTTTCCTACAACTGTATTGACCGGCATCTCACTGAGCGCGGTGACAAGATTGCGTTGATTTGGGAGGGCGACGAGCCCACTCACGACAGCAAAGTCACCTATAAGCAGCTGCACGAAAAAGTCTGCCGTTTCGCCAACGTCCTCAAAAGCCGTGGCGTGAAAAAGGGCGACCGCGTCTGCATCTACATGCCGATGATCCCCGAAGCGGCCTACGCCATGCTGGCCTGTGCGCGCATTGGCGCCGTGCACTCGGTGGTCTTTGGCGGCTTTTCCCCCGAGGCTCTAAAAGACCGGGTCCAGGATGCGGCATGTGAACTGGTAATTACCGCTGATGTTGGCAAACGCGGAGGCAAGCGCATCCCTCTCAAAGAGTGTGTCGACACGGCCCTGGCCAAATGCCCGGGTGTGCATACGGTGCTGGTGGTGAGTCTGGCCCACAGCAATATTTTGATGGGTGACGACGAATACTGGAGCCACGACGACCTGGATATGAATCTGGTGAAGAATGGCAACTGGAACCCCCATCGCGATGTCTGGTACCACGAAATCAGCGAGACGGTCGATGCCGATTGCCCCGCCGAACCCATGGATGCGGAAGATCCGCTGTTCATCCTCTACACCTCCGGCTCCACCGGCAAACCCAAGGGCGTGCTCCACACAACCGGCGGTTACCTGCTACAGGCGGCAATGACCCAGAAATATGTGTTCGACTGCAAGGACAATGACATCTTCTGGTGTACCGCCGATGTCGGCTGGGTGACCGGCCACAGCTACATCGTCTACGGCCCTCTGGCCATAGGCGCGACCAGCCTGATGTTCGAGGGCGTGCCCACCTACCCGACGCCTTCCCGCTGCTGGGAGGTGATCGACAAGCACAAGGTCACCATCTTCTACACCGCGCCTACCGCGATCCGCGCCCTGATGGGCAAGGGCGACGAACTGGTGAAAAAGACTTCCCGTGCAACCCTTCGCCTGCTGGGCTCGGTGGGTGAACCCATCAACCCTGAAGCCTGGCAATGGTACTACCGCGTGGTGGGCGACTCCCGGTGTCCGATAGTCGACACCTGGTGGCAAACCGAAACCGGTGCCCATATGATTACGCCGCTACCCGGTGCCATAGATCTGAAGCCCGGTTCCGCGACCCTGCCCTTCTTCGGTGTGGAACCGGCGCTGGTGGATGCCGAGGGCAACGAGATCGAAGGTCCCGGCGAGGGCAACCTGGTTATGAAAGCCTCGTGGCCGAGCCAGATTCGCACCATCTATGGCGATCACGAGCGCATGGTTCAAACCTACTTCAGCACCTATCCCGGCTACTACTTCAGCGGCGACGGCGCCCGTCGCGACGAGGACGGCTACTACTGGATCACCGGGCGCGTCGATGACGTACTCAATGTATCCGGCCACCGCCTTGGCACGGCCGAGATCGAGAGCGCGCTGGTACTGCACCCCAAGGTTGCCGAGGCCGCCGTGGTTGGCTGCCCCCACGACGTCAAGGGGCAGGGCGTCTACTGCTACGTCACACTGGTCGCCAAGGAGCAGCCGAGCGACGAACTGAAGCGGGAATTGGTTGAGCTCTGCGCCTCTGAAATTGGCCCCATCGCCAAGCCTGACTATATCCAGTGGGCGCCAGGCCTGCCCAAGACCCGTTCCGGCAAGATCATGCGGCGGATTCTGCGCAAGATTGCCGCCAATGAGGTCGATAATCTCGGTGATACATCCACCCTGGCGGATCCCGCGGTGGTGGACGATCTGATCGCCAACAGACTTATTCGCTAAACCATACGTAGCCGGGGCCGTAGGAGTCTGTCGGACTTAAGGCTGATCTACTGCGCCGGCGGGAAACCGGTCCATTTTTCCGCGCTTTCTTGTTGCATAGAACCACTATGCGCCTCAAAAGCGCGAAAAACTGCCCTCGCTTTCTCACCTTGCTCGCTACGATCGCTTAAGTCCGACAGACTCCTGGCCCCGGCCTTTACTTTCGCGGTCAACTTACTTAGGGTACCGCCCCTCACCCTCCCATTTTCCCTCATGACACTGCCCTGTGGTCAGTTAGGAGAGCATTTTGAAAATCGCAGACAACACCGTCGTATCCATTCACTACACCCTGACCGATGACGAAGGCAAGCAAATCGATTCCTCTTCCGGCAAAGAGCCGCTGAAGTTTTTGGCCGGTGCTGGCAACATCATCCCCGGCCTGGAAAAGGAACTCTACGGCAGCAGTGTCGGTGAGCGAAAGCAGGTCACCGTGGAACCGGCTGACGGCTACGGCGAAATCATGCCCCAACTGATCCAGGTGCTGCCCGCGGACGCTTTTACCGGCGTGGAAGAGGTCAAGGTGGGCATGGAATTCCAGGCTCAGGCCGCCGACGGCAGCACGCAATATGTGGTGGTCAAGGATGTGGGCGATGACGGCATCACCATAGACGCCAATCACCCGCTGGCCGGCCAGACGCTCAATTTCGATGTGAGTGTGGAAGACGTTCGCGAGGCCACTGACGAAGAGAAAGAGCACGGCCACGTACACTAGCAGCCTGATGGAGGCTTGCTATAGTGACTGCGGCGCTTCAATCGGAAGCGCCGCTCTCCCCCTCAATAAAAATTCATCCGCCCGACACGCCTGCCATCACTGAGCTAAACTTTCAGTAAATGACCGGCCCTTGTTCCGAATGAGCGAACTCGATTTCTGGCCGCAATCATAATCAGATGTGGTACAAGATGTGGAAAAAATAGACGTGGAAAAAATCCCTTCAGTGCGGGTCACACCCGAGAACAGCCTGGACGTCCTTTCCCAGCTCGAAGTCAACCGATTGGCCGATTCCTCTGGAACAGCCCTCCATGAAAACTTCCGTCGCTGTGCACTGGCGGTGCTCAATACCGGTGCCGTCACCGATAATACCCAGGAAATTCTGGACGCCTACAGTGACTTCGATATCAAGGTCATTCAACAGGAGCGCGGCATCAAGCTGGAGATCGTCAACGCGCCGGCCTGTGCCTTTGTCGACAACGAAATGATCAAGGGTATCAAGGAACACCTGTTCTCCGTGTTGCGGGATCTGGTGTATATCAACAATGAACTCTATGAAAACCGCGATATCGATTTCGATACTTCAAGCGGCATCACCAATGGCGTGTTCCATATAGTGCGCAACGCCGGCCTGCTGCACACCCATGTGCCGCCCAACCTGGTGGTCTGCTGGGGCGGCCACTCCATCGGTGAGGAAGAGTATCAGTACACCAAAAAGGTGGGCTACGAAATGGGGCTGCGCGGCCTGAATATCTGCACAGGCTGTGGGCCCGGCGCCATGAAGGGCCCCATGAAGGGCGCCACCATCGCCCATGCCAAGCAGCGGGTTGAAGGGCACTATATCGGCATTACCGAGCCGAGCATTATTGCGGCCGAATCCCCCAATCCCATCGTCAACAAACTGGTCATCATGCCGGACATCGAAAAACGTCTGGAAGCCTTCGTGCGCACGGGTCACGGCATCGTGGTCTTTCCTGGGGGCGCGGGCACGGCGGAGGAAATTCTCTATCTGCTCGGCATATTGCTGCACCCGTCCAACGATGCGCTGCCCCTTCCGGTGGTATTCACCGGCCCGGAATCCGCCGCCAGCTATTTTCAGCAGATACACGAATTCATTGGCCTCACGCTCGGCACCAGGGCGCAGTCGCGCTACAAGATCATCATCAATGATCCCACCGCCGTGGCGCGCATCATGAAGGCTGGCATGAGTGAGGTGGAAGCCTTTCGTCGCCAGACCCAGGATGCCTACTATTACAACTGGGTACTCAAAATCGACAAGGATTTCCAGCAGCCTTTCAGCCCGACCCACGACAATATGTCGAACCTGGACCTCCACGCGGATCAGGAGTCGCACAAACTGGCCGCGAACCTGCGCAAGGCGTTTTCGGGTATCGTCGACGGCAACGTCAAAGCCCACGGGATTCGCGCCGTGGCGGAAAAAGGCCCCTACGAGATTCGCGGAGAGAAAGCTATCATGGACCCCCTCGAACGGTTGCTGCGTTCTTTTGTGGCCCAGAAGCGCATGAAGATTCCGACCCGGGAATATATTCCCTGTTACAGAATCGTTAATTAATCCGCTGTTTATATAAGGGTGCTCACTTAAGGCCCAGAACAAACTAGGGCCATGTCCCCAACAATTATTGGCCAATCCTATGTCAGATGAAGACTTTCGCCAGTTGATCGGTGATGACGTCAAGCCTCTCGAACAGGAGAAGCGTGTGCGCCTGGCGCGACAGGACAAGGAGGATCCATCGAGCGCCGCCGAGCGTCGCAAGGCGGCTTCCGAGGAAGTGGCGGCCGGCGCGGATCCCCTTGCCAGTGAACCCATGGAAACCGTTGATCCGCTGGCGTTGCTGAGCTTCAAGCGCCCCGGTGTACAGAACGGGGTCTTCCGCAACCTGCGTCTGGGCAAGTACGCGCTGGATGCGCGCCTGGATTTGCACCGCATGACCGTCGAGATCGCCAGACGGAGCCTGTACCAGTTTGTCCAGGACTGTGTGGCTCACGATGTGCGCGCGGCACTGATCACCCATGGCAAGGGGCTGGGGCGCGAAAATCCGGCCGTGCTCAAGAGCTGCGTGGCCCACTGGCTGCCGCAGATGGACGAAGTACTGGCGTTCCACACCGCTCAGCAACAACATGGCGGCTACGGCGCAACTTACGTATTGCTGAAGAAAAGCGACAGGAAAAAACAGGAGACCCGGGAAAAAGCCAGCAAACGGCGATTATAAACAGCGGCGGGGCACCGCTGGGCAATAATCTGTTGAGAAATGGGCTATCGCGACCGCGAAATGCGGGCTAATCTTAAAGTAGCGGCCAAACCGCCCAGCGGATGCTCGTCATCCCTGATAGAACCTCCTGGCGCAGCTATGCGAGACGGAACACAATGATAAAAAGATCCTTGAGCACAAAGCTCATGTTGTGGCTGACGGTCATCATGATAGGTGTCGCGAGCGCCGTATTGTTCGTGAACTATCAGCTAATTGCAGCAAAGCAGGAAAACAAATTCGACGGCGACGTCAGTGCGCAGATAGAGTTGACTAATTCGGCGCTGGTGGAAGCGGTTTTTGCCTACGACATCCAGCAGATTCAGGCCGTTGCGGAATCCCTGGTCAATACGTCCCTGGTCACCGCCATTACCGTGACGGATCATCGCGGCAAACCTCTGGCGACGGCGCGGGAAAGGTATCGGGACGGTTCCAGCCTGGTGCAGCGTGAAGACGTCGAAATCGTGCGCGGCGGCAACGTCATTGGTCGCTACAATATCACCTTCTCCAAGGAAGAAATGCGCCAACTGCTTCGAGGCCAGATGCGCCTGAGCAGTGTCATTATCATCATGCTGCTGCTCGCCAGCCTGACCACCATCTACGTGCTGGTGCGCGGCATGATTGTGCGGCCCATCTCCCAGGTGTCCCATCTGCTTGATGGTATTGCCGATGGTGGTGGAGATCTTACCCGGCGCCTGCCCGCCGGCAGCGGCGACGAGGTGGCCGAGCTGGCCAATAATTTCAATCGGGTGATGGAACAGATTGCCGGCATTATCCAGAAGGTGACCGTGGTGACGGAAAAAGTCAGCGGCAACGTCAACGCCATGTCGACAGCCACCGAAAATACCGTTACATCCACCCGGCAGCAGTTGCGGGAAATCGAACAGGTAGCAACGGCATTACAGGAATTGACGGCGTCCGCCGACGAAATCGCCCGTCACGCCAGTGATACCGCAGAGCGCACCCGGGAAACCAGCCAGTTTGCCAGCGACGGTGCCGAGGTGGTCAGCTCCTCCAGAGACAACTTCCAACGCCTCACCGACCAGATAGACGCAACCGCCGGCACGATCCAGGGCCTGAAAAACAGCAGCCAGAACATCGGCTCCGTCATGGAAGTGATTCGCTCCATCGCCGAACAAACCAATCTGCTCGCGTTGAATGCGGCTATCGAAGCTGCCCGGGCGGGCGAACAGGGGCGGGGTTTTGCCGTGGTTGCCGACGAGGTGCGATCCCTGGCCAAGAAAACCCAGGCCTCCACGGAGGAAATCGAAGCCATTATTGTGGAACTGCAACGCGCGGCTGACGAAGCGCATCAGTCGATGAACACCAGCAAGGCATCGGTGCAGGAAACCATCGAGACCTCGGGCCGGGTCGGCGATACCCTGAGTCGCATCAGTGGCAATATTGCCACGATCAATGATATGAATCACCAGATCGCCACAGCGTCCCGGGAACAGAGTTCTGTCGCCAACGAGGTCAGCAAGAATATTACCGCGATCTATTCGCTCTCTGAAAAAGTATCGGAAAACGCCGGTATCGTCGGCGACAACGGCCTACAGCTTGAGCAGGAGAGCAGCGAGTTGAAGCAGCAGATGGATAAATTCAAGACCTGATCCGAATGGCACTTACTTAAGCGGTTTCGTTCCCTGCCCCAAATCGGCCCTCAGTTCGTTCTGGACCATAAAAATTGGTTATTAAATATACAGTCTTCTGTTTCCCGACAGTGGTTGACGCCGTACTTTGAATCCCTCAAATAAAATCAGGCATTGATGCGGGCACGGGCATTTGATATAAGCCCTGCATCCTGCGAAGTCTGCGCGCCAGGCATCGCCTCAAGTCGTATCACAAACACTGGTAGGTTATGACCAACACAGCCATTCCCCCCGAAGCCGAAGAAAGGGTTCCCCTCAAGCAATTCACCGAAAAGGCCTACCTGGATTATTCCATGTACGTCATCCTGGATCGGGCTCTGCCCCATGTGGGAGACGGCCTTAAGCCGGTGCAGCGGCGCATCATTTACGCCATGAGCGAGTTGGGGCTGAAGGCGTCGGCAAAGTTCAAAAAATCGGCGCGCACCGTCGGCGATGTGATCGGTAAATTCCATCCCCACGGCGATTCCGCCGCCTATGAAGCCATGGTGTTGATGGCCCAGCCATTCAGTTACCGCTATCCGCTGGTCGACGGCCAGGGCAACTGGGGTTCCCAGGACGACCCCAAGTCTTTTGCGGCCATGCGCTATACCGAATCGCGCCTGACGCCCTACGCGGAAGTTCTGCTCGGCGAGCTGGCTCAGGGCACTGTTGCCTGGCGGCCGAATTTTGACGGCACCCTGGACGAGCCCGAGGTGCTGCCCGCCCGCGTGCCCAATGTGCTGCTCAATGGTACCACCGGCATTGCCGTGGGCATGGCCACGGACATTCCGCCGCACAATCTGCGCGAAGTGGTCAACGCCACCGTGCACCTGCTGGAGAATCCCGGCGCCTCCGTGGCGGAACTCTGCGAATTCATTCCCGGCCCGGATATGCCCACCGAGGCGGAAATTATCACGCCCAAGGACGATCTGGTAAAAATGTACGAGACTGGCCGCGGCAGCCTGAAAATGCGCGCGGTCTGGGTTCGCGAAGGCACCGACATAGTGGTGACGGCCCTGCCGCACCAGGTCAGTGGATCCAAAATCCTGGAACAGATAGCCGCGCAGATGCAGGCCAAGAAGCTGCCCATGGTGGCGGATCTGCGCGACGAATCCGACCATGAAAACCCCACCCGCCTGCTCATAGTGCCGCGCTCCAACCGCATAGACGTGGAGGCGCTGATGAATCACCTGTTCGCCACCACGGATCTCGAGCGCAGCTACCGTGTGAATATCAACGTCATCGGTATTGACGGTCGTCCCGGCGTGCGGGCGCTGGACAAGGTGCTGTCGGAATGGCTCAGTTTCCGCACGGTGACCGTGCGCCGCCGTTTGCAGCACCGCCTGGACAAGGTCCTGCGCCGGTTGCATCTGCTCGACGGCGCCCTGATCGCTTACCTCAACCTGGATGAGGTGATTCACATCATCCGCACCGAGGATCACCCCAAACAGGAGTTGATGTCGCGCTTCGGTCTCAGTGACGAGCAGGCCGACTATATTCTCGATACCCGACTGCGCCAACTGGCCCGCCTGGAAGAAATGAAGATCCGCGCCGAGCAGGAGGAACTGGAGAAGGAACGCGAGCAACTGGAGCAGACTCTGGGGTCGGCCCGTCGGCTGAAAACCCTGGTGCGCAAGGAGCTGTTGGCTGCCGCCGAAGAGTATGGGGATGAGCGCCGCTCACCCATAGTTCACCGCCAGGAGGCGCAAGCCTTCAGCGAAAGCGAACTGATGAGCAGTGACCCGGTGACGGTGGTACTGTCGGAAAAGGGCTGGATACGCGGTGCCAGAGGCCATGACATGGACCCTGCGGCACTGAGCTACAAGGCCGGCGACAGCTTCAAGCTGGCCGCCAAAGGCAAGAGCAATCAGTTCGCGGTCCTACTGGATTCCACCGGCCGCAGCTACGCCCTGGCGGCTCACAACCTGCCCTCGGCCCGGGGGCAGGGGGAGCCGGTAACCGGTCGCCTGAATCCGCCCAGCGGCGCCACCTTTGAAGGGCTGTTGATGGGTGACAATGCTCAGAAGGTGTTGCTCGCCTCCGATGCGGGTTACGGTTTTATTGCCACTCTCGGCGATCTCTTTACCAAAAACCGGGCCGGCAAGGCGACCCTGTCGCTGCCCAAGGGCGCGCGCGTCCTGCCGCCCCGGCTCGTCACCGAGCCGGACAACGAGTGGCTGGTGGCGGTGACCACCGAGGGGCGGATGCTGGTGTTCAAGCTCGGTGAGTTGCCCGAATTGGCGCGTGGCAAGGGCAACAAAATCATCAACATTCCCAGTGCCCGCGTCCAGAGCCGGGACGAGTACATGATTGCCGCGGTGACTCTGAAACCCGGCCAAACCGTAAAAGTATGGGCCGGCAAGCGCCACCTGGGTCTCAAGCACAATGACCTGGAGCACTATCTGGGCGAGCGCGGCCGCCGGGGCAATAAACTGCCACGCGGCTTCCAGAATGTCGATTCCATGGAGGTTGTCGATTGATGAAACGCACAAAGTGGGCCTTTAAGGTTGTGCATTTCGGTGGCTTTTGCGACACTTGCCTTTACGCGCCAACATGAGCAGCCCGCTTTGGGCACAAGCGATTCGGAAGTAACAATAATATGAGCGAGTTTCGGAAAAACGGCCGCAGTCCCCTGGCGGGGAGGGTCAAGCTGAAACACAGGGAATTGGGTGAATTTTATGCTGAGGACGGTGATATTTCTGCCACCGGCCTGTTCTTGAAGATCAATGGAACTGCAGTTTTTACTATAGGTGACGAGTTGTCCGCTGAGTTACCTCACGCGGCCAATGAATCAGGTGCGGCTCTTTTGCGGGTCGTGCGCATAACCCACGAAGGCGTCGGCGTCGCCTTTATGTAGGCTGGTGCTTGTCTTCGTAATCTATCGGAAAGGACACCAGGATGCGGAGTGAGCGCGAGAAGATGCTGGCCGGCGAGTTATACAACCCGCTGGATGATGAGCTGGTTCGGGCCCGCGATCGGGCTCGGGATCTCTGCCAGGACCTGAACGCGACAAGAGAACAGCAACAGCAGGAGCGACGCCGTATTCTACGCGAGCTGTTTGCAGCCGGCGGTGATGACGTCTGGATGCAGCCCCCCTTCTATTGTGACTACGGCGCCAATATTCGCCTGGGCAAGAAGTGCTTCTTTAATTTCAATTGCGTGGTGCTGGACGTGTGCCAGGTGACCATCGGCAATCATGTTCTGTTTGGGCCGGCGGTGCAGATTTACACGGCGACACATCCGCTCGACGCCGAGTTACGGCGTTCGCAGGAATCCGGCAAACCTGTCTCAATCGGTTCGGACGTCTGGATCGGCGGTGGCGCGATCATATGCCCCGGCGTCAACATCGGTTCACGCTCGGTGATTGGCGCCGGTAGCGTGGTAACGCGTGATATACCGTCAGATGTGTTTGCGGCTGGCAATCCATGCCGTGTAGTGCGTACGCTCGACCCCCCATAGACCGCCCGGTCATTGACTGAATAATTGTTTCTCTTCTCTCTGCTCTAATGAAGGTCTCGGTATCATATGGTAAAGTTGACTTAAAGCTGGGGCTGATGCCGTAATGAATAATTGGGTGTAGACATATGTTAATTCTGAAATCGCGGGCCACGAAGCTTGCAGCACAACTTCTTATGGCCGGTGGCCTGATTGCCTTGGTGGGCTGCACCCAACCGGGTCGAACGCCGACAGGAGGCTCCGCTGGTATCGATTCGCCGGATGCAAACATAGAGGCGATCCAGCCGGTCATGCAGAACGCGGAGTGGGCGCTGCCCTGGTGGGAGCCGCGCCACCAGGAAAAGCTTGCCGCCATCAAGGGCCGCGAGGTTGACCTGCTGATGATTGGTGACTCCATCACCCATGGCTGGGAGGACGCCGGTCAAGAGGTGTGGCGGGAATACTATGGGGATCGCAACGCTTTCAATTTGGGGTTCAGCGGTGATCGCACCGAGCACGTCCTGTGGCGTTTGCAGCACGGCGAAGTCGAGGGTATTTCTCCCGAAGTGGCGGTGCTGATGATCGGTACCAACAATACGGGACACCGCAAGGGACCGCCTCGGGAAACCGCGGCCGGCATTGCGCATATTCTGGACGAACTGCGTCAGCGCCTGCCCGAAACCGAAATATTGCTGCTGGCCATTTTCCCCCGCGGGGCAACTCCCGACGACGAACTACGCCGCATCAATGCGGCCACCAACGAGATCATCGCTGGCCTTGCCGATGGAGAACAGGTGCATTTTCTCAACATCAACGACCAGTTTCTTGATGAAGCAGGCACGCTCTCCAGAACAATCATGCCGGATCTGCTGCACCCGAATGAAAGAGGCTATCGCCTCTGGGCCGAAGCCATGGAGCCCACAATTGTCCGGCTAATGGGCGATTAGGGCAGCAGGGTCGAATCAGCGGTTTCGTCGCTCTCTTCCAACCCGTTGCCCTGGATGATCAGGCGCAGCTCATCGACATACTGCTGACCTCTTTGGGAATAATTCTTCAAGTTGCCCACCAGGACATGGCCGCTGATCTCTTCGCCGGATTCTTCAAGGGTCAGGCGCTGATTTCGCAGGGCGCGATAGGCCCGGTGGGTGTTGATATTGATAAAGTAAGCACTGACGGCATCGCGCACGGACCGGAACTTGCGCACCTCATGGCGTGCCCCGGCGCTGCGTTCCCGCGGAACCAGACCACAGCCGGGCCTGAAACACCACTGACCGAAATAATTATTGGCTTCCTGGGCAAAGCGAGACTGACCCCAGGCGGATTCCATGGCGGCCTGCGCCAGCACCATGGATTCCGGAATGGTATTGATACGCCGCAGCAAGATGTCGAGTTTTTCCTCAAGCGTCAATGTCTTTTCCAGAGAAAAGGTTTTTGTCCACTGAGCCAGCTTCTTGCGGTCGCCGGCGTTGAGCCTTTCACCCGCTTCGACCTTGGCGACAATCGCCAGCAGACGGTCGCGCTCCCTTTGATAGTAACGGTTTTCCTCGGCGATCAGCGGGCGCAAGAAATCGAAGAATGCCTGTTTGCGGGCCTCGACATCGATAATATTTGCGAAATCCGGTACAGGCACCACCTGAGGCTGATGTTCGGGTGTCAGGTGAATTGCTGGCCCCGGTGGCTCCGGGTAGTGGGAGGCAGCCAGCACCAGAATCAGCAGAGCCAGAAGATAAAACAGGAGCGACAGGGATACCAATTCTTTGGCCCAGGAGAACTGCGGGGTCATGATTTTCCTTCGATGGGCATTTCAGCTCTCAGAGATGGAGCTTTTGGCGGAGCGACGCAAGGCGCGCGGCGTTCTCGTTTCTGTCCAGCGGCTTCTCGCTTTCCGCGGGCAGTGCTGGGTGATGAGGCAGATCCAGTATCGCACCGGCGCGAACCTGGGTGCAGATTTCATCATAGTGGCCTTTGAAAACCGGATAGGCGACGGCCTCGGGACTGGCCTGCAGAAAATACCAGTCGCTGGCGCGGCCGGCGTGATAAACCGCCGGGTGGCTCCAGTTGTATTCCGCTTTCGGTGAGGGCGCGCGGCAGGCCTCGATATAGGCATTGTGGGCAGCGGGCAGGCCGGCGTTATCGCTGAACTCTTCGCAATATTTGATCATGGTGCGCAGCGTCGGCAGGTATTCGCTGGTTTCGATAACCGCCTTGGCCGCCCGCAATATCACCCGGGCCTCAAACCGCCCCAGCATCTCCAGCCACAAACGCTTGGCGTGATTGAGGTTGACGCCGGTACCGTAAGCCTTGTGGTACTGGTTGTGGTAGTTCAGCTGGAAGAGCGCGAAAGCCTGATTGATGGCATCGATAGCGGCGGACTTTTCCGTCTGGCTGTCCGCCGAACCCTGCTCAGTTGGCCCAGCTGCGGTCGTTAAGTTGTTCTTCAAGCGATAGATCCCGAGTTGATATGCCGTTTCCGGTTGCTGAAACGCCGTCATTCAGCGCATGCCGTTTTGCCCATTGGCGTTTGACCTGTTGCAGAAAGCGTGTGTTCCAGGAGACGTGGGTCTGGTTGCTGTCGCGCCAATAGAGGACAAATTCCGGCAGCAGCTCTCGTGCAAATTGTAAATCTATATTGGCCAGACGCAAGACATCGTAGACGTCGTCCGACGGCCGCCAGTCTTCCGGAATGCGGCGTGGCACCGTATCGTGCTCCAGGGCCGAGTTATAGCGCAACCACTGGCGGCGGACGTGCTGAATGAACTTGCTGTTCCAGGTGCGCAGCACATCGCCCCGCTCCTGCCAGTAAAGCACGAATTCCGGTATGGCATCCTCAACGAAGTCGCCATTGATGCCAGCGTGTTTGGTCAGCATCTCCAGAGCGTCAGCGCTTGGGCGCCAGTCGCGGCTCATAGCCACTTCCTGTTCCCGTTGCACCTGAAAGGTCTCGTAATTGCGCCATTTGTGAATCACATGTTTGAGGAACTTTGAGCCCCAGGAGCGCTGGGCATCGCCGCGTTCGCGCCAGTAAGTGACGAACTCCGGTACCTGTTCCCGTGCAAAATGTGCCGGAATACTGTGCTGCGCCAGCTGAGTCAGCACTTCCTGACTGGGCTGCCAGTGGGGGGCAATGAAATTCTTGCCAGCGGGACCCATGGTGACCGCAGGAGTGGTCGCGGGAGCAGCATGGGCCGAGCCGGCGGCGGAGGCGGGTATGGCGGTATTCTGTGAATAGGATGCCGCCGCGTAACCTGTATGAGACTGCGCGCTGTGAGCCAGGGCGGCGGGCGACCGGACGGGCGTGTTGACTGCTGTGGGCGGGGCTGGGTCCTGCGCCGCGACTGGCCTCGCCTGGACGTCTTCCTCGGTTTTCTCATTGAAGGCGAATTTGAGCGACCCGAAGCTGCTGTAGGGCGCGGAGGCAATCAGCACTATGCCCTTGTCGCGCAGGTTGGTACTCACTCGCTGCACATCCTGCGCTGACCAGAAAGGCATGCTGCGCTCGATAAGCTCTTGCTCCAGGTTATACCAGGTAAAACCATTGCTCAGGCTTCCCGGGACCCGCTCCGCCAGTTCTGCCAGAATCGCCAGCATGGTCGCCTCCTCCAGACCGACGGTCGCGGCCAGAGAGGGGTAGACGAGGAGGGGTTTTTCGGGAATGAGGGAGCTTTTCATGGGAGTCACTTTAGCAGGGGAAAGGGGGAAGGGAAATGGGTGATGAGTGATGGGTAATGTGAAGGGAAAAGCTCGTAGTGGCACCTCCCGCCGCGAACGTCCTGGCTGGACGGATTTGGCGGCTTCGTGGACAATGGAGCGTATGGAGAAAAAATAATCCTTCAGTGACTCCACTGAAGTCGGGCTTTTCCCTTTTTCCTTTTCCCTCGGTCCTCCGGAGTCCTCATCTTGGCCAAAACAAAATACGCCTTCGTCTGTACCGATTGCGGTGCCGATTCCTCGAAATGGCAGGGGCAGTGCCCGGCCTGTAACGCCTGGAACACCATGCAGGAGGTGCGGCTGGGTTCCGCGAGCAGCGCCGCTGAAAGAATGCAGCGGTTCGAGGGTTATGCAGGGGGTAGCGCCAGTCTCCAGGTGCAGACACTGGCGGACATTAACCTTGAAGACCTGCCGCGCTTTTCCTCGACCATGGAGGAGTTTGATCGGGTGCTGGGCGGTGGCTTTGTGCCGGGTTCGGTGGTGCTGATCGGCGGCCATCCCGGTGCCGGCAAGTCCACGCTGCTTCTGCAAACCCTGTGTCTGCTGGCGCGCAATCGCGAGTCGCTCTATGTGACCGGCGAGGAATCCCTGCAGCAGGTGGCCATGCGCGCACAGCGCCTGAAGCTGCCCACGGACAAGCTGAAAATGCTGTCGGCGACGGAAACCGAGGACATAGTGGCAACGGCCCAGCAGTTGAATCCCGCCGTGATGGTGGTGGATTCGATTCAAGTGATGCATCTGGCTGACGTCACTTCGGCGCCAGGTAGCGTCTCCCAGGTACGCGAGTGCGCCGCCTATCTGACCCGCTTCGCCAAGCAGACGGGCACGGTCCTTCTGCTGGTGGGCCATGTCACCAAAGATGGCAGCCTCGCCGGCCCCAAAGTGCTGGAGCATATGATCGACTGTTCGATCATGCTGGAAGGCTCTCACGACTCCCGCTTCCGCACGCTGCGCGGTATCAAGAACCGCTTCGGTGCCGTCAACGAGCTGGGAGTTTTTGCCATGACTGAGCAGGGCCTGCGCGAGGTCACCAACCCCTCGGCGATCTTCCTGCAGCGCTCCGACGAGGTCTCGTCCGGTTCGGTGGTCATGGTGGTGTGGGAGGGCACGCGACCCCTGCTGGTGGAAATCCAGGCGCTGGTGGACGACAGCAGTCTCGGCAATCCGCGGCGCGTGGCCGTGGGCCTGGAGCTCAACCGCATGGCCATGTTGCTGGCGGTGCTGCACCGCCACGGCGGGCTGATGGTGGGCGATCAGGATGTGTTCGTCAACGTGGTGGGCGGCGTGAAAATTGTTGAAACCAGCGCTGATCTGGCGCTCTTGTTGGCTGTGGTGTCCAGTTTTCGGGATCGCCCACTGCCGAGGGGCCTGATTGTCTTCGGTGAAGTGGGGCTGGCGGGGGAAATCCGGCCGGTACCGAGCGGTCTGGAGCGTCTGCGCGAGGCGGCCAAGCATGGTTTTACCAAGGCCATCATTCCCCATGGCAATGCGCCCAAGGATGTCATTCCCGGTCTTTCCATTACCCCCGTCCGCAAACTGGCTGACGCGCTGGCGGCCCTGGACGCGGTTTAAGGCTCTGAATCGCCCGCCAATTGATCGACCACTTTCTCAATGTTGGCCGCATCCTCGTCGGTGACCGGTGTGCAGTCGAGGCCAAGGAGGTGCGAATTGACATGTGCAACGTGCCCTTCCAGGCAGGCTCTGTCACCGCTGGGTAGTTCAATGTCCAGCTTGATGGCATCACCGACAGTCAATTGGTGGGGCTCGATCACGGCGATCAGGGCGCCGGACACCGAGAGGTTGAGCAGATGGGCTCCGAGGGCGCCATCGGCGGTGGTAAGGTTGCCGTGGCTGCGTAGTTGCACGCGCATGGCGTGGCGTCGGTCATTGTCGGTTTCAGTCATTTTGGATACTTCAGGTCTCTGTAACTGCAATTCGGTCTGGGGATTTATTCCTGGATCGCATCGAAAGATGTCGCCACCAGTTCCTCAAGCACGCGTTCGGCGGCATCGGGTATGTTGAGATTGAGCTCAACCAGTCGACGCAGCCGCGCGGCGCTCTCCACATCAATACGGACACTGCGGAAGCCCATGTGCTGCTCATTGCGATGGACGAGAATGACCTCCATTTTAATCTGCGATTTATCCGCGAGACTGATGCAAAGGCTGGCGGGACTGCTGTCAGTCACTCGCGCTTCCGCTTTCGCGAGCACGCCTTTAAGAGAGATATCCAGCAACTGCAATGGATGGATTTGCCTGGCTTGCGTCAGTGTCGCCTCCATATCCAATGCGATACGGCTGTAGTGCCGACGCTCTGCGCTATCCCGTGGCTCCATGGGCCAAGCCTCGCGTTTGTCGTGGTGCCGGTTTCATACCCTTAAGTGTAGCCGCTTCCATTGACGCCCGCTGCGCATTGCCGGTTCAAGCCCGGCCGTTGCGATGGGGAACATTACCTCATGATGCCGCCGACTCGCAATGCCTCCGGTGGACGATCCTTCTTGCCTCGGGGCGCGATGTTCAGCAATATAATGACGTACACAATAAATGGCTGCCGCGACTGCGGCAGTACCGGATACACGGACATATGATTCAAAAACGGAAACTCAGACTGGGGGCACTATGAAAAAGATCATCGGGATAGCCGCATTGCTGCTGGCTATTGTTCTGCTGGGCGGGCCATTTTACGCCGGCTTCAAGGCGGAGAGGGAGCTGCACAAGGTTGCCGCCAAGTTTGACAGTTACCCTGGCTATCAGGTGTCCTGGCAGAGTTACGAGCGCGGCTGGTTTTCCACGGAAGCGGTACTGGCGATTGGTCTGGAAGCAGCTCTTTGGCCGGGCATGGCCGACGGCACTCAGCCTGAATCCCAGGCTAAGTCCCTGCCGAGCCTGCCCCTGGTGATCCAGATCGATCACGGGCCGCTGTTGCTCAACGACATCAGCACGTTCGGCTGGTATAGCTGGCAACTGGAACTGACGCAGGATCAGACCGCCTGGCTCGAAGAGCACATCGATGCGGCCGGTGAAGGTCAGTTGTATGAATCCCACGGGCACGCCGGACTTCTGGGCGCGGTGGCGTTTGAAGATGAACTCAAGGCCTTTTCGGTCCGCGACAATCATGGCGGTATTCTGGTACACACCAACGGTTACGTGGGTTCCGGTACCATCAGTAGCGCCGGCAAACTCAGTTACGCGGGGCTGGTCAAGGGCGTTGACCTGACAGCCGAGGATGCACTGGTGGTGTTGGGCGATATCACCCTGAGGACCGAGGGCGATCTGTCACGCATGGACTGGGACAGCTTTATCTATCCATCGAATTTTTACGTCAATCTGACCACGGTGCAGGTACAGGGCGGCGATCAGGAAATATCCCTGACCAATGCTGTGTTCGAGGGTGCCGTTGAAATACCCGAGGGCGAGAACTGGTTCGATCTCATCGTGAGCCTCAGCGTTGGCAGCCTTGTCGCGGATGAGATGCGGATGGATGACGCCGCCATGACCTTTGCTTATGAACATATCAGTCTGGACGCCTATTCCGCCTATATGGATATGGCGGCCGCCGCGTTGGAAGCGCCAGAGCAGAAACTGGATTTTCAGCAGTTTTTGACGCCGCAAGTGATGCAGCAGTTTTTGGCCAACGGCCCTGCCTTTGCCCTGCGCAACCTCAGTTTCACCATGCCCGATGGCACATTTACGGGCTCGATCAGGCTCGCGGTAAATAAGGACGCCGTTCCGCCCGGGGCTGCCGCCAACCCTCTGTTGCTCGTTCAGGCAATAACCCTGCAGGCCGGTGTGACGGTTGATCAGCCACTGGCACTTTATCTGGCCGAGGCATCCGCGCGTGCGCAAGTGGAAGCTGCCGGGGTTGAAGGTGAGGGAAGTGAAGGGGGTGGCGGTGAAGAGGTCGACGGCGAAGCGATTGATGACGCGGATGTCGACGCCGCCACCCGCCAGCAGGCCCAGGATAAACTGGACATGCTGATCGCCCAGGGAATACTGGTGAGCAATGGCAAAACGCTGGAGGCGAAACTGCAGTTTGCCAATGGCCAGTTCCTGCTTAATGGCAGACCCATACCCCTGCCGCTGGGGTTGCTGATGGGCGCAACCCAGAAGCCGGGGCAGGCCCAGCAGCTTTAGAGGATTGTAAATGGGGCCGAAAAGGCCCCTGTTGTGTGACAGCATCCGAGAATTGCTTGCGGCTTGCAGCTACTTCAGCTTTTTATACTTCACCCGCCGTGGCTGTGCCTGTTCACCTTTGCGGGCGACAAAGTCCTCGTGGTATTCGGTGTAATTACCTTCGAAAAAGACCACATCACTCTCGCCTTCATAGGACAGAATATGCGTCGCCACGCGATCCAGAAACCAGCGGTCGTGGGAAATAATCAGGGCGCTGCCGGGGAAATTCTGAATCGCTTCCTCCAGCGCTCGCAGGGTTTCGATATCCAGGTCATTGGATGGCTCATCCAGCAGCAGCACGTTGGCGCCCTGCTTCAGGGTATTGGCCAGGTGCAATCGGCCGCGTTCCCCGCCGGACAGTTCACCGACGCGCTTCTGCTGATCGCTGCCCTTGAAATTGAAGCGGCCCACATAGTTGCGTGATCCCACCTCATAGTTGCCGATCTTCAAAATGTCCTGGCCATCGGACACCGCTTCCCAGACAGTCTTGCTGCCATCCAGATTTTCGCGGCCCTGCTCGACATAGGCAATCTTCACCGTGTCGCCGATGACGATATCGCCGCTGTCGGGTTTTTCGGTGCCTTCAATCATGCGGAAGAGGGTGGACTTGCCCGCGCCGTTGCCGCCGACAATCCCGACTATGGCGCCCTTGGGTACCGTAAAGCTCAGGTTGTCGATCAGCACCTTGTCGCCAAAGCTCTTGCTGACGTTGTGGAATTCGATCACCTTGTCCCCCAGGCGCTCGCCCGGCGGAATATAGATTTCGTTGGTCTCATTGCGCTTCTGGAATTCCTGGGACTGCATCTCCTCGAAGCGGGCCAGTCGCGCCTTGTTCTTGGCCTGGCGTCCCTTGGGGTTCTGCCGCACCCATTCCAGTTCGGCCTTGATAGCTTTCTGTTGGGCGGCCTCGCCCCGGGCCTCCTGCTCCAGACGCTGCTCCTTGGCTTCCAGCCAATCGGAGTAGTTGCCCTCGTAAGGAATGCCATGGCCGCGATCCAGCTCCAGAATCCAGCCGGCGGCATTGTCGAGGAAATAGCGGTCGTGAGTGATGGCCACCACAGTGCCGGAGAACTCCTTCAGGAAGCGCTCCAGCCAATAAACAGACTCCGCGTCCAGGTGGTTGGTGGGCTCGTCCAGCAACAGCATGTCCGGGCGCGACAGCAGCAGGCGGCAGAGCGCGACGCGGCGCTTCTCGCCGCCGGATAGTTTGGTGACATCCGCGTCCCAGGGCGGCAGGCGCAGAGCGTCGGCGGCCACCTCCAGCGTATGCTCCAGATTGTGGGCATCCCAGGCTTCGATAATGTTTTCCAGTTGCCCCTGTTTTTTGGCCAGGGCGTCGAAGTCCGCATCCGGCTCCGCGTAATCGGCGTAAACCTGCTCCAGCGCTGCCAGGGCGTCGACGGCTTCCTGGACACCCTCCTCGACGTTGCCGCGCACGTCCTTGTCGGGATTCAGTTGCGGCTCCTGGGGCAGATAACCCACGTTAATATCCGGCATGGGTCGCGCCTCGCCGAGATAGTCCTGATCCACGCCGGCCATGATGCTCAGCAGCGTCGATTTGCCGGCGCCGTTCAGACCCAGTACACCAATTTTGGCG
>CAZEWY010000044.1:0-19520 GCA_964515945.1 uncultured Cellvibrionaceae bacterium
TACCGTCGACACTTAGACTGATTATTCGCATGTTGGCCCCTTAATTGCGGACTGTGTATGATACTGATATTCACCGCGATTTGTTAGCAGACAGCTGATTTTGCACATAGTTTTTGTAAAAATTCGTTGAAAGACATTGCGAGTGGTTTTACGAGTAAATTTCGCGCAATTTTGTTCCGGCAGTTGCCGGCGTTCTTTTAAAGAAACTTCCTTAAAAACTTCAGAGCCCCCTAGACACATGCACGCCTACCAATCCGAATTCATTACTCTGGCCATAGAATGCCAAGCCTTGCGTTTTGGCGAATTCACACTCAAATCAGGACGCGTCAGCCCCTATTTTTTCAATGCCGGCCAATTTCAGACAGGCGCGGCTCTTGCCGGCCTTGGACGATTTTATGCCCAGGCGCTGATCGATGCCCGTGTTGAGTTTGATATGGTCTTTGGTCCGGCTTACAAGGGCATCCCTTTGGCCACGACGACAACCGTCGCCCTGGCTGATCACCACCAGCGCGACGTGCCCTATTGCTTCAACCGCAAGGAAGCCAAAACTCATGGCGAAGGGGGCAATCTGGTGGGTGCGCCCCTGAAAGGGCGCGTAGCAATTGTAGACGATGTTATCACTGCCGGGACGGCCATTCGTGAAGTCTTGTCTATTATTGAAGATGCAGGTGCCCAACCAGCGGCTATACTCATTGGTTTGAACCGCCAGGAACGTGGGCAGGGAAACCTGTCGGCGATTCAGGAACTGGAGCAGAGCACCGGCGTGCCCGTGGTCAGTATTATCGATCTCGATCACATTACGGCTTATCTGCAAGCCAGCGGCAAAACAGACGACACTTTGGCGCGCATCGCGGCCTATCGAGCAAATTACGGTGTATAGACCATGGTATTCAGTGCAGTGACCACCTCCACATCCTTCTCCACAACTCTCTCCTCAACGCCGCGGCATTTACTGCTGGCGCTGCTATTGAGCGTCTGCGCGCAATCCGCCGGCGCCGACCAGGTTTACTACCGGTATGTGGACGAGAATGGCGTCAGTGTGCTGGATCACTCCATTCCCCCCGAATATGCCCAAAAGGGCTATGAAATCGTCAAGATAACCGGCGAAGTCGTCAAAAAGGTGCCCCCCGCATCGCCCGCGGACGCCGAGGCCATGGCGCGTCAGCAAGCATTGATGGAGACGCGCAAGGACTACGAGCGTCTCAGTCGCCGTTACAGCTCGCTGGCAGACATTGAGTCGGCCAAACAGCGCAAGCTGGCCAACCTCGATACCAATATCGCCATCCTGAAAGGCAACATCACCGGTCTGGAGTCGCAGATCGCTCATATCCGGGCCCAGGCAGCCGACGTCGAACGCGCCGGTCGGGAAGTGCCCGAGGCGCATTTGCAGAAATTGGCGGATACACGGGCTGAATTGGCGGGAGCCAAGGAGCTTCTGGCGACCCGCCAAAAGGAATATGACGCTGTTGCCGCGCGCTTTGATGAGGATATGGCAACTTATGCCGCCGGCCATAAGCTGATGTTGAGCGGCGAGGATGAAAAATAGACAGATCGATACAGGACTGACTTCCGGAGTTTCGGAAACCTAATCAGAGGCTCCCTGGGCAATAAAACCCTGAGCCAGGTACGGCCACTGCTCCTGCCAGCCATCGCTGGGTGACTTGGCAAATTCGCTGCGCACAAACTGGGCGATGCGTCCTTCGGCGGCGGCCATCCACAAAGCGACAGTCGCATTCACCGACAGCCCAAAGCGCAGGCCTTCACTCAGCTCCGCTTCGCGCAGTATCTGTTTCATCTGGGTTTCCAGCCGATCAAAAAGCAGCGCCACGCGCCGACGCAGGCGCTCGGTTTCGCCCGCCAGGGCATCGCCGGTGAGTATGCGCGTAATGCCCGGGTTGCGTGCGGCAAACGCCAGGAGCAACTGCAGGATCCTTTCACATTTGGCTGTAGCGGCAAGATTGTCTTCTGCCGCAATCAGGGTCACCCGGGAAAACAGCGTTTCTTCAATGAACTCGATCAGCCCTTCGAACATCTTCGACTTGCTGGGGAAGTGACGGTACAACGCCGCTTCGGAAACGCCGACTTGCTTGGCCAGTGCTGCCGTGGTGATGCGGGCCCCGGGGCTGACTTCCAGCATATGGGCCAGGGCCTCCAGAATCTGCTGCCGGCGAGGCCGATTATTATTGTCAGTACTCATTACAGATCCAGAATGTTCATGTGGTTGGGGCCATGTCGCTAGACCATCCTAGCGGGATATGGCGCCAGCTTCAATATTGACGGATACGCAGAAGGACTATAGGGCCGGACCTGGTGTCTTATGGTTGGTGATCAAGGTGCCGACCCCAGCATCGGTAAAGATTTCCAGCAGCACCGCATGGGCAACGCGCCCATCGACGATATGCGCGCTGGCCACGCCGCCTTTCACAGCGTCGAGCGCGCACTGTATCTTGGGCAGCATACCGCCATAAATGGTGCCGTCGGCAATCAGTTCGTCAACCCGAGCGGTGGTGAGGCCCGTCAGTATTTTGCCCTGCTTGTCCTGAAGGCCGGCGACATTGGTCAGTAACATCAGTTTTTCCGCCTGGAGGATTTCGGCAACCTTGCCGGCCACCAGATCGGCGTTGATGTTGTAGGTGGCGCCGTCATCGCCCACGCCTATGGGTGCTAGGACGGGAATGAAATCGCTCTGTACCAGCAGGTCGATCACCTTGCGGTTGATGGACTTCACTTCTCCCACGTGGCCTATGTCGATGATTTCCGTGGCGCGCATTCCCTGGGTGTCAGACGGCGATTTGCGGCTGACCGAGAGCTTGCGGGCATGAATCAGGTTGCCGTCCTTGCCGGTAACGCCAATGGCCTGGCCGCCGTTGCGGTTGATCAGACTGACGATTTGCTTGTTCACGGTGCCGCCCAGCACCATTTCCACCACGTCCATGGTCTGGCTGTCGGTAACGCGCATGCCATCGACAAAGCTGGATTCGATATTGAGCTTGTTGAGCAGATCACCGATCTGCGGTCCGCCACCGTGGACTACGATGGGGTTCATGCCCACCAGCTTCATCAGCACGACATCCCGCGCAAAGCTGTTCTGCAGAGCTTCGTCCACCATGGCGTTACCGCCGAACTTCACGACAATGGTCTTTTCAGTAAAGCGCTGAATGTACGGCAGTGCTTCCGTGAGAACCCGCGCAATCTCGGCGGCATCGGTATGCGAATAGGTCATGATGGACTTTCCTTGAGGCGCCCGGCGTCATCACTGCGGGCAATTCAAATGGGTTCAGGGCCTCTTCAACACCAGGCTGGGATCTACCTTTTTCAGTTCCCCGGCGAAGAGGTCGATGATCTTTTGCAGATCGCCTTCAGTGTCCGCCTCGAACCGCAGTGTCAAATTGGGTGATGTATTGGATGCGCGTACCAGACCCCATCCATAAGGGAAGTCTGCCCTCAGTCCATCCAGTGTGTTCAGTTTGGCTTCGCCAAAATCGCCGGTTTCCACCAATTGGCGAACTATAGCGAATTTTTTGTCCTCCGCAACGGCTATGAGCATTTCGGGCGTAATTTGCGCGGGCGGGAACTCGGCAAAGATGCTGTCCAGGTCCTCATGGCGCGAGCTCATGATTTCCAGCAGTCGCGCCGCGGCATAGATGCCATCGTCAAAACCGTACCAGCGTTCTTTGATGAAAATATGCCCCGAAAATTCACCGCCGACCAAAGCTCCGGATTCCAGCATTTTGGCGCGCATGGGCGCGTGACCGGTTTTCCACATGATGGGGCGGCCACCAAAGCTGGTAATGGCGCTGCCGAGCTGCCGGGTGCTTTTTACATCGAAGACTACGTCGGCGCCCGGGTTGCGCGCCAATATGTCCTTGGCAAACAGCATCAGCAACCTGTCGGCCCAGATGATCTGACCCTTGGGCGTGACCAGAGTCAGCCGGTCACCATCACCGTCGAAGGCAATGCCGACATCCGCCTTTTCCTCCTGCACGCGCGCAATCAGGGCCTGCAGATTACTGGCCACTGAGGGGTCGGGCGCATGGTTGGGGAAGCTGCCGTCCAGGTCGCAATAGAGCGGTGTGACACGGCAGCCCAGTTGCTCGAACAGGTCCGGCGCCAGAGTCCCGGTAACGCCATTGCCGGCGTCAACAACGACATGAATGTCACCGGCCAGGGCCACATCAGTGGTGATGGTTTCCAGATAGGTCGAGGTGATATCCAGTGATTCCTCCGTGCCCGCGCCACTCCTGAAATTTCCGGTTACGATGCGCTTGCGCAGGTTCTGTATATCGTTGGCGGAGCGCGTTTTTCCGCTCATGACAACTTTGAAACCGTTATATTCAGCGGCATTGTGGCTGGCGGTGACCACGACGCCGCTCTGGGTTTGGGACAGGGTTTCCGTGGCAAAATACATCAGCGGTGTGGGCACTGTACCGATATTGACGACGTTGCAGCCGGTACTCAGAATGCCGCGCACCAGGTGTTCGGCCAGCAGCGGACTGTGTAGGCGGGCATCGCGTGCCACGACCAGTGCTTTTTGCTTGTGATCCAGGGCTTCGCTGCCCAGCGCCTGGCCGATCTGCTGGGCCAGCGGTGGCGAAATCTCGGTGTTTGCCAGGCCGCGTATGTCATAGGCCCGGAAAATGACCTCGGGAATGTCCGCGCGCTTCGAACGCTTCATGACCGGAGCCGAATGAGCGGGAGCTTTGGCCTCCTCCTTGTCGAGGCCCAGCAGGTCCTCATCTTCATCGGCAATGACCACATCCAGAATGTCATCATCCACGCCGCCTGAAGGCGCAAGTGATCCCGCCGATTTGTCATCCGAAGACGGTGACGCCGCCGGCAGCCGGCCGCGGCCGATGCGATAGCCTATGTAGCCGGCCACCAGCAGGCTCACCAGAGTCAGTCCCAGCCACAGACTTATTGGTAGTGTGAGCTTGACCTGTGTCTGTTGCCACAACTGAGCCGATGGGGTGAATTTCACCTGCCAATAGCTGTTGGCGACGTCGCTGACCTGGGCTTCGCCAGCATCGCCCTTGCCGAATGCCAGCAACTGCGTGGCTTGACGGCCGTTGAAGCTCTGCTGCAATTCCGCGCGCCCGAGGCCCTGATTGCCCCGCGACAAGGCAGGCTGAAGAAGGTCGAGGGGCAGTGTCAGGAGCAGGGTTCCATAGACCGGCGCGCTGGCGTCCTGGGGCACGGCCGCTACCAGATGAATGACCCACTGGTCCTTCGGACGCGCGGCTTCCGGCAGTACTTCTTCGCGCTTTTCCGCGCGGGCCACCATGTCCAGCTCTGTAAAACTCAACGTCCGGGGGCCGGTCGGCGCAGTGGCCGAATGGACTGGCAGGGCCCGAACTTCAATGGCTGATTCAACCAGTGACTGAAGCCGTGCTTCAAGTGTGGCAAGAGCGTCTGGCGCCCGGCTGGCCAGTGTTGCCGCCACCTGGGTTTCCTGCGCAAAAGCGTTCAGCTCGTCCTGGTAGCTCCGCAGATTATCGGCAAGGTCCGCTGCCGTGACCTGGGCATGCTCCTGGGTCAGTACTGAAAGCCGCGCAACGCGTTTATTCAGTACCCAGACTTGATGGCCCCAGTAGGCGATCGCGAGGTCCACCACCAGAGCAACTGTGACAAAGAGCAGTGCAAAGGCGACGGCTTTGGAGGAAGCCGTCCTTTTTTTACGATTCTTGGAGGATGGGGACCGCGATGTTTTCTTGTGTTTCACTATGATTCCTGCCAGGCAATATCATTAGAGTTGTGTCGTCCGTTGGGCTATCCAGGCGATCAGATCCCGCGCCAACTGCGTCTTGCTGCGCTGCGCCAGCGTTTTTATCCCCTGTTGTTCCACCAGGGTGACGGCGTTGTCGTCACTGTTGAAACCGATGGCGCTGTTCGCGACATCATTGGCGATGACCAGGTCCAGCCTCTTGGTATCCAGCTTTTTGCGCGCATTGTCGAGTACGGCATCTGTCTCCGCCGCGAACCCGACCGTAAAGGGTCGTGGGGACAGCTGCGCGACCGCCGCGACTATATCCGGATTCCTTGTTAGCTCCAGGGTCATGTGCTCCAGCCCGGACTTCTTCAGTTTCTTGTCGGCTACCTGAGCCGGGCGATAATCCGCAACCGCCGCGGCCGCAATAAAAATATCGCAATCGGCGGCAGCCGCCATGGCCTCCGCAAACATTTCCTCCGCACTGATCACCGGGATGATCTCGACCCGATCGGGCGCCGCGAGATGAGTAGGCCCGCTGATCAGCCGGGTTCGAGCCCCCGCCTCCATGGCGGCCGTAGCCAAAGCGTAGCCCATTTTTCCGGAACTGTGGTTGCTGATATAGCGAACCGGGTCAATGGCTTCCCGGGTGGGGCCCGCGGTAATCACTACAGTGCGGCCCGCGAGGCTGCCACTGGTAAAGAGCGAAGCGCAAAGCTCCGCCAGCTCCCCCGGCTCCAGCATGCGCCCCGGACCCACGTCACCGCAGGCCTGACTGCCCTCAGCCGGGCCGAACTGGCGGATGCCACGGGAAGTCAGTTTTTGCAGATTTTCCTGGGTCGCGGTCTTGTGCCACATGCCCTGATTCATCGCCGGTGCTATGGCGATAGGCGCCGGGGTGGCGAGACAGAGCGTGGTCAGCAGGTCGCTCCCCTGTCCCTGGGCCAGCCGGGCGATACAGTCCGCCGTGGCGGGCGCTATGAGTACAAGATCCGCCCAGCGCGCGAGTTCTATATGGCCCATGGCGGCTTCCGCGGCCGGATCCAGCAGGTCCGTGTGCACGGGATGCCCCGACAGCGCTTGCAAGGTCAGGGGGGTGATGAACTCCCGGGCGCCCGCCGTCATGACCACGCGCACTGTCGCCCCCTGATCCTGTAGACGCCTGACCAGTTCGGCACTTTTATAGGCGGCAATGCCGCCGGTTACGCCCAGCAGCAGACGTTTGTTTTGCAGGCGTCCCCCGGACGAACCCTGGTGATCGGGTTGGCCATCTTTGTGTTTGGTCATAGAGGTGCCCATGAATATTCAGCGTTTGCTGCGGCAAAGATAACATTTTTTCCGGGCAAAAATTCTGGTGCATGGGGATTCTGCGGTGCCGTCCGCGAAACGGGAGGAATTGCCATCGGACGGCCCGATGCGTGAGCAGCCAGGCAATTAACGATTGACAACGCTGTCATATATGGCTACCTTAGCCACATGTCACTATTCTGCACCGGCGGGGGCTGCACAGGTGGGGTTTCTTGGCGGAACAGTGTCCGCCAAGGCAGAAACAGGCGCATCAGGGCCCTGGCGTCAAAAGTTATTTTTTCCAGCCGTTCGTCTCTCCCCGGCCAGCCAGGCGACGTTCCGGGACGCGAGGGAATGATGCTTGCAGGTATGAGCTGGTGCATGGCATCGGCTTTTTTTATGCCCGGCGACGGCACAGGGACAGCCGTGAAAGACCGTGGTTTGGTTGTGCGGGTTCGGCGGCGGTTGTACCCGATTCTTACTTAAGGTGGTTTATGACGACTCGTGTGAATGACAGCGAGCTTTTGTTTTTGGGTATCGACGGCGGCGGCAGCAAATGCAAGGCGCGCCTCGTATCCAGCGACAATACCCTTCTCGGTACCGGTATTTCTGGTCCCGCCAATCCGTTTCACGGCATGGAGCAGGCTATTTCCTCCATCGTCGATGCCGCCGCACTTGCCGTGCGCGATGCGGGAATGGATGAAAGTGTTTTACAGCATACGGTTGCCGGCATGGGGTTGGCGGGTGTCAACCTACCCGGGCTTTATCGCGCTATCACCGAATGGCAGCACCCCTTCCATCAGATGTTCCTGGCCACGGATCTGCATATCGCCTGTCTCGGCGCCCACAGGGGCGGCTTCGGCGCGGTGATCATTGCGGGCACCGGTTCCTGTGGCTATATTCATCAAGCCGACAGAAGTACCATGTTTGGCGGTCACGGCTTTCCCATCGGTGACAAGGGAAGCGGTGCCTGGATGGGGCTTGAAGCCGTACAGGCTGTGCTGCTGGCGCTGGATGATCTCGGCCCCGCGACCAGTCTTAGCCAGGCGATCAGCGAGGTACTGGATGCCGAAGGTCTGGCCATTATCGAAAAACTGACCCGGGCACCTTCGGCACTCTACGGTCGCCTGGCGCCGGCGGTGTTGCAGCAGGCCAATGCCGGTGATGAAGTTGCCCGGATAATTGTTCAGGAGGGGGCCGATTATTTGAGCGCCCTTGGCGAAAAGCTGCTGGCCTTCCATCCGCCCCGACTGTCGATCCTCGGTGGCCTTGGCCCCTTGCTGATGCCCTGGTTGAAACCCAATGTCGCCAGTGCCATAGTGGAGCCCCTGGACCAGCCCGAAGCCGGAGCCATACTGTTTGCACGGCAGCAATGGGAGTTGGAAAAACAGACCTTGTATTCCCATGAGGTATAAGGCACGAGGCGCAAGACACGAGACGTAAGGGCTTGCGTCAAAAATAACAAGTAACCATAACAATGGCCACGAGCAGTGGCAGTCGAGGTCTGAATGAAGGCAGCCGAGCGCAGTATTGCACTTGATGCCATGCGCGGCATGACTTTGGCCGCCATGATTCTTGTCAACACGCCCGGTTCCTGGGGCCACCTCTATCCTCCGCTGGCCCACGCCCACTGGCATGGCTACACGCCGACTGATCTGATATTCCCGTTTTTCCTGTTCATTGTGGGCGCAGCCATGTACTTCGCCCTACGGCGGTTCGACTACAAGCCGAGCCCCGAGGCGCTGCTCAAGCTCGGCAGGCGCGTGGCCGTTATTTTTGCCATAGGCCTGTTCCTGAACGCTTTCCCCTTCAATGCCCCCCTTGGCGAGCTGAGGACCATGGGCGTGCTTCAGCGCATCGCTCTGGCCTACGGCCTGGCGACTCTCGCCGTTTATTATGTGCGCGGTCCCATGCTCTACCTGCTGATGGCAGTGGTCCTGCTGGGCTACTGGGGTATGCTCTATCTGGTGGGGGCGGGCAATGCCTTCAGTGTCGAGGGAAATATCGTTACCCTGGTCGACAAGGCCATTCTGGGAAGCGATCATCTGTGGCGCGGCAAGGGTGTACCTTTTGATCCCGAGGGGCTGCTGAGTACCCTGCCCGCCACGGTCAATGTCTTGGTGGGTTTCCTGGCCACCCGGCTGATGATGCAGACCGACCGTGCGAACCAGCGGTTGATCAGGCTGGTGGTGCCCGGCGTGGCGCTACTGGCCGTGGGTCATCTTTGGGGTCTTTGGCTGCCGATCAACAAGAGTTTGTGGACCAGCTCTTTTGTGCTGGTCACCTCCGGCTGGGCGCTATTGGTGCTGGCGGCTTTCGTGGCCCTGTGCCGCAGTGGGCTTGGTACAAGGCTCGCGCATCCGCTGCGGATTTACGGCATGAACCCTCTGTTTATCTACGCCCTGTCGGCCCTGTGGGTCAGTTGTTATTTTCTGATTGGGCTCGAGTATAAGGGTCAGACCCTGAACGCCTATGACTATTTTTACCAACTGTGCCTGGCTATGGTGAAGGATCCCTACGTTGCGTCGGTGGTTTTCGCCAGCGCTCATGTACTGATCTTCTGGGGCGTTGCCTATATCCTCTTTCGCAGGGGCATTTTTATCAAGATCTAGAAATTCGGCCGGTTCTACAGGCCGAGCCGGCTCAGCAAATGATTGTTTTCCCGCTCAATGTGTTTATAGAACTCCTTGTCCTCCAGGCCATCGGCTGCCGCTTCATCGATAATCACTGTGGCGGCGGGGTGCATCTGTAATATGGAGGCGGGGCATTTGGCGGTTATTGGCCCTTCGACCATGGCTTTCACGGCTTCCTGTTTTCCCGCTCCCGTTGCCAGCAGCATGATCATGCGAGCTTCCATGATGGTGCCGATGCCCATGGTGACCGACAGGTGTGGCTGAAATTCATCGGGCCCGAAAAAGCGCGAATTGTCCTCGATAGTGGCCCGCGTCAACGTTTTCACGCGGGTGCGAGAGGTCAGGCTTGACGAGGGTTCATTAAAGCCGATGTGGCCGTTGCGGCCTATGCCGAGAAGCTGAATGTCGATGCCGCCGCAGGCTTTGATGGCGGCTTCGTAGGCTGCGCAGGCTTCCAGGGGATTGGCGGCTTCGCCATCGGGCACATGGGCATTTTCCGGTGCCATGTCGATGTGCTGGAAGAGATGGTCATTCATGAAATAGCGGTAACTCTGCGGGTGGGTTCCCGGCAGCCCCAGGTACTCATCCAGATTGAAGCTGCGCGCGGCCTTGAAGGACACCTCTCCGGCGCGATAGGCATTTACCAGACGCTGATACAGGGCCAGGGGCGTAGAACCTGTCGCCAGCCCCAGTACGGCATTCGGTTTTACATGCAACTGCCGGGTGAAAATATTGGCACCGTAGGCGGCGACTGCATCGGCATTTTCGAGGATTACAACTTTCATGGGTGTGGTTTCTATCGGCCTGGTTTTTATGGGTGGTTAATGGGAGCTGTGGTCGCCCTTGATCCAGGTATTGAGAACCTGAAAATCCGTGCTGAAATGCACCAGATCGGCATGGTAGCCGGGGGCGATCCGGCCTTTTTTATCGTCCATCTTCAGCATTTGTGCGGGATACAGTGACGCCATGCGCAGACTTTCCTCGAGCGCAAAGCCGACCTGGGTGGTTGCGATACGTACCGCATCCATCATGCTGATGGCACTGCCGGCCAGGCGCCCCTCCGAATTGACCAGACGACCATCCTTTTCGCTGATGGTTTCGCCGTAGAGTTCAAAGCTCTTGGTGAGGGCGCCCACCGTGGCCATGGCGTCAGTCACCAGATAGAGCTTGCCCTGGGGTTTCGCGGCCCGCGCGATGCGTATGGAGGCGGGGTGAACGTGATGACCGTCGACCACAATTCCGCACCAGCTGTCAGCGTCTTCCAGCGCGGCGCCGACGACACCGGGAGCGCGACCCTGCAACGGGCTCATGGCATTGAACAGGTGAGTGAAGCCTCGTAATCCCTCACTCAAGGCGCGCCTGACGGCGTCATAATCCGCGTTGGTGTGTCCGGCGCAGACAAGGATACCGGCGTCCACCAGTGTCCGGATCTGACCTGGGCTGGTGTGTTCGGGCGCCAGGGTCACCATTACCGGGAACCTCCGTAGGCTGCACAGCCAGTCGATATCCCTCTGTTCCAGCGCGCGAATATAGTCGCGATTGTGCACACCCCGTCGTTCGAGATCAAAAAAAGGCCCTTCGATATGGACACCCAGGATACCGGGCATCTCGGCGGCAATAGCGTCGTCCACAACCGCGACGCAGCGGCGGTGGTTATCGGGGGTGTCACTGATGAGCGTGGGCAGCAACCCGGTGGTGCCGCCCTGGCGGTGGCCTCGGGCTATGGCCTTGAGAGCCGTGAGTGAGGGATTGTTGTTAAAGAGTTCGCCACCGCCGCCATTGACTTGCAGATCGATAAACCCCGGGGCAAGAATGCCGCCATTGAGGTGTTGGCGGGGGATTTCGGGATCAAGCTGATCCTCGGCGATAATCTGGGTGATGCAGTCGTCTTTCAGAACCAGGGCATGTCTCTCGGTAAAGCCCGTGCCAGTGAAGAGTTTGGCACCGGTAATCGCTTGCATCATGGATTTATAGCCTTGCATGAAGGGTATGAGTTTAAAAATGGCCCCTGAGACCAGGGGCCTAAACTAGCGTGGAGAGCCCGTCCGAAAAAAGACAGCGTTGTCATTCTGGCTTAAAAATAACCATTTGTAAAGCCCTTAATGTCAATTTACAGGTGCCGGCCCCGTGGATTCGCGAATAACCAGCTCGGGATTAAAGATATTCTTGCCGAGGCTGCGCCTGGGCCCGGTTTCCTTCTGTCGGATACTGCTGAGCAGGAGCGCCGTGGCATGTTCGGCAATGGCCCGGTTCGACTGGTGAGCGGTGGTCAGGCGGGGCCAGGTCTGGCGGGAGAAGGGACTGTCTTCGAAACCCGCGATTGACAGTTCCTCCGGCACCGCGACACCCATCAGGCGCGAGGCGAAGAGCGCGCCGGCCGCGACTTCATCGTTCGCCGCCAATATGGCCGTCGGCCGGACGCCGGCGCCCATCAGGCGTTTGGCGCCGTTGACGCCGGATTCAAAGGAATATTCGCCATCCAGAATGAAGCGTTTGTTGATGGGAATCTTGTTGTCTTTCAGGGCCGCCTGATAGCCTTGAAGGCGCTCGGTGCTGGAGTTGTGCTCAACGGCGCCGCAGAGAAAGGCGATATCGCGATGCCCCAGATCAATGAGGTACTGGGTCAGCGAATAGGCGGCCTGGTGGTCGTTGATGAAGACGCTGAGCGAATCCTCCTTGGTCTGTTCGCCGCCCGAAAGGATACGCACAAATTGCACGTTAAGCTGTTCCAGTGTCTTGAGTACCGCCGGCATCTCGGAGAACGGCGGGGTCAGCACAATGCCGGCAGCGCGCGAGCGCTCCACCACATGTTTGATTTCATCACAGATATCCACCGACTTGGCGTTGCAGGGGTGGATCAGCAACTCGTAGCCCTTCTCCTTGGAGGCGGACAATATGCCGTTCTGCATGTCGATCACATAGTAGGCATTGGGGTTGTCATAGATATAGGCGATGGCATAGGAGTGCGTGCCGGCCAGATTGCGAGCGGCGGCGTTCGGCCGGTAGTTCAGGGCTTCTACCGCTTCGAGCACCTTTTTCTGGGTTGCGGAGCGCACCGAGGGTTCATTGTTGATGACTCGCGAGACTGTCTTTATGGAGACGTCGGCACGCTTTGCCACATCGTGGATGGTTACTTTCACGCTTTCGATTCCCACACTGTTCAATCCTGGATCACTATGATAAAAATAAAAACCTGATGATTGGAAATAAGAACTTGGCATACCGGGGCATCAGAAAGCCGAACGAGGCAGAGTTTGGCGCATTGTTCATCTTTTTGAAGGATCTACCCCCATTTACGAGCTCCGCTAACATACACAATAGCGTTCAACATGGATAGTGATTATGGCAATAAAGGACTGGCCCGCGGATGAGCGGCCGCGGGAAAAACTGCTGGGGCGCGGCCCGGGCACCCTGTCGGATGCAGAGCTTCTGGCAATCTTTTTACGCACGGGCTGTTCCGGCAAATCGGCGGTGGATCTGGCGCGGGAGCTTCTGTCGGAATTCGGCGGATTGCGGGCTCTGCTGGAGGCGGGGCAGCGGGATTTTTGTCGCGCCATGGGCCTCGGCGCTGCCAAATATGCGCAGCTCCAGGCCGTGTTGGAAATGGCCCGCCGCCATCTGGCCGAGCAGTTGCAGCAGCGCAGCGCCCTTACCAGCGTCGCCTCAGTCCGCAACTACCTGACCCACCAGTTGCGTCACCGGCATCAGGAAGTTTTCTGTGCACTTCTGCTCGACAACCAGCACCGCCTTATCGAGTTTCTCGAGCTTTTCCAGGGCACCATAGACGGCGCCAGTGTCTACCCCCGCGAAGTCGTCAAAACCGTCCTCGCCCACAATGCCGCCGCCGTCATCTTTGCCCATAATCACCCCTCCGGCATCGCCGAACCCAGTCACGCCGACCGCAATATCACCGAACGCCTGTGCAAGGCCCTTGATCTGGTGGATGTGCGGGTGCTCGACCATCTGGTCGTAGGCGAGGGCGAAGCGGTTTCCTTTGCCGAGCGGGGGTGGTTGTAGGAAGCTATAAGCGACAAGCCGCAAGCGGACCAAAACAAGATTGAGGTCTTGACGCTGATATGGGTGGCATCAGAATTAGCTTACCGCTTACCGTTCATTCTTTCCCTTGCTTTTGCCGCCCTGCTCTGGTATAAATCGCGCCTCTTTGCAATCGGGCAGCGCTGAAGGCGCGTCAGAAACTGTGGCAGATCCGATTTAGACCCGAATTTTAACCCTGACTGTTTGCACTGCGGCCATTAATCAAGTGGCTATAGAGGCGGAGCATTGAACGGCGAACTGATTTAAGAGGCGAGACAATGTCCAAGGTATGTCAAGTTACTGGCAAGCGGCCGGTAACCGGCAACAACGTATCCCACGCAAAGAACCACACCAAGCGTCGTTTTTTGCCGAACCTGCACAGCCACCGCTTCTGGGTGGAAACAGAGAAGCGTTTTGTCAAACTGCGCGTTTCCTCCAAAGGTATGCGTATCATTGATAAATGTGGTATCGATCAGATATTGAGCGATATTCGCGCCCGCGGCGAAAAAGTTTAAGCGCTTACTTCTGAGGAGAGAGCACCATGCGTGACAAGATTCGTTTGAACTCCAGTGCCGGTACTGGACATTTCTATACTACCGACAAGAACAAGCGCAACATGCCCGAGAAAATGGAGATCAAGAAGTACGATCCCGTTGCCCGCAAGCATGTCCTCTACAAGGAAGGCAAAATCAAGTAAGCCGACCTCTGTGCGCCAAAGCCCGGTTTTGACCGGGCTTTTTTATGCCTGCTATTTTGCTCCATGAGATCCCATGCCGGAACTGCCTGAAGTTGAAACCACCCGCCGCGGTATTCTGCCCCACGTTGGCGGCAAACGCGTGCTCGAGCTGATCGTGCGCGACGGGCGCCTGCGCTGGCCGGTGCCGTCAGAGTTGCCGGACATTCTGCGTGGGGAAACACTGCGGACGGTGGAGCGGCGGGGGAAATACCTTTTGCTGCGCTTTGATCGCGGCACGGCGCTTTGGCATCTGGGCATGTCCGGCAGTCTGCGTTTGGTTGAAGAGGCGGCGCCGCTGGGCAAGCACGACCATATCGACATGGTCTTCGATAAAGGCTTGAGACTGCGTTTTCAGGATCCTCGCCGTTTTGGTGCCCTTCTATGGACGGAGGCGCCGGTGGAGGAGCACAAGCTGCTTGTTCACCTGGGGCCGGAACCTTTGACTGACAGCTTCACCGGTGACTATCTCTTCGCCCGGTCCCGCAAGCGCGGCCAGCCGGTGAAGACATGGTTGATGGACAGCCGCACGGTTGTGGGTGTGGGTAACATTTATGCCAATGAAGCCCTGTTTGCCGCCGGTCTTCATCCGTTGCGCAAAACCGGGAAGATTACCCGGGTGGAGTGCGAGCGTCTGGTGGCGGAGGTCAAGCGCATACTGACCGGGGCCATAGCCCGCGGTGGCACCACTTTGCGGGATTTTGTGGGCGGTGACGGCAAGCCCGGCTATTTTGCCCAGGAACTCTGGGTCTATGGACGCGGGGGGCAGGGCTGCAAGGCCTGTGGCAAGCCATTGACCGAGCGGCACTTGGCTCAACGAAGCACCGTCTACTGTACCCAGTGCCAGAAATAGTATTGAGATATCCTCAAGCGCGCTGACTGTCAGCTATCGCTGGCGTTGTCCGCCGCCAGGTATTTATTGCGCAGGGCGTCCGTCACTTCCTGGGGCACGAACTTACTGACATCGCCACCCAGGGAGGCAATTTCCCGCACCAGGGAAGAGGAAATATAGGAAAGGTGTTCCGCAGGTGTCAGGAACAGGCTCTCCATGGCCGGTGCCAGCGCCCGATTCATGTTGGCGAGCTGGAATTCATACTCGAAATCCGAAACCGCCCGTAAGCCCCGCACAACACCATAGGCCTGTTTCTGTTCGACAAAGTCGGCCAGTAGCGTATCGAAGCCGCAGACTTCAATATTGTCAAAATCCCGCAGTACATGCCTGGCCAGGGCGACCCGCTCATCCAGGCTGAACAGCGGTTGCTTCTTGGGACTGGCGGCGACCGCCACTATGACGTAGTCAAACAGGTGGCAGGCGCGTTGCACCAGATCCACATGGCCGTTGGTGATGGGGTCGAAGGTGCCCGGATATACCACGCGTTTTATAGGGTTATTCATGGTGCTGCTACCTGGATGCGCCCTTCTGCCGAGGCGGGAAATTGTTGCGCTGCAAACGCAATTTTACTCCGCTTTTACCTGTCCTGTCTTCCGCAGAGGTATTGTTAGAGAGGTCCCTGTCGAATGTACAGCTGTGCGGACACGGCCCCGGTGATTTTCCGCCGGTGCAGGGTCCAGTTGTCAGGCGTATGCAGGGGAAGGTCCTTCGGCGTTTCAACATAAATCAGCGCATGGTCCGCCAGCCAGCGCCGCTCTTCCAGCAAGTCCAGGACCTTCTGCCAGAGATCAGCGGCAAAGGGCGGATCAACGAAAACCAGATCAAACGCTTTTGCGGCTGAAGGGTCTGAGTCGCGGTCTCGACGGATCCAGGCCAGCGCATCCGCTTCTATGATGTCCGCCTTGAGCGCCCCCAGAGTGGTGCGATTGGCACGGAGCTGGCGAGCCACTTCCCGGTGGGATTCGAGCATGGTGGCACTGGCCGCACCACGGGACAACGCCTCGAAGCCGAGGGCGCCGCTGCCGGCGAACAGATCAAGACAGTGGGCACCCGGCAGCCAGGGCGCCAGCCAGTTGAACAGCGTTTCCCGCAGGCGGTCCCCGGTGGGGCGCAGGCCGTCGCTGGTCAGTATCGGCAATTTACGACCGCGCCAATCGCCGGCAATGATGCGCAGGCTCGATGAAACGGGCGCAGCTTTTTTGGAATGACGTTTCAAGCAGTCCTCTTAAAGTGAGTGGACTAGTGGTAGGATTACACCCTTTCCAGCACCCTTCCTTGCATGAAAGGTGCGTTCAAATCAAAGCGGATCATGATGTTTTTTAAACGCAAAAAAAGCAAGCCGGAAGCCGAGGATAAGACAGCCGAGAATAAGGTTGCGGCCGATGCCGAAGAGGCCCAGGTGCCGGAATTGGATGTCGCGCCGGAAGTGACCCCTGAAGAGGCTGCCCCGGAAGCGGAACCGGCGGGCGTCTTCGCCCGTATCAGGCGCGGCCTCGCCCGCACCAGTGGCCAATTCACCAGCGGACTTGGCAATCTGTTGCTTGGCAAAAAAGCCATCGATGACGAATTGATGGAAGACATTGAAACGCAGTTATTGATGGCGGATGTGGGTGTCGACGCCACTACGGAAATCATCGAAGACTTGACCGCGCGGGTGGCGCGCAACCAACTCGCGGATTCCGGAGCCCTGTACGGGGCGCTACGGGTGGCGTTGCAGGACCTGCTGCAACCCGTGGAACAGCCGCTGGTGATTGACGGCAGCCGCAAACCCTTCGTCATCCTGGTTGTGGGCGTGAATGGCGTGGGCAAGACCACCACCATCGGCAAACTCGCCAAGCGATTGCAGAAGGACGGCAAATCCGTGACCCTGGCCGCCGGCGATACTTTTCGGGCGGCGGCCGTCGAACAATTGCAAGTGTGGGGTGAGCGCAACAATATTCCTGTTGTTGCCCAGCACACCGGTGCCGACAGCGCCTCGGTGATCTACGATGCCGTGCAGTCGGCGCAGTCTCGCGGCACAGACGTGGTGATTGCCGATACGGCGGGCCGTCTGCACAACAAGAGCCATTTGATGGAAGAGCTGTCCAAGGTCAAGCGGGTCATGGCGAAACTGGATGCAACCGCGCCCCATGAAGTGCTGCTGGTACTGGATGCCGGTACTGGCCAGAACGCCGTCAGCCAAGCGGAGCAGTTCAAGCAGGCCGCCGGTGTCACGGGCCTGGTGCTGACCAAACTGGACGGGACCGCCAAGGGGGGTGTCATTTTCGCCTTGAGCAAAAAGCTGGCGATTCCGGTACGCTATATTGGTGTTGGCGAAGCCATCGACGACCTGCAACCCTTTCATGCACAGGATTTTGTTGAAGCGTTGTTTGCCGGAAGCCCGGATACAGAAGCGTGATCCCTATTGTTATGTAAGGGATAGCGCTTTCAAAATAATTCTTACCGATAGAACTCGCATGATCAGTTTCCATCAAGTCAGCAAGCGTTACACCAGCGGACAGGAAGCACTGTCCTCGGTGTCCTTTGATGTGGACCGGGGGGAAATGCTGTTTCTGACCGGCCATTCCGGGGCAGGAAAGAGCACGCTGATGAAACTGATCATGCTGATGGAGCGCGCCAGTACAGGCCAGGTGGTCATCGCTGGCCGTAACCTCAACCGTTTGCGCAACAGCCAGGTACCCTTTCATCGCCGCCAGGTGGGGGTGGTTTTTCAGAATCACCAGTTGCTGTTTGATCGCAGCGTCTTTGATAACGTCGCCCTGCCCTTGCAGATTGCCGGCTGCCAGAACCGCGAATTGGGCCGGCGCGTGCGCGCGGCTCTGGATAAGGTCGGGCTGCTGGACAAGGAGAAGGCCAATCCCATTACGCTTTCCGGGGGCGAACAGCAGCGGGTGGGCATCGCCCGTGCCGTGGTCAACAAGCCGCCTTTGTTGCTTGCCGATGAGCCGACGGGGAACCTGGATCCGGTCTTGTCGGCGGAGATCATGAATCTTTTCCGCCAGTTCAACGAGGTAGGTGTCACCGTGATGATTGCCAGTCATGATCTGGCGCTGATCCGATCGCTGGGTCACCGGGTTCTTACCCTGCATCAGGGCCAGTTGACCCGCGACGGGGTGCTGCCGTGAGACGCGTAAAAAGTGGGGCTACCCGCCAGCTTCCCGAGCAGCCGCGCACTTCTCCAAGAGCGCCGGCTGTGCACAGTGGTGCGGTACAGAGCCGAACCGGCTTTGGCGACGTCTCCAAAGCCTGGTGGGCGCATCATCGAACCTCGGCCATCACCAGCCTGGTGCGGCTGCTTAAAACCCCTTTGCAAACTCTGCTGACCGCGCTGGTGGTGGCCATTGCGTTGGCCTTGCCGGCCACCCTGCTGATGGCACTCAATAATCTCCATCAAGTTGGTCAGGCCTGGGATTCCAGCCCGAAAATCTCGGTCTATCTGGATGCGCGCGCGCGGGATCTTGCCATACAGACGCTGCGGGGTGAATTGGAGGCGATGCCCGAAGTTGCGCGGCTGCTTTATATCTCGCCGGAACAGGCGGCCCTGGATTTTCAGCGAATGTCCGGTTTCGGCGCGGCCCTGGAAGCCCTGGACGAAAATCCCCTGCCACCGACCATGGTTATTACACCCGTCCCAGGTGCCCGCGAGCCCATGCAACTACAGCGGCTGGCAGAGCGGTTGGCAGAGAATCCCCTGGTGGACGATGTCCGACTGGATATGGAGTGGGTGAGACGCCTGCATGAACTGATGATATTGGGCAAGCGCGCGCTCTATGCCCTCGCCAGCCTTCTGGCCCTGGGCGTGCTTATCGCCTTGGGCAACACTATAAGGCTCGTCATTGAGAATCGCCGTGATGAAATTGTGGTGACCAAACTGGTTGGCGGCACCGACGGCTTCGTTCGCCGTCCATTCCTCTATACGGGCGGCTGGTATGGCTTTATGGGTGGGTTGCTTGCGTGCGCTCTGGTGGCTGCGGGTCACTGGACCCTCAGCGGATCCGTGGCGCGTCTGGCTGCTACCTACCAGAGTAACTTTGAGCTGGCGGGGCTTGGCCCCATGGGCAATCTGGGCCTGTTGGCACTGAGCAGCCTGCTTGGCTGGCTGGGCGCCTGGCTCGCCGTCAGCCGCAATCTCGGCCAGATTCAGCCCAAGTGACTCGCCCAAATGGCTTCGTTCACCGGACCGCTTCGGGGTGGGGCTTTCCAAGACTCGCCGTGAACCCATCCCTGGGGGCTCGG
>CAZEWY010000045.1:0-19340 GCA_964515945.1 uncultured Cellvibrionaceae bacterium
GATGGTCAGGTAAGTGATGACGTAAACCGCGAAAAATCCCCAGACCGCTTCCACGACCTTATCCGAAATCGTTTTGGAGCCCACCTTGACCGGAATAATGGCATTGGGATGAATAAGCCGGTGAATTTCGCGAAGGCCCTGTTTGAGAATCAACAACACGCGAATCATTTTAATGCCGCCAGCCGTTGAGGTGGCGCAGCCGCCCATAAAGGCAAACATGAAAATCAGAAAGGGTAGGTACGACGGCCAGATACTGAGGTCCGCCGCCCCAAACCCCGATGTGGTAAGGGTGGATATAAGCTGAAAGCTGCCCAGCAGCAGGCTGTTTGTCAGGTTATAAGTACTGGAATACCACAGATAAAATACCGTGATAACCACGCCCAGAAAAATCATGCTGCCGTAGAAGCGAAATTCGGCGTCCTGTAAATAACTGCGAATGTTGCGCTGCTGCCAGGCGACAAAATGCAGCGCGAAATTAACGCCGGACAGTACCATGAAGATCATGGCGATGATCAATACGGTGGGGCTGTTGAAATAACCGAGGCTGGCATCGTGGGTGGAAAAACCGCCGATCGCCACGGTAGAAAAGGCGTGGCCGACGGCATCAAACAATGACATGCCAGCGGCCCAGTAGGCGATCCCACAGACGGTTGTCAGGCTGACATAAATCACGAAAAGCGCCTTGGCCGTTTCGGTAATGCGCGGGGTGAGCTTATTGTCCTTCACGGGGCCAGGCGTTTCGGCACGGTACAACTGCATGCCGCCAATGCCCAGCATGGGCAGAATGGCCACGGCGATAACCACAATACCGATACCACCCAGCCACTGCAGTTGCTGTCGATAATACAGCAGTGATTCCGGCAGATAATCCAGAGCGGTCAGCACGGTAGCGCCGGTTGTGGTCAAGCCGGACAGGGATTCAAACAATGCGTCGGTGAAACTCAGTTCGGTGGCATTGGAAAAAATCAGCGGCAGACAGCCGAACAATCCCAGCACTGACCAGAACAGTGACGTTACCAAGAAGCCATCGCGGGTGCGCAGGTCCTGTCGCACATTGTGGGTCGGCAGCCACATGGCAATACCGGTAATAATGGTAATAATAAAAGCGAGCAGAAAACTCAGGTGGCCGCCGTCGCGAAACCAGAGCGACACCAGCAGAGGCGGCACCATGGTCAGGCTGAACAACATCAGCAATATGCCCAGCACTTTAAAAATTATGGCGAAATGCATTATATGTGCTCTTGAGTAGTCACTTGCTTTATTGGTTATCTCATCGAAGCCCCGAAGACATGAATCCGGTGTTTGCTGATGTGACCGTCGCCAGCATGGATGCTGGTGCAGAGCCTACAGGGACGTATTCACGGCGTGTCACAGCAGTAAACACCGGGTTCATGTCGCCCCCGGCACTAGTGCCCATGTTCCAGATTTGCCTAAAGTTCAACCTTTAGTTGTGGGACAGCATTGTTTTAAAAAAAGCCGAAGCCCACCTGAAACAGCCGCTCGATATCGCGGGTAAAACGCTTGTTGACCAGAAATACAATCACATGATCGCCCGCTTCCACCACCACGTCGTCGTGAGCAATGATGACCTCGTGCTCGGGCGTTTCCTCGGTGTCACCGTCCACGCGCTTCTGCCGCACAATGGCACCGATGGTGGCGCCCTCGGGCAGATCGATATCTTCCAGGGCGCGGCCGACGACCTTGGATGAACGCTCGTCGCCGTGGGCGATCACTTCGATGGCTTCCGCCGCGCCGCGCCGCAGCGAGTGTACGTTGACAATATCGCCGCGTCGCACATGGGTGAGCAGGCTGCCAATGGTGGTTTGCTGGGGTGAAATCGCAATATCGATCTCACCGCCCTGCACCAGATCGACATAGGCCGGATTGCCAATCAGCGTGAGAACCTTGCGCGCGCCCAAACGTTTGGCGAGCATGGAGGACATGATATTGGCTTCATCGGAATTGGTGACGGCCAGGAAGACGTCGGTGTCTTCAATGTTTTCTTCGAGCAACAGATCCTGATCCGAGGAGCTGCCATGCAGAACTATGGCGTGTTCAAGCTGTTCGGATAAATGCAGCGCGCGCTGGTGGTGCGCTTCAATAATCTTCACGGAATAGTTTTTTTCCATGGCGCGGGCCAGGCGCAGGCCGATATTGCCACCGCCGGCAATAAGAATACGCTTGTAGGGCCGCTCCAGACGCCGCAGCTCACTCATGACGGCGCGAATATCCGAGCGCGCGGCAATAAAGAAAACTTCGTCGTCGGCTTCGATAACGGTGGAACCCTGGGGGGTGATCGGCCGATCACGGCGATAAATGGCCGCCACACGGGTATCCACATTGGGCATATGCTTGCGCAAAAAACGCAGCTCCTGCCCTACCAATGGGCCGCCGTAGTAGGCGCGCACCGCCACCAGTTGCACCAGCCCCTTGGCGAAATCCAGCACCTGCAAGGCGCCGGGTTGTTCGATCAGGCGATAAATATAATCGGACACCAGCTGCTCGGGGCTGATAATCACATCCACCGGAATGGCCTCTGGGCGGAACAAACCATGGTGGGAGACGTATTCCTGGGAGCGGACGCGGGCTATTTTGGTGGGGGTGCGAAACAGGCTGTGGGCAATTTGGCAGGCCACCATATTGATTTCGTCGACGCTGGTCACGGCAATCAGCATATCCGCGTCTTCGATGCCGGCGCGCAGCAGTACTTCCGGGTGGGAGGCGTGGCCGTGCACCACACCGATGTCAATGCGGTCGCGCAATTCGCGCAAAATGGTGTCGTTGCTGTCGACCACGGTGATGTCGTTGGCTTCGCTGGAAAGGTTGGAGGCCAGCGTGCCGCCGACCTGGCCTGCACCGAGAATAATGATTTTCATAGTCGTCCAGACATGTCTTATCTGACTTTGGGAATAATCAGCCCGTTGAAAAACCGCATTAATCAGCAGGCATTTTTGCTACAAGGGCTCGTCGCATTTATATAAACACGCATAGTAGAAACCATCGTGGCCATTCGGCTGTGGGAACAGCTGTCTGCCGAAAGGTCGCGCACTACCCCAATGGGCTTCTATTGCTCGATGGGTCGCATCGTCGGTGTCAGCCAAAAATTTAGCGATAAGCTGTTCATTTTCCTGAGGCATCACCGAACAGGTGGCATAAACAAGAAGCCCGCGGGGTTTAAGCGTCTGCCAGAGCGACTTGAGCAAATGCAATTGTAGCGCGGCAAGCTTAGCAATATCGGCCGGGCGCCGCAGCAATTTAATATCCGGATGGCGACGGATGACGCCCGTGGCGGAGCAGGGCGCATCCAGCAGTATGCGGTCAAAAGCCTCGCCCTCCCACCAACTCGCGATTTCGCCGGCATCGGCCGCAATAAGGCGGGCCGTCAGATCGAGCCGCGCCAGGTTCTCGCGTACCCGTGTCAGCCGCTGGCTTTCGACATCCAGGGCCGTGAGCGACGCCAGCGCCGGTTCCTGTTCCAATATATGGCAGGTCTTGCCGCCGGGGGCGCAGCAGGCATCCAGCACTCTTTGCCCGGGAGCCAGATCCAGCAGCAGGGCAGCCAGCTGCGCGGCTTCATCCTGCACGCTGATTTCGCCGGCGGCGAAGCCGGGCAGGGTTTGCGGGTCTTGCGGCGCTGCGAGGACAATGCCATCCGGACTGAAGGGAGTGCCACTCGCCTCCACGCCGGCGCTTCGCAACTTGCCGAGATAATCGTCGCGGCCGAGTTTGCGCCGGTTGACTCGCAGGGTCATGGGGGGATGGTCATTATTGGCGTCGAGCACCGCTTGCCAATTGTCCGGCCAGGCTTTGGTCAGCTTGCCAACCAGCCACTCGGGGTGACTGTAACGGTAGCCGGGCAGGTCCGCCAATTTTGTTTCCAGCTCTGGCCGCCGGCGCTGGAAATTGCGCAGTACCCCGTTCAGCAGGCGGCTGGCCCAGGGCTTCTTCAGCTTTTTGCTGGCTTCCACGCAACTGCCAATCGCGGCGTGATCGGGGATACGCGTGAAGATCAACTGATACAGGCCGATCAGCAGCAGGGCGTGGATGTCGGCATTTTTCCGCTTCAGGGGCTTGTCCATGAGGGCGTCGGCGATCAACTGCAAACGTGGTTGCCAGCGGGTACAGCCGTAGCAGAGTTCCTGAAGCAAACCCTTGTCCCGCGGCGTCACCTGTTGTGTGTAATCCGGCAGGCGCTGATTGAGAGATTGGCCATGGCTCAGTACGGCGGCCAGAGTCTGAGCGGCCGCGACACGCACATCCAGTGCCATCAGCAGTTGCCGCCGTCGGCGATGCCAAGGCGCTGGCCGCGTTGCAGATAACCGGGGAAACCATTGGCGAATTCCGTGGCGCTGAGAGGCTTCTTGCCGGGCAATTGCAGCCGCGTAATTTGCAGACTGCCCTGCCCGCAACGGACCAGCACACCCTGTTCATTCACCGCCACCACCTGGCCGGGCGCCAGGGTATCAGCGGTCTCTCCAGACCCTCCAGTCTCTCCAGGCATTGTATGAGCGGGATGCGCGCCGTGGATGCGCAACCGATCCTCACCGGCGAAGGTATAGGCCATGGGGAAAGGATTGAAAGCGCGTACCTTGCGGTCCAGCTCGGCCGCGCTCAGTTGCCAGTCCAGCGCGGCTTCCGCCTTGTCGATCTTGCGGGCGTAGTTGCTGAGGCTGTCGTCCTGTTCTTCGGGTTGCAAGTGCCCCGCGACCAGGTCGTCCAGGGTTTGCAGCAGCGCGACGGGGCCCAGGTCCGCGAGGCGGTCGTGAAGGCTGCCGGCGGTGTCATCAGGGCGAATGTCACAGTGGGTTTTGCGCAGCATAGGTCCGGTATCCAGGCCCGCGGCCATCTGCATGATAGTCACGCCGGTCTCGCTGTCGCCGGCCTCTATGGCTCTTTGGATGGGCGCCGCGCCGCGCCATCGCGGCAGCAGGGAGGCGTGCACGTTGATGCAGCCGAGGCGTGGTATGTCGAGCACTGCCTGGGGCAGCAGCAGGCCATAGGCCACCACAATCATGACATCCGCGTTCAGTGCCCGAAGTTCATTCTGGGCGTCGGCATGCTTCAGGGATTCCGGCTGAAATACCGGTAGCGCGGCCGCCTGAGCCATTTGTTTCACGGGGCTGGGGGTGAGCTTTTTACCGCGACCGGCAGGCCGGTCCGGCTGGGTGTAAACGCCGACCAGCGAGTGAGAGCTGGCGAGTAAAGACCGCAAGTGACAAGCGGCAAATTCAGGGGTTCCGGCAAAAACGATGCGTAGACTGGGCGACTGGGCCATAGGGGAATCTTAATGAATGTGAGCCATGGGCTGGCGCGGAACCAGCGCCGGTTACACCGGCTATCCACCGATAGCCGGTTAACGGAGAGCTGTTAGGACGCCACGCGATGCTGCTTTTCCAGCTTTTTGCGAATCCGCTGGCGTTTCATGCTGCTGATATAGTCGACAAAGAGCTTGCCCAGCAGGTGGTCATTCTCGTGCTGTACACACACCGCCAGCAATCCCTCGGGTTCCAGCGTAAACTCCTGGCCGTCTCTGTCCAGGGCGGTCACGCGTATATGGCGCGGTCGCGTGACAGCTTCGTAAAAGCCAGGTATGGAAAGACAACCTTCTTCATAATCGAAAAGGGTCTCGTCCAACACCGTAATCCGGGGGTTGATGAACACCAGGGGCTGGCTCTGATCTTCCGACACATCGATGACCACCACCTGCTCGTGGACATTCACCTGAGTGGCGGCCAGGCCCACGCCCGGCGCGGCATACATGGTCTCGAACATGTCGTCGACGAGCTGCCGGATACGATCATCCACCTTCGTCACCGGCTTGGCCACGGTGCGCAGGCGGGAGTCGGGAAATTGCAGTATCTCTAAATGTGCCATGGGTCAGTGACAAACTTCTAGTAAACAGGTAAGTTTCGTTGCTAACATAATGATCGAACTACCATTATGCCGCCTTCAAATGTTGCGGAATCCTTAATGAAAGAAGCTCCGGCGCCCGCAATCATTGTGTCTGGACTATTATAACGTTTATATGGCTGGGAGTCTGTCGGACAGGCCCTTGGCGGCCGAATAAAACAGGACAACTGCTATGAAAAAGCTGGTTTTGGGGATACTGACGGCATGTCTGTTTGCCGCGGCCTTGGCGACTGCCGCGACGGAGGAGCCGGAGCTGGAGAACGACTATCCCGAAAGCTATACGGTACGCAAGGGCGACACCCTGTGGGATATATCCGACCGGTTCCTCAAAAATCCCTGGATGTGGCCGGAAATATGGCACGTCAACACGCAGATCGCCAACCCCCATCTGATCTATCCCGGCGATATTATTCGGCTGATTTATCTGGGCGACAAGCCGCGCCTGACTCTGGAAAGAAGCGAGCGGGTTGCCAAGCTGTCCCCCAAGACCCGCGTTATCGAAACTGAAGCCGCCATACCCACGATTCCATTAAGTGAAGTCAACAGCTTCCTGTCGCGCAGCCGCATTCTCGGGGTGGGCACGCTGGAGGAGGCGCCCTATGTCGTGGCCGCCGAGGACCAGCGCCTCATAGTGGGTGCCGGTGACAAACTGTACGGACGCGGGGATTTCATTGAAGGCCCTTCCGTTTACGGCGTCTACCGTCGCGGCGACGTCTTCCGCGATCCCATAACCGATGAGGTTCTGGGTATTCAGGCGCGGGACATAGGCACGGTGGAGCTGCGCGCGATTGACGGTGACATCGCCACCATGATTGTGACCCGCACCACCGAGGAAATACGGGTAGGCGATCGCTTCCTGGTGGAAGAGGAGCGACCGGTGGATTCATTCTTTTCGCCCTCCAGGCCCGCCGGGGAGGTCGATGGCGTCATCATGGCCGTCGAGGGAGGCGTCACTCAAGTCGGCAAGATGGACGTGGTGGTGATCAACCGCGGTCAGCGTGAAGACATGAAAGTGGGCAATGTCCTCGCCGTCTACAAGCGCGGCGGCCAGTATCGGGATCGCATCAAAGGCGATACAATCACCTTGCCTGATGAGCGCGCCGGTCTCCTGATGATTTTCCGCACCTTCGACAAGGTCAGCCTGGGGCTGATCCTTGAGGCCGAAAGGCCGCTGGCGGTCATGGACCGGGTGCGCAATCCCTAAAAACAAATGACAATAGAATAGGCGGCAGGGTAGGAATATACTGCTGCCAACCCACACGGGCGGGACTGCTCGTGGTGAACATTGATCAAGGACGAAAATCATGCTGACCTCCATCGAAGAGCTCATTTTATTTCACCGCCTGCCGGGTGCGGGCACCGCCTTATACTGGCGTCTGCTGGAGCATTTCCCCAGTCTGCACGCCGCTCTCAATGCACCCATGGCCAAGCTGCAAACGCTCTTGTCACCGGCTGCCTGTGACCTGCTACGGACGGTGCGCCGGTGTGGCGAAGGGAACGCCTTTATCGCGCAGGTCAGGGCGGATATCGAATGGGCGCGGGCTCATCAGGTCCAGCTGCTGGATATTGATGACGAGCGCTACCCCGACCTGTTGCGGGAAATTCCACGTCCCCCACCTCTGCTGTACATCAAGGGTAATCCCGCCGCGCTTTCGCTGCCTCAGATCGCCATCATCGGCAGCCGCAATCCCACGCCCACCGGTCGCGATATCGCCCTGGATTTTTCCCGGGAACTGGCGACATCGGGCTTCGCCATTACCAGCGGGCTGGCGCTGGGCATCGACGGCGCCGCTCACTGGGGCGCCCTGCGAGCCAGCGGCACCACCCTTGCGATACTGGGCACGGGTGTGGACCGGATCTATCCCGCGCGACACCAGCAACTGGCGGAGGAAATCCTTGCCAACGGCGGCGCCCTGGTCAGTGAATTTCCCCTGGGCACTGGCCCGCACCCCAGCCACTTCCCCCAGCGCAACCGCATCATCAGTGGTCTGAGCTGCGGTGTTCTGGTGGTGGAGGCGGCGATCAAGAGCGGCTCTCTGATTACGGCGCGGTGCGCGCTTCAGCAGAATCGCGAAGTTTTCGCTGTTCCCGGTTCCATCCACAATCCGCTCAGCAAAGGCTGTCATCTGCTCCTCCGGGAAGGGGCCACGCTGGTGGAGTCCGCCGCGGATGTGGTGAAGGAACTCAAGGGCCTGCTCTCGCTGAAATGGCAGGAAGCCCTTCTCGACCGCCCTGTAGTGTCGGCGTCCATCAACGAGGACCTGGCAGTCCACGGCGACGAGAACTGCATCCTTGAGCAACTCGGTTATGAACCGACGTCGCTGGACCTGCTCGCGGAACGAACTCGGCTCGATATCGGCGATATCATGGCCTGCCTCCTGACACTGGAACTGCGCGGTCTGGTCGCCAATATGGGCTCGGGTTACATGCGGGTGCGGCCGAATACCGGTGCCGAGCCGGTAGCTGCCGATACGCCGGTCGACTTGCCCCATGCGCTCAAGTAAAGTAACCGGTCGTTGTTTCTATGTCACTCAGGACAGCTTCATGGTTTGCCAGTCTCCGAAAATTGCAAAGGCGGTCGCCGCGCTGGTTGCCGGCGAAGTGATTGCCTACCCCACGGAAGCCGTCTGGGGTCTGGGTTGCGACCCATTCAACCACAAGGCAGTGATGCAGATACTGGCCCTCAAACGGAGGCCTCAGGAAAAAGGCCTGATACTGGTGGCCGGGGACATAAGCCAGTTCGATTTTCTGTTGGATTCGCTCACCGAGACCCAACGCGCACAATTAGGGGAAACCTGGCCTGGTCCGACCACCTGGCTGGTGCCCCATCGACAGCAGGTCCCTGAATGGATCAGTGGCGATTTTGATACAGTCGCTCTGCGGGTGTCCGACCATCCACTGGTGCGCGAACTTTGCCGGGGTTTCGGCGGCGCCATCGTATCCACCTCCGCCAATCCCCAGGGCCTGCAACCGGCCCGGGACAGTTTGCGGGTGCGGCGCTATTTCGGCCGAAAGGTCAGGGTAATATCCGGCAGCCTCGGCAAGCAGCAAAATCCCAGTGAAATCCGCGACCTGCTCAGTGGTAGAATTGTGCGGCCCGGCTGAGCCAATTGCTCCAGCCAGCCAATCTGAACGGAAATCTCATGACTTTGACCGACCGCCCCCACGTTGCCGACGTTAAGCGCTACCTTACCGGGTTGCAGGATTCCATCTGCACTCGCCTCGCCGCCGTTGACGGTGCCGGCAGTTTTATTGAGGACCATTGGCAGCGCCCGGAAGGCGGCGGTGGCTGTTCGCGGGTGCTGGCCGAGGGCGCCGTTATCGAAAAAGGCGGTGTCAATTTCTCTCATGTGACAGGCGGCGCCATGCCCGCGTCGGCCACGGCACATCGGCCGGAACTGGCTGGCCGCAGCTTCGAAGCCATGGGTGTTTCACTGGTGATTCATCCCCACAACCCCTACGTGCCCACCAGCCACGCCAATGTGCGTTTTTTTATTGCCGAGAAGCCCGGCGCTGAACCCGTTTGGTGGTTTGGTGGCGGTTACGACCTGACGCCTTATTACGGATTTGCCGAGGATTGCGTACACTGGCACCAGACCGCGCGGCAGGCATGCGCCCCTTTTTCCGGCGATCTCTACCCCCGTTTCAAAAAATGGTGCGACGACTATTTTTATATCAAACACCGTGATGAGCCTCGCGGTATTGGCGGTCTCTTTTTTGATGATTTCAACGAGCTGGGTTTCGAGCAGAGCTTTGCCTTTATGCGCGCCGTCGGCGACAGTTTTTGCGAGGCCTATGTCCCCATAATGGAAAGGCGCAAGGATTTGCCTTTTGACGAACGGGAAAAACAGTTTCAGCTCTACCGGCGCGGCCGCTATGTTGAGTTCAACCTGGTCTATGATCGCGGCACTCTTTTTGGCCTGCAAACCGGCGGACGCACGGAATCCATTTTGATGTCCCTGCCACCCCTGGTGCGCTGGGACTACAACCGCCAGCCCGAGCCCGGCAGCCCCGAAGCCGAGCTCTACCAAAACTTTCTTATCTCGAAGGATTGGGTTTGATGAGTGTCGATATTCGGACTTCGTTCGCCGGGCTATTTCGGGGAGGGGCTTCCAGGACACGCCGTGAACCCATCCCTGGGGGCTCGGCGCCCGAATCCCGCGGGCGACGGTCCCGGAAGCCCCTCCCCGAAACAGCCCTAAGCCCGACTCTGCTTCAAGTTATTCGGACCTACTATGAATCTAGATACCACCAATGATCGCTACGCCGTATTCGGCAATCCCATTGCCCACTCCCGCTCGCCGGACATTCACAAGATGTTTGCCGAACAGACCGGACAGACGCTGACCTACACCCGACAGTTGGTGGACACTGACGGATTTGGTGAGGCAGCCGATGAGTTTTTTGCCAGTGGCGGCAAGGGCCTGAACGTCACCGTCCCTTTCAAGGAAGATGCCTTTGTCTACGCGCGACAACTGACCGAGCGGGCAAAGGTGGCCGGCGCGGTCAATATGCTGGCCCTGCAACAGGACGGCACGGTTCTCGGTGACAACACCGACGGCATCGGCATGGTACTCGATATGACACAACGGCTCGGCTGGAGCCTGAAGGACAAGACTATTCTGCTGTTGGGCGCCGGCGGCGCGGCGCGAGGTGTGCTTTTGCCCTGTCTGCAGGAAGGCCCGCAGGCTCTTACTATTGCCAATCGTACTGTGGCAAAGGCCGAAGAGCTGGCGCGGCGATTCAGCAGCTTTGGTGCCGTGGAGGCCTGTGGCTTTGACGAACTGGGTGAACGCCAGTTCGATCTGGTGATCAACGGCACTTCTGCCAGCCTGAACGGGGAATTGCCACCTATAGGCGCCAGTGTTTTCGCTCCCGGTGCTGCCGCTTACGACATGATGTACGCATCGGAACCAACGCCGTTTTTGGCCTGGGCGCAGTCCCAGGGTGTCGGCAAACTGGCGGACGGACTGGGAATGTTGGTAGGGCAGGCGGCGGAGAGTTTTTACCTCTGGCGCGGAGTCAGACCGGACCTGGAACCCGTCCTGAAGAGCCTGCGAAATTCCTGATAAACGCCAAAAGCGGTGCGCCTGCCATGAGTCCTAACAGTCCCAGCCTCATTGACACCAACTACAATATAATTACAATGTAGGTAATGAGTCATCTAAACTTCGAATGGAATCCTTGGAAGGATGCTTCTAATCAAAAGAAGCATGGCGTCTCATTCCGTGAGGCAAAAACTGCTTTTACAGACGAGTACGCCCGTCTTATCGCTGATCCAGACCATTCTGACGAGGAGGATCGGTTCATACTTCTTGGTACGAGCATTCATTCCCGCCTATTAGTCGTATGCCACTGTATTAGAGATGGCGAAACCATACGGATTATCTCCGCGCGGAGGGCTGACAAGCGAGAACGAAAGATTTATGAAGGGTACAGACATGCGTGATCACTACGATTTTTCCAAATCAGTCAAAAATCCATACGCGAAAAAGCTCAAGAAGCAGGTCACAATAAGGCTTGATGAAGATACCGTTGAATATTTCAAGAAGCTTGCCGAAGAAAAGGATCTTCCTTATCAGAGCCTCATCAATCTCTATCTTAGAGATTGCGCTCAGTCACATAAAAACCTCAAGATTGAGTGGAAATAGGCCCTCAATCAAAGCCTTCCTGCTTCGGCCAGGCCTGCATATAGGTGTTTTTCAAATCCACGTAATTCTGCGCCGAGTAGCGGAAGAACTGCCGCTCGGAGTCCTTCAGGGCGCGGACCTGTTTGCAGGGGCTGCCCATGTACAGATAACCGCTTTCCAGGCGCTTGCGGGGGGGTACCAGGGATCCCGCGCCTATGACCACCTCATCCTCCACCACGGCGCCATCGAGTACAACCGAACCTATGCCCACCAAAACCCGGTTGCCGATAACACAACCATGCAGGCACACATTGTGGCCGATGGTGACCTCGCTGCCGATTTCCAGGGGCCATCCGTCGGGGTTGAAGTCGCTCGCGTGAGTAATATGCAGAGTCGCGTTGTCTTGAACACTGGTGCGGGCGCCTATGCGAATGCGGTGCATGTCACCTCGAATGACGGCGCCGGGCCACACGGAAGAATCTTCACCGATTTCCACGTCGCCAATGACAACCGCGGCTTCGTCGATAAAGACACCCTTGTCGAGACGGGGCAGGTGGTCGCGATAGGGACGGCATTTTGCAATCTGGGCCGTTAGCGAGGACATGGCGGTCTCCGGTCTGGGTTTTGACGTATGATAAACCAAATCCATTCAAACGGAAGTTTCTAATCCTATGGCTGATTCTCCCATGGCATCCAACCCACTGCTGCAAAAGCACGATTTGCCTCCGTTCATTGCCATCACGGCGGAACATGTACTGCCGGCGATACGCGCCATTATCGAGAAGAACGAGGATGCGCTGACGCATCAGCTCAACGCGCTGACAGAGATAAGTTGGGATACATTGGTGGCACCTCTGGAAGAGCGGGAGGATCGTCTGAATCAGGCCTGGGCGCCGATCAGCCATCTCAATGCCGTCATGAACAACGAGGCGCTGCGCGAGGCCTACACCCAGGCGTTGGCTGAACTCAGCGGTTATTACACGCGCAGGGGCCAGAATCAGGAACTCTACCAGGCTTACCTGCAACTGTCGGAAAGCGATCAGTTCAAGGAGCTTTCGCAGGCCCGGCGGCAAACCATTAATCACGCCCTGCGGGATTTCCGTCTGGCGGGCGTGGCGCTGCCAGCGGCGCAGAAGCAGCGTTTTGGCGACATAGAAGCGCGCCTGTCGGAGCTCGGCAACCAGTTTTCCAACAATGTTCTGGATGCTACCCAGGGCTGGACCCGGCATCTGGCCGATCCCGCGGAACTGCGGGGCTTGCCGCAGTCTACTGTGGACGCTGCCGCCCAGGCCGCGCGCGCCCGGGATCTTGATGGCTGGCTGCTGACTTTGGACGGACCTGTTTACCTCACTGTCATGACTCAGGCGGACAGTGAGCCACTGCGCCGCGAGTTCTATACGGCCTTCAGCACCCGCGCTTCGGATCAGGGCCCGAATGCCGGGCGTTGGGACAATAGCGCATTGATCGAAGAGATTCTGGCCCTGCGCCAGGAGCAGGCGCAACTGCTGGGATTCGATAACTACGCGGAACTGTCGCTGGCGCCCAAGATGGCGAGCGATACCGCCCAGGTCATTGATTTTTTGCAAGAGTTGGCCCGCAAATCCAGACCGCGCGCCCTTGAGGAATTGGCGGAACTGACCGAGTGGGCTCATAAAAACCATCTGCCACAGGACAATGCCAAGACGACCCTCCAGCCCTGGGATATCAGCTACTACGCGGAAAAGCTCAAGGAAGCGCGCTACCAGGTGTCCCAGGAAAAACTGCGGGAGTATTTTCCCCTGGACAAGGTGCTGGCGGGGCTGTTTCGCGTTGCCGGCCAATTGTTCGACATCCGCATCATCGAAGAGCCGGGGGTGGAAACCTGGCACGAGGATGCCCACTTTTATCGCATCGAGCGTCGCGGCCTGCCGCTGGCCTACTTTTATATGGACCTCTATGCCCGGGAAGGCAAACGCGGCGGCGCCTGGATGGCCGACGCCCGGGTTCGCCGCGCGACTGCCACCGGCATGCAATTGCCGGTGGCCTTCCTTACCTGTAACTTCAACGGCCCGGCGGGGGATCGACCGGCGCTGCTGACCCACAGTGATGTCACCACACTCTTTCACGAATTTGGCCACGGCCTGCACCATATGCTGACGCAAATGGATGTGGCGGCGGTCAGCGGTATCAATGGTGTCGCCTGGGACGCTGTGGAATTGCCCAGCCAGTTTATGGAAAACTGGTGCTGGGAAAAATCCGTACTCTCGTTTCTGTCGTGCCACTGCGATTCGGGAGAACCCCTGCCCGATGAAATCATTCATAAACTCATAGAGGCACGTAATTTCCAGTCCGCGCTGTTTATGGTGCGTCAACTGGAGTTTTCCCTGTTCGATTTTCGCCTGCACATGGAATACGGAAAAGTGGGTTTTCCCGGAGTCCAGGGACTATTGGATCAGGTCAGGAGCGAAGTGGCCGCGGTGATTCCGCCGGAATTCAATCGCTTCCAGAACAGCTTTTCCCACATTTTTGCCGGTGGATACGCGGCTGGCTATTACAGTTACAAATGGGCGGAGGTCCTGTCCGCGGATGCTTTTTCGGCATTTGAAGAAACCCATGTCTTTGATGAACAGACCGGGCGAAGATTTCTGCATGAAATTCTGGAAAAAGGCGGTTCGGAAGACGCCATGGTGTTGTTCAAGAATTTTCGTGGCCGCGAACCCCAGATCGATGCGCTCTTGCGCCACAACGGTATGCAGTAAGGGCCACAAAATGACTCGCTGCTAACGCACAAACTCCGAAGACATGAATTCGGTGTTTGCTGTTGTGACCGTCGCCAGCAAGGATGCTGGCGCAGAGCCTACAGGGACGTATTTACGGCGTGTCACAGCAGTGAATGCCGGATTCATGTCTCCCCCGGTGCTAGGTGCTCGTATTCTTTAACAACCAGGATTTGCCCTTAGTTATGGGACATCAATGAAAATGACCAGCGAGATAAAAAAACGTTTTGTCGCCGGCGCTGTGTGCCCCCGCTGCGGCTTGATGGACAAGATCGTTCTTTACCGGGTGGAGGACCGCGAATATCGCGAATGTGTCAGTTGTGGCTTCAAGGACGAGATGCGTTTCAAGCCCAAGATGCGCGAGTTGGAAACGCGAGTTAATAAAACCGAAGAGGAAAAAGCCGGGGAGACACAGGTGGTGAAATTCATATCGCCCGACAGTGATCCGAATCCCCGTTAACCTGTGGCCCGGGGAAACCGCCGCAATTATTGGATCACCAGTTCGGTATCCAGGTGCCGCAGCTGCAACAAGGCGGCCGGGTCGCCGGCGAGACTGGGCCACCGCCGCAAGGTGTCACTCCAGCCACGACGCCTGCAATGATTGATGTAGTTGATGAAATCAGTATTTTCTCTGAGCGTTTCCAGCGGAAACAAAACTTCAATGGCGTAATGTACGGCGAGATCGAGCTGGTTCGCAAATTCCTCCCCCAGCAGTTCGTGTACCACCAGGTTGGAAAAGGTCATATCCAGGGGCAACAGCGGAGCGCCGCACAGCAGGGTGACCCGATCATTGATTTCCTCGATCAATCGATGGGTAAGATAGGCCTCGTCAATCAGCCCGTACAGGCCTGCCTGTTCGGCTCCCGGTTCGGGGGCCGCGACAAAAAAATCCTCTGCAATTTCCACAAAGCGTTTACCTTGATCGTGAATGCCGGCCTCGCGCATAAGTGTGCTGAGTGCCTCGAGAAAATCCGGCACACGCTGAATATAACGCGTCACAAACTCCAGCAGCACCTGGTGTGCATTGTCTTTCGGCAGTCGGATAGCCGGGTGAAGCCGGCGGGCCTGAGCGCGTAGATGCCGGCTTAATGCGCGGGTTTGCGTTTCGGCGCATTGGGCTTGTTGAATGGTTTCGCGAATATGCAAAATAGTTTGCTCACCCATGAAGGCCAATATCAAATTGACGTGAATTGAAAATGGACGCGGCAGCCGCTTGATGTGCCCGGACCGCTTCCCACTGAAGTTTCAGTTCCGCGCGACAGGGTCAGGGTAACGCTCGCACGGAGCGCCTTGCAGGATTCGGGGGCGTCTGAGGCCATTACTCAAGGCAGCAAGGCATTTTTACAGCACTTCAAATGAAGCACTTTCAAACATCATTCAAATAACAAAACAAAAGCAATGTGAACAAAAGTCACTCCACTAAAAGTAACTCATACTCAACCAATTACAAGTCGGAAACTGTAAAATGCTGTGCAGGTCCCGTCAGCCGCTACCTGGCGGGAAACCAGGAGCGCCAGTGAAGACAGAAGAGGGCAGCCAGGGACAGGCCGCGAGTTAGGTTGAACGCAGTAAAAGACAGCCACAGGCCGTGGTTGTGCCAGGCTTGCGTCAGCCACCAGAGAGGCAGAAATACCAGGCTTGCGGCGACCAGCATCCAGTTGCGAAGGCTGCGGGTGTGGCCAGCGCCAATGAAAATTCCGTCAAAGAGATAGCTCCAGACGCTGACCAGGGGCAGGATCGCCAGCCAGATGTAGTAGGTGTGCAGGTATCGTCGCAAGTCCGCAATGTCAGTGAGCAGCGCGATCAGGGGTGTCCTGAGCAGGACAAAAACTGTCGTTATCAATCCCGCCAGAAACAGGCTGGCAGTACCCGTGGCGAAGCTGGCGCGAATGAAACCGCCGGAGTCACGGCTGCCGATGGTTCTGGCAACCATGGCTTCCGCGGCGTGAGCGTAGCCATCGAGGCCGTGGGAAGCCAGCAGTAGCAATTGCAGCAAAATTGCATTGGCGGCTACCACGGTGGGACCCATATAGGCACCCTGGGCGGTGAAAAAACTGAAGACGCCGAGCAGGCAGACGGTGCGAATGAACAGGTCGCCATTGATGCGCAGCAGTGGCACCCAACCCCGGAACAGCCAGCTGCCCAGCCCGGTGACGCCAGCGCCGCCGACAAGTCGCAGCTGCCGAATCACCAGAATGACCGCCAGTCCCAGGCCCACATACTCGGCGCAGGCCGAAGCCAGGGCGGCGCCATCGCTGCCCCAGCCCAGAACCAGAATCAACCACCAGTCCAACAGCAGATTGAGACCATTGACGGTGAGGGCGATCAGCAGGGGCGGGCGCGTCTGCTGCAGGCCGATGAACCAGCCGGCGGCGGCATAGGTCATGAGTACGGCAGGCGCCGCCGACAATCGGATCAGGGAGTAGCTGAGGGCGAGCTGGCGCACCTGGATATCCGGTGTCATCAGCTTCAGGATCTGGGGCAAAAGCAAAAATTGCAGTATAATCAGCGCCAGCCCCAGGAGGGATCCCAGTAGCCAGCCGCGATAGAGCAATTGTTTTATCTGCTGAAACTGTCCGGCCCCCAAGGCTCGTCCGGTGAGGCTGGTAGTGCCCATGCGCAGAAAGCCGAATACCCACAGAGAAAATGTCAGCACGTTGGCCCCGATGGCTGCCGCCGCGAGATAAAGCGGGCTGCCCAGGTGCCCGAGCATTGCCGTATCCGCCAGGCCCATCAGGGGCGTGGTGAGATTGCTGAGCATCAACGGCCAGGCCAGTGCCCAGGCCCGTTTGTGGGGAAGCGTGCGGATGCTTGGCATGATCAGTTCAGGTTTGAAAAGAAGGCGGTGATTGATTTTTTTGCAATTATATGGCCTTCTATGCCGGCTAATTTTGGCGAGGAGCGTTTGAAGGCAGCTTCGAGTCTCGAATTCCGGTCACTTTATGGCAATTTCCGCGAATGGGCAACGCGCGGGGCTTGTGGATGAACCTGGATTTTCCCGCCAATTCACGGCTATTGGCCAATTAATTTTGGCGTAGTAGTGGGCTGTGAGTGTCGGTTTCGTATATCATGCGTCACTTCACAAACAAGGGTCTGATGCACGGGTTGCCGCAGACGCTTTAAACCTATCGCAAATCACCGTCAGTTAATAGTGTCGGTGGTTTCATTTTATGTAAATACAGTGATCAAAATACACACAACTCAAAGCAACACGGAGACGGGTCGATGTTGAGAAAATCGAAACGGGTGTTTGCCGCACTGGTTGGAGCCCTGTCCGTGCTCTGGCTTGCGCCGGCTTTGGCTGACACCGAACGATGGCAGCTGAACATGCGTGAAGGCGTGACATCCGTGAGTCATGATATCTATGGCTTGCACATGCAAATATTCTGGTGGTGCGTCGCCATAGGCGTCGTCGTCTTTGGCGCTATGCTCGTCTCCATGTTCCTGCACCGCAAATCCCGTGGCGCCAAGGCATCCAATTTCCACGAAAGCACAACGCTGGAAATTGTTTGGACGGTCATTCCGATTTTCATTCTGATCGCCATGGCTTGGCCGGCCACTACCACCTTGAAGGACATGTACAACACTGAGGATGCCGATATGGATGTTCTCATCACCGGCTATCAGTGGAAATGGAAGTACGAGTATCTGGGCGAGGACGTCTCCTTCTTCAGCAATCTGAACACGCCGCGCGACCAGATTGCCAATGAAGCCCCCAAGGGCGAGCACTACCTGCTGGAGGTGGATGAGCCGCTGTACCTGCCGGTCGGCCAGAAAGTACGTTTCCTGGTGACGGCCGCCGACGTTATCCACTCCTGGTGGGTTCCCGATTTCGCGGTCAAGCGAGACGCTATCCCCGGTTATGTCAACGAAGCCTGGACCATTATCAGTGAACCGGGAACCTACCGCGGTCAGTGCACCGAGCTGTGCGGGAAGGACCACGGTTTCATGCCCATCGTTGTTAAAGCCGTGCCGGAAGCGGAATTTCACGAATGGCTTGCCGGCAAGCGCGAAGCTGCCGCCAAGGTGCGCGAGCTGACTGAAAAAACCTTCACCTTTGACGAACTTTACGCCCGTGGTGAACAGGTTTACCAGGCCAGTTGTGCCGCCTGTCACGGTGGCAGCGGTGAAGGTGGCGTAGGGCCGGCCATGAAAGGCAGCAGCATCGCCACCGGTGCTCTCCACGGGCATCTGGATATCGTGATCAACGGCAGCAGCGTGAATCCCGTCATGCAGGCCTTCGGCGAGCAGCTCACCGAAGTGGACCTCGCTGCGGTAATCACCTACGAGCGCAACGCGTTTGGCAACAATATGGGTGACACCGTACAGCCAATTGACGTTCTTAATTTCAAGCAAGGCCAATAAGAGGAGCTCGCAACAATGGCACATGGTCCTGCGAAAGGCATAACCCGGTGGTTGTTTACCACCAACCACAAAGACATAGGTACCATGTACCTATGGTTCAGCTTCGCAATGTTCCTGCTGGGCGGCACCTTCGCCCTGGTGATCCGGGCAGAGCTGTTTGAACCCGGTCTGCAGATTGTAGACCCCGCATTCTTCAACCAGATGACCACCATGCACGGTCTGGTGATGGTGTTCGGCGCCGTCATGCCGGCTTTTGTCGGCCTGGCCAACTGGATGCTGCCGATGATGGTTGGCGCCCCCGACATGGCCTTGCCACGGATGAACAACTGGAGTTTCTGGATATTGCCGTTCGCATTCATGATGCTGGCATCCACCCTGTTCATGGAAGGCGGCGGCCCCAACTTCGGCTGGACCTTCTACGCTCCGCTGTCGACAGCCTACGCACCGCCCAGCGTGACCTTTTTTATCTTCGCGATTCATATCATGGGCGCCAGTTCCATCATGGGCGCCATCAATATTATTGCCACCATTCTGAACATGCGCGCACCGGGCATGACCCTGATGAAGATGCCGATGTTCGTGTGGACCTGGTTGATTACGGCCTACCTGCTGATCGCGGTTATGCCGGTGCTGGCCGGTGTGGTCACCATGATGCTGATGGATATCCACTTCGGCACCA
>CAZEWY010000046.1:0-5946 GCA_964515945.1 uncultured Cellvibrionaceae bacterium
GCTGGCGCAGGCGCGCGCCAGCGGCCGGGTCCTGATCGATCTGCCGGAAGAGTATCTGCTGTGGTTTTCACAAAAAGGTTTTCCCGCCGGACTGCTGGGTGAGCTACTGGCGCTGGCCCTGGAAATCAAGGTCAATGGCCAGGAGGACCTGCTGAATCCGCTCAGGGATTACCCCTCCATCCACTGACCCTTCATTCTGCCCACGGTTAGGTGTGGAGAGTTCAAGAGGTACCAAAATGACACCGACGGAATTCGTGAATTTTCTGAAAGAAGATCCACTCAATGTGGAATTCGAGAAAGTCATAAAGCTGATCGACGCCTACTATAAATATACCCCAACGCGTTTTACCAATGGCGTCGGGGCGGATCCCATCGTCAACAAGGCGGGAGAAAACGAGGGATCCTGTAAAATATTCGCCTTCGCGCGCATGCAAGGTCTGACCGAGGCCCAGACCCTGGCCTGCTTCGGCCGCAATTATCGGGAAGACGTACTGCCCCATCCCGATGGCACTAGTCACCCGAATATCCGCCGCTTCATTATCGATGGCTGGAAAGGCATCAAATTCGACCGGGAACCCTTGATACTGCGCTAGTGTTATTACAGCTCATTTATCTTCCTAATATTTTCTTTTCCCAGAAAACATCGACCAATGCGTGGAATGATCAGCTCACAGGGTACAATCGGGCAGCATCTGGGGGCGCAATCAGCCGGACTTTTAGGGTACAATTAGACGCAACCCTGGAATACAATTGGACGCACGATGAAGGCTCCACCCGCACCCCCTTCCTATATCCCCCGGCACATCACATCGACGCTGCGGGAAGCCCTGGCGGATACACCGGTGGTCTGCTTGCTGGGGCCGCGTCAGTGTGGCAAGTCAACCCTGGTACGTCACTGTGACCCCGCCCGGGCCTACATCAACCTTGACGAACGCAATTATCTGGAGTTGGCACTTGGAGACCCCGAAGGCTTTATCGATGGGCTTCCCGAACAGGTCGCCATCGATGAAATACAGCGCGCCCCCGAACTCACCCTGGCCATCAAACGCAGTGTCGATGCCAAGCGTCGTCCCGGCCGCTTTCTGCTGACCGGCTCAGCCAACCTGTTGCAGTTGCCGCGCTTGGCCGACTCGCTTGCTGGCCGGATGGAATGCCTTTATCTGCAACCGCTCACCGAGGTGGAGAAGCAGCGGGCGCCGGGGCATTTTCTCAACCTCTGGCGTGCCGGTGGGCTGGTCAAAACCCTACCTCCAAGCCGTGCCCCCCACCCCAGCGAATTGCCGGGCCGCCTGGTTGCCGGCGGCTACCCCGATGCCTTTGCCCGTAGTCCAAAACGGGCGCGGCGCTGGCAGCAGCAATACGTGCAATCGATTATCCAACGCGACATTCGCGATATTGCCGAGATCAAGGACGGACAGGAGGTGGCACGCCTGCTGGAGTACCTCAGCCACCAGACCGCCACTTTGCTCAATGTCTCCGCAACCGCCAATGCCTTGGGTCATACCCGCTCCACCATTGAGCGCTACCTGAGCGTTCTTGAAAAATTGTTTCTGATTCGCCGGCTGCCTGCCTGGCACTCCAACCGTAGCAAGCGGCTGGTCAAGACGCCGAAAATCCATGTCTGCGATAGCGGCCTGGCCGCCGCCCTTGCGGACTTGCGGCCAGAGCAGTGGAACCCCGAACGAACGCGATTTGGCCGCCTGCTGGAGTCCTTCGTGATTCAGCAGATCATGGCAATGGGAGGCTGGCACGAGGACGAACCCCGCTTCGGGCATTATCGCGACAAGGATCAAATCGAAGTGGACCTGGTTATCGAACTGGGCGGCGACGTATGGGGCATCGAAGTCAAGGCGGCTGCCAGTGTGCGAGCCACGGATGGCCGGGGGCTTTTGCGGTTAGCGGATACGGCAGGTGCCAAATTTCGCGGCGGGCTGGTGCTTTACGATGGCGATGCGGTATTGCCCATCGAGCGGGATTTGAATATCCATGCCGCGCCCATCAGCAAACTCTGGGAGCTCTAGCCGGTACCGAATTGTATTTTCGAAGATGCTATCGAACAGGCCAAGATACAGCGCTTCAGCACCGGTATGGGCTGCTTTGGGATGGGTGGTGATTTCGGAGGACAAATTCACCGCTGTGACAATGTAAAGATGAGGAGCAGCCCGCCTGACCGAACAGGGCGCCGTAGTGCGCTATAATTAGCCGCTCCTTTCCCCACCATTCGTCCGACCACGACCGGGCATTGTTGACGGGAGTTGTGCGCCTGTTATCATCTGCGCCTTTTTCCCGTCGCCTGCCCGTCCGGCGCAAAAACAAATTTAAAGCGGGTTTCATTAGCGATCTTCAGACTGAGGCGAATATGCAAGCAAAAGTCGCAATCATTATGGGTTCCAAAAGTGACTGGCCGACCATGCAACTGGCGGCCGAGATCATGGATGAATTGCAGGTGGCCTACCATGTGGAGGTCATCTCGGCCCACCGCACCCCTGACAAGCTGATGGAATTTTCCGCCGCAGCCGTCGATCGCGGCTTCGAAATCATCATTGCTGGCGCTGGCGGGGCCGCCCACCTGCCCGGCATGGTCGCTTCGAAAACCCGCCTGCCGGTGCTGGGCGTGCCTGTGCAAAGCAAGGCACTGAAAGGTCTCGACAGCCTCTTGTCGATCGTACAGATGCCCAAGGGCATTGCCGTGGGAACCCTGGCCATTGGCACCGCCGGCGCCTTCAATGCGGGGCTTCTCGCCTGCCAGGTGCTGGCCAATTCTGACAGCGCTCTGGCCGGGCGGCTGGACAAATTTCGCCGCCAACAGACGGAAGAGGTTCTGGCACAACCCGACCCGCGGGACATGCCATGACCGATGTTTGGGTATTGGGCAACGGGCAGCTTGGCGCCATGTTGCAACAGGCAGCCATACCGCTGGCTATCGGCGTGCATACCGTCGATATCGACGCGCCGCTTGAACAGCCGATCCCCCGGGATGCAATAGTTACCGCAGAGCGCGAGCACTGGGCGCCGACGCCGGTGACCCGGCAGCTCTTCGATCACCCCGGCTTCGTCAGCCGCCGCGCCTTTGCCGGACTGCCCGATCGCAAGACGCAGAAACAGTGGCTTGACCGACTGGAGCTGGCCAATGCCAAATGGCGGGATCTGGACGCCGAGGTCACCGGCAGCGACCTGCACCGGGATTTGGGTGACCGGGTTCTGCTCAAGAGCCGCACCGGCGGCTACGACGGCAAGGGCCAGTTCTGGCTGCGCAAGAATGACACGGCCATTCCCGATGACTGGCGCGGCCAGGCTATCGCGGAAGAGGCGGTGGATTTCGAGGACGAGCTGTCCATCATCGGCGTGCGCAATCGGGACGGCCGTTGCGAATTCTATCCACTGACCCTGAACCTCCACAGCAATGGCATTCTCATGGCGTCCATTGCCCCCATGGCCCGCCTGCAATCGTTGCAGTCCCAGGCCGAGACCATGCTCGGCAAGTTGATGCAGGCGCTGGATTATGTGGGCGTCATGGCTATGGAATGCTTTCTGGTGGGCGACCGGCTGCTGGTTAATGAAGTGGCTCCCCGGGTTCACAACAGCGGCCACTGGACCCAGGCCGGCAGCAGTATCAGCCAGTTTGAAAACCATCTGCGCGCTATCTGCGATCTGCCCCTGGCCAAGCCCCTGGTCAAGAACACCAGTGTCATGATCAACCTGATCGGCATGGAGCGCGACAACCGCTGGCTGGGCGTGGACGGTGCCGAGCTCTACTGGTACGGCAAAACAGTGCGGCCCGGCCGCAAGCTGGGTCATATCAATCTATCGCCGGCCGACCCGTCCACACTGCGCAGAGGCCTGGAACAGTTGCGGCCACTTCTACCACAAGATTACGCGGCCACCATCGCATGGGTGTTGGAGAAGCTTGCGCTCCTCTGAGCCGCCGGTGTCAGAACAATCCATGTCAGAGCAGCTCATGTCAGACGCCCAGCAACTGCCGCTGCTCTACTCCTTCCGCCGCTGTCCCTACGCCATGCGCGCCCGACTCGCCATCGCTTACGCCGGTTGCCCGGTGGCGCTGCGGGAAGTGGTGCTGAAGGACAAGCCGGCGGCGCTGTTGCAGGCGTCACCCAAGGGCACGGTGCCGGTGCTGGTAACGCCCGGCGGTGAAGTGATCGACGAAAGCCTGGATGTGATGCTCTGGGCGCTGACCCACCGCGACCCCGATGACTTGCTGTGCCGCCAGAATCCCGCTGGACGCCAGCGGGCGGATCATCTGATCGCGGAAAATGATGGGCCGTTCAAGCAGGCTTTGGACCGCTACAAATATGCGGACCGCTATCCCGAGCAGCCGATGGAGTTCCACAGAGCCCGGTGCGAAAGGTTTTTGCAGCATCTGGAGCATCGGTTGACGGAACAGCACTATCTCGCCAGCAGTCACTATTCCATCGCCGATATGGCTATCTTTCCCTTCGTGCGCCAGTTGGCCCAGGTCGACAGGGGCTGGTTCGACAACGCCAACTTTCCCCGCCTGCGGCACTGGTTGCAACAGCAGATGGAGTCACCGCTCTTTGCCCGGGTTATGAAAAAATACCCGCCTTGGGATGGTGAATCTCTGGTAGTGTTTCCATCTGTCGAAGGCTAAGGAAACTCTGATGGGATTTTTCCCCCGATCATTTTCAGTGCTGTTACTCCTGGCCCTGGGTTTCGGCGCGGGCTGGGGCCTGCGCGGCTTTATGCCACAAGCAGACACCAGGGCTGGATTCCCCACACAGATACCTGTACAGCCACCTGCGGCCTCGATGGCTGCTGGCACCGACACTCTGGAAACGGACCCGCAACTTTCATCGTCCCCTCCCAAAGCACCCCAGCCAGCAACAGAAAATTTCCATGAAGGCCGTCAAGAGTTATCGGCCGAAGACGCGGGCAATCACCTGCGCGAAGAACTGGGCGAAAAGTTAAGTAAAGAGTTTCGCGCACTCCTGCAAGCCCAGTCATTCGACGCCGCCATGAACCTTTACAGCGACATAGAGCGACGCAGCAGCCGCGATGCGGCCGAACTCAAGGAACTGGCATTGGCCTATCTCGAAAGCTGCCTGGACCGTGGCGACGGCAGCGCATTGACCGGCCTTGTGGATGCCTGGCTGGGACGCTATTACGGCGATATTGAGGTGCTGGTATTGCTGGCCCGGTATCAGCGAATATCGGGCTATTCGGCAGAAGCGGCGCGCACCTTTCAGTTGGCCTTTACCTATGCCTTCACCTCCGCCGACAAACAGAAGGTCGATCTGGCTTTCGAGAGTTTTGTCGGGGCCACCGATGAACATCTTGCAGGGCAACAGAGTTGGCGGCGGCTGATCAGTTTTTATGAAACGCTGGGCGTGCTCGATCTCACCCGGCCTCACTATCAACTGCGCCTGGCTGAACTCTATATGGCTCACGGAGAGCCGGATTTTGGCCGCGATCTTCTGACAAGGCTGGCGGGGGTTCCCTCGGTATCGGCCGCGGCCACAAACCTGCTCCACGCCAGCCGCGCCGAGCCCAAGAGTCCGACAGTGGGCCAATCCAGCGGGGCGGTGGACGCCATCCCCCTGCGGGTGGTCGGCAGCCACTATGCGCTGCCGCTGGCGCTCAACAGCGCTGAAGATATCCATCTGATCATCGATACCGGGGCCACCACCACGACCCTGTCCAGAAAATCCTTCGATGCGTTGAGCCGCCATGGGGCTTTTACTGAATTGGGTCCGAGGATGTTCAATACCGCCGGCGGCGTGACCAAGGGAACCCTCTACCGCGTTGCCAGCTTCCAGCTCGGCGACCAGCTTCTGTCCGATGTGGATATCGCGGTGCTCGACTTCGATATGCCTGTTGGCGTCGACGGTTTATTGGGGATGAATGTGCTGCGCCATTTCCGCTTTCGCGTCGACCAGGAACGACGCCAGGTCGTAATTACCGTTGAAGATG
>CAZEWY010000046.1:5956-19247 GCA_964515945.1 uncultured Cellvibrionaceae bacterium
CGCCCGAGGTGAGGAGGGGTTAAGCTGCAAGAATTATTTTGTGACGCCATGCCTCTGTCAAGGTCATACATAGCAGCTTTTCTTACTAGCGCTGATTACTGTCCCACAAACTTGCTGACATGAATTCGGTGTTCATTGTTGTGACCGTCGCCAGCATGCGACCGCCATGGATGGCGGAAGTTAGGGTAACGCAGGAGCAGTTACCGAGATGCTGGTGTAGAGCCTACAGGGACGTATTCACGGCGTGTCACAGCAGTGAATACCGGATGCGTTTACTAACGTTCAGCCTTAGTTTGTGATTATCGCCAATATACAAGGAAGACCGTCTTGACTGAGCCGGAACAACCCATGCCCGAAGTTCGCGCCGGGCTGATTGCGCGAGTTCTGACCGAGTGGAAAACCTTGGCCCTGCTGGGTGCGCCCATACTGGTCGCGCAACTGGCGCAGATGGCCAATGGCGTCATAGATACGGTTATGGCCGGCCATGTCAGTGCTGCGGACCTCGCCGGGGTGGGCATCGGCAGCAGTCTGTGGGTCCCGCTCTTCCTGTTTTTCGTCGGCACACTCAATGCCCTGCAACCCATTATTTCGGGGCATCGGGGAGCGCAACTGCTGGCCCATATCATGCCGGTGACCTGGCAGGGCATCTATATCGCGGCAGGTGGTGCCCTGATCATGATCGCGTTGCTGATCAATGTGCGCCCGGTGCTGGACGCCCTGCGCCTGGATACTCAGACCGCCAACATTGCCCAGGGCTATCTCAATGCTGTCGCCTGGGGCGTGCCGGCCATGCTGCTGCTTACCGCATTGCGCGGCCTGACGGATGGGCTCGGCCACACCCGGGTCATCATGGCCTTTTCGCTGCTGGCCACGACCATCAACCTTCCCCTCAACTATGTCTTTATCTACGGCAAGTTCGGCATTCCCGCCATGGGTGGTATCGGCTGTGGATGGGCCACCGCCATCGCCATTTGGATCGCCTTGCTGGCCCTGCTGGCTTACCTCCACTGGAGCCGCACTTACCGGGACTTTCATCTGGTGGATGACTGGGAGCCGCCCCACTGGGCGGATATCATGCGGGTGCTGCGGCTGGGTGTGCCCATCGGCTTCACGGTCTTCATTGAGGTCAGCATGTTTGCGGTAGTCGCGCTGTTCCTGGCTCCCCTGGGTCCCGCCGTTGTCGCGGGGCACCAGATAGTGCTCAATGTGGTGTCCCTGGTGTTCATGGTCCCTCTGAGCCTGGGCGCGGCCCTGACATTGAGAGTCAGTTTTCTGCTCGGTGCCGGTGCGCCCGCCAGTGCCCAACTCCTGGCCCGTAGCGCGCTGCTGCTGGCCCTGGGTATTGCTCTGGTCTATGTTCCGCTGCTATTACTCAGCCGCGATCTGATTGTCGGGTTTTACACCCACGACCGGCAAGTTCAGCAGATAGCGGCGCAGTTGTTGGTATTCGGTGCCGTTTTCCAGATTGCGGATGTGCTTCAGGTGACGGCGATCAGCGCCCTGAGAGGCTACAGGGATACGCGCATTCCCATGTTCATCATGCTGCTGTCCTTCTGGGGAATCTGTCTGCCACTCGGTTACGGGCTGACCTTTACGGATTATCTGGGGGAGGCTAGAGGGGCTATCGGATTCTGGATGGCGTTGACGGTCGGTCTGGCGGTGGCCGGCATTCTGTTGATATCGCGGCTTTTTACCCACAAGCGCGGTCGTTAAAGAGACCTATCGCGCGACCGGCTCCTGATGCAAAGGCAGTTTGAAGAGGCGGCGTTGCTCATTGGAGATTTCATCGAAACCCCGCTGAAAGCCCGGAATGCTGAAAAACAGTTTGTCGAAGCTGCCATCGGCCATGGCCATGCGCAGGCCGCGCTCAATGCGGTCGGCCAGGGCCTGGTCCTGGCGATTGACGAAAAAGAACATGGGGCCGTAGTAATAGAGCATCAGGGATTTTTCGACCGCCAGACCTTGTTTCTCGTGGATTTCCTGTTCCTGCCAGACCTCGTAAAGCCCCCGCGGGAAGTAATCGATGCGGTTGGCTTCGAGCATGGTGAACAACAGCTCGTAATGAGCCGAAGTCACGACACGCAGTCCATTGGAGCGGAGAATCTCGGTGTCCGGCCAATGGGAAACCATACCGGCGCGAAAGCCCTTGAGGTCGTCGAGTGACTGCACGGCGGCAAATTTTTCCTGGTCCTCCTCCCGAATCAGAAACACCCGGTGACTGTTGAGTCCGCGCAACAGCGAAACGGGGATCCGCAACAGCGTGCGCTCCAGTTCGGGGTTGGTCATGGTCCAGATAATGTCTATGCCTTCCCCGTTTGCCAGGTCTGCGAGAAAACGGGCACCGGTAAGAACGCGCGGATAGGGCTCGATGACAAAGGGGCCTTCGGTGGCTTCCGTCTTGGACAGTGCCAGTTTGAGCAATTCGGGGAAATAATACAGATGCTGGCGCGCGCTTTTTTCCAGCGGCACCGTAACAATCTTCAGAGGTTCTTTCTTTAAGGGTTCTGCCGCTATCTCGGCGGCCGGTGTATCCGCAACGGCACTGGTCACGGCAAATCCGATCCAGATTAACCATGCCCAAAAAAACCGGGCCATGACTACAAGAGCGCGACTCGGCTGAGTAGGGGACACTTGGCGAGACTTAGCGACCATATAAAGTGCCGTGAATTTGATAGGGATATTGTTATATATCTTATAGATTAGGGAGTCACGGCGATCAGTGCAAATATTACTGCGACGGATTCGCTATTAAACTATTAGCGCCTTAATTCTTTGAGGCCTTTAGCCTTTCTCCCGTCCATCCCGGCGCTGTTTAGCAAGGATTTTCTGTATTGCAACGCAACCTATAATAATTTTGAACTTTTTACAAAAACTTTCAACTAAAGGGGGCATCGCTGAGATTCAGCTACATATTCTCTACAGATGGAAATATAACCAATGTGCTGCCATAACAATAAGCTAGCGGCCGGTGCGCGGCCACCCCCAACGTCTGAACACGTCTCTGACATGGAGTCGCATCCGCGGCTCTGCTGACAAGCCCGTGTAACAACATCACCGGCCTCTTCGGCCACATTCAATCAATACCCCAACGGAGGAAACCATGCTGGAGATTCACCAGTTAACCCGCCGTTACAACCAGTTTGTCGCTGTCGACAAAGTCAGCTTTGCCATAGGCAAGGGTGAGATTGTCGGGCTGCTGGGTCACAACGGCGCGGGTAAAACCACTATCATGAAAATGCTGAGCGGTTACCTGGAACCCGACAGTGGCAGTATCACTGTCGAGGGCATTGACCTGATGGACAATCCCAAATCGGTGCAGCAAATGCTCGGCTATCTGCCGGAAAGCCTGCCGGTTTACCCCGAAATGTCTGTCGCCGATTATCTGGATTATGCCGCCAGGCTCAAAGGTCTGGAGGATGAGCCGCAGCGCATGGCGGAAGTCAAACGCGTGATTGCCGCCACCGATATCGGCGAAAAACTGCTGGCGCCCATCGCCACGCTATCCCGAGGCTTCAAGCAGCGGGTTGGCGTTGCCCAGGCATTGCTCGGGCACCCGCGCTTTCTGATTCTCGACGAGCCCACCAACGGCCTCGACCCCACCCAGACCGACCATATGCGACAGTTGATTCGCGATATTTCCAAAGAGGCCACGGTCATCCTCTCCACCCATATCATGCAGGAAGTGGCCGCGGTCTGTGACCGGGTGCTGATTCTGCGCGCCGGTCAATTGGTAGTGGATGCTCGCCTCGAAGACCTGCGCCACAGCCGCCACCTGCTTCTGGCTACTTCCATGGCGCCCCACCAGGCCCGCGAACAACTGGCGCGCCTCCCCGGCATTGCGTCTCTCGATGTCCTCGAGGCGGCCGAGGGGCATGAACAGGAACACCGCTACCGGCTGACCCTGGCCGACAAGCAGCAGGCAACAGACACCAGCGCACGTCTGGCCCAGGCGGTAATCCATGCCGGAGCAAAGCTCTATGCGTTGCAGCCCGAACAGCAGGATCTGGAATCCCTGTTCCGCGATGTCAGCCAGGCGCCAGCGAGCATCCTGGATGAAAAGGAGGACCTGACCAATGCCGCATAAGCACTCCAACCTGTCCGTGATCCGCCGCATTGCCGGGAAAGAGGTGAGCCTGTTCTTTGCCTCGCCCATTGCCTATCTGTTTCTGGCCACCTTTGCGGCAGTCACCCTCTTCGTTTTTTTCTGGGGCGAAGCCTTCTTTGCCCGCAACATCGCCGATGTGCGTCCGCTGTTCGAGTGGATGCCAGTCCTGCTGATCTTTCTGTGCAGCACCCTGACCATGCGCCTGTGGAGCGACGAGCGTCGCACGGGCACGCTTGAGCACGTGCTCACCCAGCCGGTGCCGCTCTGGCATTTCGTGGCCGGCAAGTTCGTCGGTTGTCTGCTGCTTTTAGCCATCGCACTGGCGATTACCCTGCCCCTGCCCATCAGTGTTGCCATGATCGGCGACCTCGATTGGGGGCCGGTCTGGGCCGGCTATTTGGCCACTTTTATGCTCGGCGCGGCCTATCTGAGCATCGGTCTGTTTGTGTCCGCGCGCAGTGACAACCAGATCGTCAGCCTGATCAGCGCCACGGCTCTCTGCGGGGTGTTTTATCTGATCGGCACCAGCATCATCACCGACCTGTTCGGCAACCGCCTGGGCGAATGGCTGCGTCTGCTGGGCACAGGCTCCCGCTTCGACGCCATTACGCGAGGTGTGGTGGACCTGCGCGACCTCTACTATTACCTGAGTATCATCGCCGTCTTCCTCACCCTCAACACCTTCAGCCTGGAGCGGGAACGTTGGGCCGCCACCAGCCAACGCCCTCACCACGGCAGTTGGCGTGTGGTGACTGCCCTGCTGCTGGTCAACGCCATAGGCGCCAATTTCTGGCTGGGACAGGTCGACAGCCTGCGGGTGGACAGCACCGAGGGCAACCAGTACTCGATTTCCGATGCTACCCGTGGCTACCTCAATCACTTGCAGGAGCCCCTGCTGCTGCGCGGCTACTTCAGCTCCAAGACCCACCCGTTGCTGTCGCCGCTGGTTCCGCAACTGCGCGACCTGATGCGCGAATATGAGATCGCCGGCAACGGCCAGGTGCGGGTCGAAATCGTGGACCCGGTGACCCAGCCCGAGTTGGAGAAGGAAGCCAACCAGAAGTTCGGTATTCAGCCAGTGCCCTTTCAGGTGGCGGATCGCTATGAGTCCTCCATCGTCAGTTCCTACTTCAATGTGGTGGTGCAGTACGGTGACCAGCACCAGGTACTCGGCTTCCGCGACCTGATCGAGGTCAAGGCCGACCAGGGTGCCAACATCGAGGTGCGCCTGCGCAATCCGGAACACGACCTGACCCAGGCCATCAAGAAGGTGCTGCACACGTATCAGGCCGGCGGCAATCTGTTCGATACGGTCAAAGGTGAACTGGTCTTCAACGCCTATGTTTCCGACAATGACGCCTTGCCGGAGCCCCTGGCGAGTTTCCGCGGGGAGATGACGGCGGTGCTGGACGAATACCGGAAACAGGCCGATGGGCGTCTGCAAATCAAGTTTGCCAATCCGGACACCGATGGTGAGCTGGCGCAACAGATTGCCAGCGACTATGGCTTTCAGCCCATGGCGACCAACCTGTTCAGCGACGATACCTTCTATTTCTACATGACCCTGTCCCAGGGCGATCAGGTGGTGCAGATTCCGCTCGCCGATATGACCGAGACCAGCTTTGAGCAGAATCTCGAAGCCGGCATCAAACGCTTTGCCAGCGGCTTTACCAAGACGGTGGCACTGGTGACGCCGCCGGAGAATCCCGGCTATGGCCGCTTTGGCGGTGGCGGTCCGCAGTTCAACCAGTTGCAAAGCTTCCTCGGCACCGAGCTCAATGTACAGTCCGAGGACCTGAGCGATGGCTCCGTGGCTGGCGACGCGGACATACTGCTGCTGGTATCGCCCGAAAATCTGGATGAAACCGCCGTCTTCGCGGTGGACCAGTTCCTGATGAAGGGGGGCACCGTCATAGCCGCCACTTCACCCTTCAGCGCCAGCTTCGGCCGCACGCTCGGCTTGCAGAAGCACAACAGCGGCCTCACCGACTGGTTGGCGCACCACGGTCTGAGCATCGGGGATTCACTGGTTCTGGATCCGCAGAATGCCGCCTTCCCGGTTCCGGTCACCCGGAATGTCGGCGGTTTTCAGCTGCGTGAAATCCGCATGCTCGACTATCCCTATTTCGCCGATCTGCGCGGTGATGGGCTCAATCAGGACAACATGATCACCGCCAATTTGCCGCAATTGACCATGGCCTGGGCCTCGCCCATCGAGGTCACCAGTACTCTTCAGGGCGAGCGGGAGGTTACTCCACTGCTGCGGAGTTCACCCCAGTCCTGGTTGTCGACCTCCACCCAGGTCACGCCGCAAATCGACGATAGTGGTGGCAGCAGCTTCATGCCTCAGGGCGAGCGGGATTCGCACCTGCTGGGCGTCATCAGCGAAGGTCGTTTCGAATCCTATTTCGCCGGCAAGGAGTCACCCCTGTTGAGCCAGGCGGCGGATGCCAGTGGCAATCAAACCGCTGACGAGAGCACGGCCAAGGCGGACTCTGATACAGAGACGCCGGTAATCAGCAGCGTCATCGAACACTCACCGGAATCCAGCCGCATTATCCTGTTCAGCTCCAACGACTTCCTGAGTGATCGGGTGATACAGATGGCCGGCGCCGCCAGCCGCAGTCAGTATCTGGGCAGCTTGCAACTGGTGGCCAACACCGTGGACTGGGCGCTGGAAGACCGGGCTTTGCTGAGCCTGCGCGGCCAGGGCCATTTCAACCGCACCCTGCCGCCCATGACCCACAGCAGCCAGTTGTTCTGGGAGTATCTGAACTACTTCCTGGCGGCGGCCGCGCTGGTTCTTATCGCCGCGATTCAGCGTCAGCGCAAGAAGTCCCGCGAGCGATACTATTTGAGCCAACTGAAGTTGACCCAACTGAATCCACAACAGGCACATTGAGGAGGTAAGCCATGACACAATTCAAACACTGGCTGACCGGCCTGCTGGCATTGCAACTGGTTCTGATCGCCACCCTGCTCTGGGCGGACCGGCCTGACAGCAGCGGTGAACATCAGCCCCTGCTGGATTTCACCGCCGCCAGCCTGGACCGGGTGGTCATAGACGACGGTGATCAGAGCGTCACCCTTGCCCGAACCGCGAATGGCTGGCAGTTGCCGGATTTGCACAAGCTACCGGCCGACAGCGCCAAGGTCGAGCGGCTTCTGGACAAGCTCGAGAAACTGCCCACAGGTTGGCCGGTGGCCACCACGGACAGCAGCCACACGCGCTTCAAGGTCGCCGAGGATAATTACGTCCGGCGGGTCCAGCTCTATCGTGGCGACTCGGTCGAGGCCGAGTTGCTGGTCGGCACCTCCCCGGGCTACCGCAAGATCCACCTGCGCCTCCCCGACGATGACGCTGTCTATGCGCTGGAACTCGCTGCCCATGAAATGCCGGCCGAAGCGACCGACTGGCTGGACAAGAGCCTGCTGGCGATTGACAGCGTCACCGGCGTTCAGGGTAGTGATTATTACCTGAAGAAAAAGAGCCACCTAAAGAAAAGCAGCCAGCCTGAAGACGGCGACCAATGGATATTCGCGGAAGCCAGCGACATCAAGGTCGCCAGGGAAAAAGCGGACAAACTGGTTTCTTCCCTCGACAATCTGCGCGTGACCGGAGTCGCCGACGCGGAACCGGAAGAGGATTCAGTCACTGAAAGCTTCAAACTGAAAGTGGAAACCGGTGAAGGTGCGACCAGCTACACATTCCTGAAAACCGAGGACGAGCACTACGTCAGTCGCGATGACCGGGATCTGCTGTTCACCATCAGCCAGTATCACTACGACAATATCGCCGATATGGATCTGGCGGCACTGACCCAGGCCACGCCCGAGGTCATTGCCGAAGAGCCTGCTGAAGGCACATCCAAAGAGGAAACCTCGAAAACGGCCGCCAAAAGCTCGGCCAATAAAGCAGGCTGATAGCCAATCCCATCGGTTAATGACCGCAGAAGAGGGCGCCGAACGGCGCCCTCTTTTCATTGGGCACATCCGTGTGCCTCACCCTTCGAGGCGCGCAGGATGCGCTAGTGTCAGGGATGCCTGCCGTTTTCCTCCCATCGCTCATCACCGATTACCCATCACCATCCCTCAAAGCCACTGCTTCCGCTCCAGATTCGGGTCATCCAAAAGCTCGGTCGCCACTTGACGCCCGAGAGCAATGATCTCCTCGGCCCGATGGAATTCATGCATCATGCACAGGTTGCGCGGAACACGGATAAGCAGGTCCGGGTGAAAGACCGCCAGTTGCTGCCGCGTCATGGCCGCCTGCACCGTGTCCACCGTGCGCATTAGCACCTCGGCAATATCCAGCGCGTCCCTGGCCGCCGATTTGTGTCCGGCACCCAATCCCAGTTGCTCCAGTCCCCTGGCAAGCAGACTCGGCTCATTATCCACTTCAACTTTATTCTGTTCCGGCGCCTCCTCTTCCGACTCCCCCTCTTCAGACACGGGAACAAGATTGGTGGGAGGGCCGTTGGCATCCACCACGATAGTCAGGTCGGTCAAGCTGTTGACCGTCGGCGCCACAGGCAACGGGTTGAGCACTCCGCCATCAACCAGAAGGCGATCGCGGTAATTGTGGGGCGTAAAGACCCCAGGGATGGCAATGGACGCGCGAATCGCATCGGAAAGGCTGCCTTCGCTCATCCAGACCTCCTTTTCCCGCTCGATATCCACGGCCACGGCGGTAAACCGGAGCGGCAGGTCCTCAATGGCCACGTCCCCGATCCACTCATCCAGTTTGCGCATGATTTTCTTGCCCGCAATAAACCCGCCCCTGGCACCCGTCAGATCCAACAGGCCGATCACGCCGGAACGTTCCAGTTGCACCGCCCACTCGGCATATTCCTTCAGTTTACCGGCGGCATAGATGCCGCCGACCAGAGCGCCTATGGAACAGCCGGCGATGGCTTCTATCACATAGCCCCGCGCTTCCAGCTCTTCAATCACACCGATATGGGCCAGTCCGCGAGCACCGCCGGAACCCAGAACCAAGGAAACTCTTTTACCCTTAGCGGTCTCTTTACCTTTACTGGGCTCGTCTTTACCCATGCTGGGCTCTCTACCCTTGGACCGGGCTTTATCCTGTGTCTTTGCCAAAATTTCTACTCCCGCAATCCTATTCCCGCAACTTACTCCCGCAAATTGGTGCGATTCATCCTGTCCCGGATCGCCTGAGCCATCGTCTCCGACAGGTCGGTTTTCCCGTTACATTCACGTGGGTACCACAGCTTCTGGCCAATTCTACCACCGGCAATATTTTTCAGATCAAAACATTCACCGGCGATGGCAACCCGCTCATGGGCATCGGAGATGGTGGAATTGTTCAAATCGTTTGTTGGTGCGGGAACGATCCTCCCCGCCTGCTCCCTGAGTGTCTGACGGAGATCCGAACGGAAAACATCCTCAAATTCCGTCCCCGGATTTTGGCTGAGCTGGTTCGGTGGCGATGATAAGTCCCGGCTCCTCATGAATTCCGCCACCATGGGGGCCGACAATAACCTTTTCCAATCCTTGCTGCTCACAGTTGTTTTACCAGCAGGAGAAGCCGTCGACGACAGAGTTTGCACATTCCTCTTGTCCGCTGGCGGCGCTTCCACAACCGCTTCTGCGGGCTCTGTCGAAATATTGCGTCGAGCATCCTGCTTCGGGGACACCGGCTCCTTCTCCGGAGGCACCGGCACCAAATCCACCGACTGCAACCGCACTTCAAGAAGATCACCAGCCGTCCCGATTTCAGGAATTGCCGGGCGGAAGCTTTGCCAAAGAAAGAGTAAGCCGGCGTTGATTACCAGGGAAAGCAGAATCGCCAGTGGCAGAATATGGATATTTTCGGGCGGACCTAGTGTCTCGAAAAAATCCGCAATGGCGCTATCCTGCTCGCCAAGAGTTTCGATATAGCCCATTTATTATGAATCTTTTCCGTTGAAGCAATCGCACTGTTTCAGCGCCTCCGAGAGCCGGCGGGCTGGAATCCTTGTGCATCTAGACGCCGATGCACTCTTATAGTTCCTCCTCCATCCGCTCCAAGCCAAAGGCACTTCACTAAACTCGCCGTTGAAATTCACAATCGCACATGAGCAGTATAATGCACATCTATAATGAGCAAGAAGTAAAAATGGGTACTATTTTGCACATTTTATAGAATAGTGGTAGCTTATGAGCATTATACTTCTCATTCTGAAACGGTCATGACGCTAGATCTTCAAATTTTTCACACCGGTCGCTGGCACGACGCCGCCACCATGACTATTCCTGACCCGGACGGAGGACGAACTGGTCCGATACAACTGGAATATGACCAGGAATATGCACTTGACTGGCAGTTTCGCGACGGCGTACAAGCATGTAGCCTCCGCCTTCCCGTGGACCTGATGAACGTTTATCGCTCCCAACGATGGTTCGGGTTTCTCGACGACATCATGCCTGCGGGAGCCAGCCGCCGGTACTGGGTATCCAAACTGGACCTGAGCCGACAATCGGAATTGCAACAGGATTACGCCTTACTCCAGCACGGTACGATTGCGCCTGTGGGCAACCTTCGCATCAGGCAATCCTTACCCGAGGCTCCGGGCGATGACCTGAAAGACATACGGTTTGTTATCAGTGACGTGGTGGAGCGTCATACGGATTTTCTGGAATATGCACAGGAAATGGGTGCCGCCAGCGGCGGCGCCACCGGAGCTGGCGGCGAGGCTCCGAAGTTATTGGTGCGCTGTTCCAGTCAGGATGAGATCTGGATAGACACCTTCCAGGACGATCTCACGAATCCCGATACCCATTATCTGGTTAAATTCCCGCGTGGCAACCGCACCCGGGACGACGAGGATATCCTACGCGCTGAGTATCATTACTATCAGGAATTGACGGAACTGGGATTGGACACCATAGATACCCGCCAAATGCGTTTAATAGAAGGCGCCAATTATCCTTCGCTTTGGCTACCGCGATTTGATATTGAATTTATCGATGGCCAACTTTCACACTATGGGCTGGAATCTGTTTATTCAATTCTGAATAAAGGACCCGGCGCCTTCCTCAATCATTTCGAAACGCTCCGTATCTTGACAAAGTTGCTCAGCGACCAATTCGAGGTACGAGAACAAGGAAAAACCTTCGATTGCTCAGCGTTTGTTATCGAATGGGTAAAACGTGACCTGCTTAATGTGGCATTTGGCAATTCCGATAACCATGGCCGCAATACTGCTTTGATCAAAGGTGCCAAAGGTACATGGTTATCGCCAATATATGATTTTGCACCCATGAAGGCCGATCCTGAAGGCGTTACCAGAACCACTCGGTGGGGAACGCCCTACGAACTCGGAGGAGAATTCGACTGGCACGCCATCGCCCAGCAGCTTGGTGATTTAGTCGAGCCGGAGCAGCTCATTTCCGAGCTGAAAGCATTATGTGGGCAATTGGTCGGCTTGAGGGAACGGTTGGCTTCTCGTGGAGTACCGGAGCAACTTCTGGCCAGACCCGCACTCGGCATGAACTATCTCGACCAGACCCTGAAGCGTTGGCAATTACTATGAAACACATGACCGGCGAGGAGCGTGAAGCGCTGTTGATTAACCTGTTGCAGGAAGCCATGAGCGGCACCCGCACGCAAGGTAACCTGTTGAGCACTCTCCGCAAAGAAGTCACGGGCCTGAATCAGGAGCAGTACGCGGCCCGCGTCGGCATCAGCCGCCGCACCCTATCGGATATCGAGCGCGACACCGGCAGTCCCACTATTGCAGTCGTCAACCGCGCATTCAAACCCTTCGGTCTTACACTGGGACTCTTGCCACGCAATCAAAGCTTGTTGGAGCGGCTTGTTCGAGAAGAGGCCGGTGCACAGGATCGCGCCGGTAAATGAAGGTTTGGACCGCAGCGCTTTCACGAGCGTAGCTCCACCTCCATGACATTCACCGCCTCCTGATCAATAAAGGTTTCGGTGTCGCGCATGGCCGGCAGCAGTTGCAGATCCGCATACTCACAGCCAGTGAGGTCCGGGTCCTTTTGCAGGCTTTTACCGGCAGAATCCTGTGTGTGCCCCCAACCATCGCGCAGTCGCTCCAGCAGCGGTTGATAGCCCGGTTGCCACGCATTGATGTCCGGAAATGTCTGACGTAACGCTTTCAGTATGGCCATCCCCGCAAAATCCAGATCACCCCAGAAAAAACATTTCACATCGGGCTCCGCCGCTTTTTCGTTGAACCACCACGACTGGAATTGCCGCAGCGCCTCTTCATGCTGCATGGGATTCAGATAACTGAACAGCGCATTGCCAGACTCCCGGATACGCAATGCGCTGCCGCGAAAGCCTGCGCTGTACACCAGCGCATAACCCGTCAAATTCCGTTGCGCCAGGGCAATGAAAGTGTCCTGATTTTCAATAAAGAGAATCTGTTCGATCGTTCGTGGCAAATGCACAGCCATGAGTATTGGCCGGGGTAACAGATTGTGCGCGACGCTCGGAAATAACTCGCGCACCAAATCTTCACTGCGATCAAGAAATTTGGAATCGCCCCAGAAACAGCGGGCAGAAAGCGCGCGCAGTGTCACCGGGTGTTGCAATTCCTTGCCCATGCGAGCGAAAGCTCTCAGAGTGCGCTCCGGTCCCTGCTCGGGCACGCGCACCATTTTTTCGAACAAAGCCTGACCGTAGTCCTCGAACTGCTCCTTCATTTTCGCCAGTTCGTCCTGCCAGACGAGCGCGTATGGATCCAGCGCCGGACGGTTCAGCCAGTGGCGAACCAGTTCTTCCTGCTCCGGCACAAAATACACTTGTGCATCTTCGTAAACTTCCTGACCGGGTTTGGTGCGGGCAATCTTGATATTGAGAATATGAAATTCCTTGTCCAGACTCTTGACCAGTGCCCAGAGATATTTCACATCTTCATTTTGAAAGTCGTAGAGTTGCGGCGCAGTTTTGGGGGTTATGCGCAGGGACAGCCGCTGACCTTTTTCAAGCTTGGTCAAAAAGCGGTCGAGCAGATCGCGGGGCAAGGGCTCTTCATCGAGCCATCGGGGACGCGAAAGAAAACCTTGATCGTTTATTGGATTATGCATGGCATCCATTTTCTTCCTCAAACTCGATGTAGGTCCAATGTTTGTGGCCGAATATGAGTCCGGTGTTCACCGCTGTGACACGCCGTGAATACATCCCTGTAGGCTCTGCACCAGCATCCATGCTGG
>CAZEWY010000047.1:0-19118 GCA_964515945.1 uncultured Cellvibrionaceae bacterium
ATCTATCATGAAAAATATAGCCACAAAAGGTTTACTGTTGTGTCTCCTGTGTTCAGGGGGAACCGTGCAGTCGGTTTTTGCCGCAACCTGCGAATATGTCGTTGTGAGTGAGTGGAGTACCGGCTTTACCGCCGGCGTTCGAATCACCAATGACGACTCATCAGCAATCAATGGCTGGGATGTAAGCTGGCAATATACCGATGGCAGCATCACGACCGGAACTTGGAATGCCAGCGTCACGGGTACTAATCCCTACACCGCCACACCATTAAGCTGGAACAGCACTATCAACCCAGGCGCAATGATTGAAGCGGGTCTACAGGGCAATAAAGGTGTACCTGACACACCCGCGCCGGTACCGGTAGTAACGGGCTCTATCTGCGATGGAAGCACCAGTTCCTCAAGTTCATCCAGTAGTAGCTCCTCCAGTTCATCAAGTAGCAGCTCTTCAAGCTCATCGAGCAGTAGCTCCAGTTCCTCGTCTTCCGGAGGCGGGTTGCCAGCGCTAACCCTCGAGCGAATCTATCCTAACCTCAGCCTGATAGAACCCCTGGCAATGGTCCAGTCGCCTGATGGAAGCCGCTGGTTCATTCTGGAAAAACGCGGGCTAATCTCCTGGGTTGCCACCGACAACAATGCCGCCACGTCCACCAACACCTATATCGATCTGACGCCTATTGTCGATGAAAGTGTGGAAGGCGGACTCCTCGATATGACCTTCCATCCAGATTTCGCGAATAACGGTGAGGTATTTCTTTCGTTCACCGAACTTGCGCCGTCAACCAGCGACGCGTCATTGATTTCCATAATAGCGCGCTACACCGAGTCCGCTGATGGTTCGACACTGGTGCCAAACTCCCGCGAAAATATACTTACCCTGGATCAACCATTCAACAACCACAACGGTGGTCAGATCCGGTTCGGGCCCGATGGCTATTTGTATATCAGCTTCGGCGATGGCGGTGCGGGCGATGACCCCTTCGACAATGGTCAGAATCCGGACACCTTTTTCGGCACCATATTGAGAATCGACGTCGACAGCGCTTCGCCCTACAGCATTCCCACGGATAATCCTTTCGTCAATGGCGGCGGCGCACCGGAGGTTTTTGCCTATGGTCTGCGCAATCCCTGGCGTTTCAGCATTGACGAGCAGACAGGCATACTGTGGGCGGGTGATGTTGGTCAGGGTTCCTTTGAGGAAATCAATATCATTGAGAGTGGTGGCAATTACGGCTGGCGTTGTCGGGAAGGTTTCGAGCCCACTGGCAATGAATGTACCACCGCCGGACCCTATATAGATCCATTGATCGCCTATGGGCGCGACGAAGGTCAGGCGGTGACCGGCGGCTTTGTGTACCGGGGTGAAGCGCTTCCAGGTCTGCAAGGCTACTACGTATTCGGCGACTATGCCTTTGGCACGGTATGGGCCCTCACTGAGCCTTCGCCCGGCAACTATGATTTTGAAGTGCTGATCGAATCCGACCTGCTGATATCGTCATTTGCCGAAGACATCAATGGCGAGATGTACGCCGTGGATATTTCCGGTGACGCGCTCTATCGGATAGTGAGCGACGGCAGCAATTCCAGTTCGTCATCCAGCTCCAGTTCCTCATCAAGCTCCAGTTCATCAAGCAGCTCGAGTTCTTCGGGCGGCGGCGTCAACTGTTCGGTTATTCCCACGAACATTTGGAATAACGGCTATCAGCTGGATGTCACGGTGACCAACTCCGGAAGTAGCGCCATCAGTGGCTGGGAAGTGACCATGAATTTTTCCGAACCACCGCAGATCACCGGTAGCTGGAATGCCGAGCTCAATATTTCGGGAAATACTGTAACGGCAGGTGAAGGTGATTGGAATGGCAACCTACAGCCGAATCAAAGCACCGCTTTCGGCTTCCAGGGCAATCACGACGGCAGCTTTGTTTCCCCGGACTGCACGGTTGCCAATTAAATTCCCTCATTACCTATTCGATGTTCGAGTTAAATACACTGAGGTCGTTACCCGTCGAGCTGCGTCGCCAGCTCGGCGAGCAGGTGCCGGTCCTCCCGGGCGATATCGATGATGCTGAAACCGGCCCAGACCTGGTCGCCGGATGTGTCGCGCACCCACAGACACTCCGCCCCCAGGTAAATTCGGTCCTGCCCCACTATCGCCTGTGCGAACTCCATTCGCAGGCGGTAAATATTGTCCTCTCGAATCGGATAATTGCTGATCAGCATAAAACCCTTGTCGTGGAAATTGGCCACCTGGCCCACCAAAGTGCCGTCTTCGACACTGTATGCTGCAATTCGCTGTTTTGCGGCAACGCGGGTCTGGCCCCGCTTATTACTATTATTCTCGGTCATGATGGTGTATCTCACTCTACTTATAACTCTTGTAACTCTTAAATCAGAGGTTTTTAGCGATCAATTCCTGATGGTTTCCAAAGTCCTGTCAAAAAAGGATTTCGAGCTGCCGGATATCACCCGCGCTCGGCCAGCGATCATGGAGCGGGCCATATCCACATCGGACATCATAGCAGTCCTTTTTCCCATCTGATCCACCAACATATAATGGGATGTTCGATTGTTGTACCAGGCGACCTTCAGGCGCTGGTCGTTTTCAAATTCAAACCAGGTGCCGAATTCGATCATTTTCAGATTGTCGACAATGCGCGCCTCCTCCTCCGTCAGAGGTTCCCGCTCTTTAGAGCGGCCACTCTCGGCTTTTTCGGCCGCACGGCGTTCCAGCGCATCGCGCATCGGCGCAGGAGCCGGTTCAACGCTCTTGCGCTCCATGACCTGATCAATCAGCCCGGCAACGGCTTCAATAAGTTGCGATGCCCTGTCCCTGTCGTAGTCGATGGCTTCCAGCCCCGCTTTCAGCGCCCGCGGAATCGACTCCCGCAGCGCCACCTGCCGCTGATAATCCTCATCACTGTGCTGGGGTTCGATACACCAGAGCATATCGTCCATGGTTGCCAGGGACTCGCGCCATTGGTCGGAGTCGGGACCATATCGCAATTGAGTAAACGACAGGTAATCGGACCAGGGCTGCAACAGGAGCAAGAGGACAGCCGACGGTAATTCCCGGCCCGTCGTCCGCGCGCGCACCGCCTTGATGACTCGCAATTTTACCGCTTGCAGCTTTTCTTCACCGCGTATTTTTTCTGTCGCGCGTTTTTCCAGCAACTCCTGCCGGCGCAGTATATCTTTCGTATAGCTACTGAATTCAAACAATAGTTGCGCGACAAGACGCAGGTCATTTTCAGGGTCCTGCACGATCTTGTGAACAACTTCCTTTATTTTGAGATAGATGCCGAACTGCGCCGTACCGTCGTTGCGCACCCAACGTTTTCCGGCTTCCGCCATTTTTTTCAGTAACAATCGCGCCGGGTGCTGTGTCTGCTCGAAGAACGCCGGATCGGCAAAGGCAAGCTTGAGGAAGGGTGTGTGCAAATAGTTCAGCAGGGATTTTACCGTGTCCGCCTGATGCTTATCGCCGAGTATGCTTTTGAACAGCGAGCCGACCAATTCTATGGTTTGTGTTGGATCGCCCGACTGAACATCCGCCTGTACGGGCAGATTGTCCAGAACTTCCCGCGCCTGAGGCACCGAAAGGGGACGAACCGATTTGGCCTCGAACAATGGTTGCACCCTGCTGTCTTCGCTATCGGTCTCTGCGACCGGGCCCAGGGTGATTTCCTCAACCGTCGGCATCGCCCGCAGACCCGATTCGGGTGCCGCTAGAGAGGGTGTCCGGTAACGCAAGTGGCGCAGTACGCCCTGGGATTTGAGATACTCATTCATGTCCAGCATCAATGACCCGGCAAAGCTGAACATATATTCATCAAATACCTGATAGGCGACGACCCTGCCGGTGGCATCCACAGACATCAGTTTGAGCGTTCGGCGCAAGCAGTCACATAATTGGATGGGGGCCGCGGGGTTACTTTCCTCAGTAATTTTTTCGCCACGGTTCAATACGGAAAACCGCCGGTTGAGCGCCCAAAGAGAATCGGCGTAGTAGACATCGGCCCGTTGGGTAATCGCGGAAATGGCAATGGATTCCTGCAACTGGTCCCTGCCCAGTCGCGCCAGCTCCGCCGCGCTGCCAATATTTTTGGCGATGGTGGTGTTGAGTTTTTGTTTGCGGAACTTGACGAAGCCCTCGGCCAGGCAACCACAAAAATAGCGCTCCAGCTTTTCCCGTTCGTGACGCAACCGTTTTTGAAAACGAACAAGACCAAGCCTTCGCTCGTCGGTCCCCGACCCGTTGATTTCATTGTTCAGCGCCAGATCCAGGCGAACAAGATACTGCTGGAAGGCGGTGCGAGCCCGGTGGGCAGCCAGCGACTGACAAACCTTGAGCACCTTCAAAACGCTCTGGTCGTTTATCAGCAGATCAGGTTTTGTTTGCAGTTGACTCGGTTCGGGTCCGCTGGTGGATCTGGACATATGTGTTACTCGAAAAATACCGCCGAAGCCTGATGCTTCGCCAGGTTTTGCCCCATGGTTGGTTATTGGAGCGAATAGGGCAGAGTTTTTATTATCACCGCGACAATCAACCCCACAGCCTCCAGTCTATCCCCTTTGGGGGCAAAGACTCAATCCCGCGAGGGCCGTGGTTATTTCGCGGATTCTTTGGTTCTCCTGGAATAATTGCGCATAATACCCGCCTTTGCAAACGGATTAGAGTAAAAGACCCATGAGCCGATATGATATTTATGGAATAGGCGCCGCGCTTGTCGATACCGAAATCGAGGTTTCCGACCAGGATCTGGCCCGACTTGGCATCGATAAAGGCGTTATGACGCTGGTAGATGCCGATCAGCAGGCTGACCTGATCGGGCAACTGGAGGGCCACCTGGTGGCGTCAAAGCGCGCCAGCGGAGGCTCTGGGGCCAACTCCATTATCGCCGCCAGCTACCTGGGCGCCCGGACCTTCTACAGTTGCAAGGTCGCCGACGACGAAAATGGTGAGTTCTATCTGAAGGATCTGGCCGCCGCCGGCGTGGCCTATACCGACAACTCCACCAGCCGCGAGGGCATTACCGGGCGGTGCCTGGTCATGATTACCCCGGACGCGGAACGTACCATGACGACTTTCCTGGGCATCAGCGAAACCCTGTCGGTGGACGAGATCGACGAATTCGCTCTGGCGCAGTCGGATTGGGCCTATATCGAAGGCTACCTGGTCACCTCCACGAGCGGCAAGCCCGCGGCAAAACGTTTGCGGGAACTGGCGGCTCAAAGCGGCGTACGCACCGCAATCAGCCTGTCGGATCCGGCCATTGTCCGGTTTTTCAAGAATGGACTGCAGGAGATCATCGGCGACGGCGTTGATCTGCTGTTCTGTAACAGCGCGGAAGCCCTGGAATTTACCGGCGTATCCAGTATTGATGCCGCCCTCGAACAGCTCAAACCCTGGGCCTCGCAAATGGCCATAACGCGGGGAGCCGAGGGCGCCCTGCTCTATGACGGCGTCACAGTAACCAGTATCGAGGCCGTACCGACCATCGCCGTGGACAGCAATGGCGCCGGTGACATGTTCGCCGGCAGCTTCCTCTACGGCCTCAGCCGCGGCATGACCTTTACCGAAGCCGGCAAGCTCGCCAGCCGCGCCGCCTCCATGGTGGTGTCGCAATTCGGCCCCCGCCTGCGACCCGAGCAGTTTGGGGAGCTAAGAGCTTAAAAATAAAGGAAAGGGAAAAGATCCGTGTCTCCGCGAGTGTGGTGTGGTGCATTGAATATATACCGGGACCTGTGACTGAGCGCATTGCCAAGACTATTCGAGGCCCCATATTCTTTTCCCTTTTCCCTTTTCCCTTCTCTTTCACCCCTGATCCAGCAAATCCCGCAGATCAATGATTGCGGCGTTGGCGCGGGAGATATAGGAGGCCATGACCAGGGAATGGTTGGCGAGGAAGCCAAAACCACTGCCGTTCAAGACGATGGGGCTGAACATGGGCTGCTGTGAGGCTTCAAGTTCGCGGATGATCTGTTGCAGGCTGACCAGTGCATTTTTTTGCACCAGCACATCCCTGAAATCGACTTCGATGGCGCGCAGAAGGTGTAACAACGCCCAGGTACTACCGCGGGATTCATAGAAAACATCGTCAATTTCAAGCCAGGGCGTCTTTACCTGCCGTTCTTCAGGCGTGGCCGTGGACTGGGAGGCCGCAGGGTCGCCGGCCAGGTCGGTATTAAGGCGACGCTGACCGACGCTGGCGCTCAGGCGCTGGGACAGACTGCCGAGCCGGGTTTCCACGGTGCTGAGCCAGTAGCGCAGGTTGTCCGCCCGGGTATAAAACTGGGCATCGTATTCATTGTCGTCGGTCAGGCGTACCAGGTAGTCGCGCAAATACTGAATACCATCGCGATACATGGTTTCGGTGCGGGGCAAAATCCAGCTACCACTATTGAAGTTGAAACGGGATTCCGCGAGCGCCAGGTCTTCATCCTCGGTGGATTGAGACTGAGAGCGGCTGAATGCCTCCCTCATGGCCTTGCTCATGTCCCTCACCTGAATCAGCACCCCGTACTCCCAGTTGGGCATGTTATCCATCCACACGCCGGGAGGTGCGATGTCGTTGTAGATGAAGCCGCCGGGCTTGTCGAGCAGGGTTTCCGCCAGGGTGATCAGCGCGGCGGTTGTAGCGGCGCCCGCCACCTCACGCTGAGCATCAACCGGCACCAGCCGCACGACCTGCTGCTCGACATCAAAAAGTTCCGGCTCATTGTTCCAGAGAAATGTCAGCAGCAGGGTGATCAACAGGTATAAAAAGGCGGCAACCACCCCCAAACGTACCCACACCCGCGATTCCAAAAAGTCCGTTTTCATGTCGCGCCAGCGTCGCGCACTACCAACCCGCAGGCTTTTGATCTGCTGAGAAATGCCCTTTAACATATAAAATCTGCCTTATTATAAAACTACGCCCCAAGCCGAACTGTGCCGCGCTGCTAGTGCATCGCGCGCACCTCCGCCGTCACTTCAAGAGTTGTACCTCCCTCGAAGCTGAAACTCAACGGAATTTCATCGCCGGGATTGAAGGTGCCCTCAAGACCGGACAACATAAGATGATATCCGCCGGGTTTGAAGACCAATTCCGACTGCGGCGGCACCACCAACTGGGCCACCGGACGCATGGACATGACGCCGTCTTCATAGAGGGTGCGGTGGACCTTGATGGACTCCGCTCGCGGCGAACTGATTTGCTCCAGGGTATAGGCATAATTGCTGCTGTTTTTGAAGGTCACGAAGGCAGCCAATACCGATTGCCCCGGCGCCGGCTGGCGCAGGTAGGCATCCGTGGCCACCAGACCTTCGGCGCCGGGTGGTGGATCAATCTGCTCTATGGTTTCCCTGTCCAAGGGCACCACTTCCACGATGCCACTATCGCTGTCAGCGCTCTCCTGGCTGTCATCGGAACAGCCGGCCAGCAATAGGCCCAGCAGACAAAGGTATGCGGCACCCATCAATAGTGTCGCCAGTTCCAGCCGAGATTTTTGATACATTTTGCCGCTATTCATTCGCTCCTCCGCTCTCGTTCCGTAAGCTTATCACCTCGCTCCGCAAATCTGCTTATTGCCGACTTGCATCATAACACTGTGACAACAGATTCCCTGAATAGGCATCAATTTACAGGGGTGGTTGCAGTTGCAGTACAGGGTCCGACGTCACCCGTATATTGCCGCGGATTCGGTAGTCTGGAACGGCCTCTTTCATTTGCTTATAGATCCAGCGCCCCTCGGCGTCCGTGCGTGCCATGATCAGAATACTTTCGTCGGTTTCGCGCAGTCGTTGCGCAATCCTCGCCAAAAACTCAATGATTTCGGGGCTTTTCCGCGACAGTTCCCCTGGCGGCAATGCGAATTCCGTCCCCACCAGATCCTGCTCGTTCAGGCGTTGCAACCGCTCCCGGGACTGTTGCCGGGCCTGGTCCACCGTTGCCTGCACTTCATCCAGCAAGAGATTATCGGGAAAATACTCTCGCGCCCGGGCCAGCAACTGGCGGGCCTGACTCACCTGGCTGTCGCGCAGGGCCGAGCGCACCAGCTCCACGTAGTGCAGCAACACAGACTCCAGGCCGGCCTGGGCCGCCGAATTGTCCGGTTGCAGCAGGAGTACGGCCCGGTAGCGGTCATAGGCATTGTCATGCAATGGCGTGGTCAGGCGATTGTCGGCGAGAGCGTCCGCCGCCTCTGCCAACAGGGAATCGATGCGCTGCGCTTGCCGGGCCTGTTTCCGCTCGCGTTGCGCCCGGCGCTCCGCCTCGGCTGCGGCGGCGGCTTCCGCCTCGGCTGCCTGTGCCTGGCGCAACACCAGGGCGTCCCTCTCCTGTTGTGATTGCCATCCGGGAATATAGGCGCAACCTGCCAACAGGCCCACGCACACCCAGCAATACAGAAAGCGACGGCAAAGAGTCGCCATGCCATAGTTCATAAAATCATGCCTTTCGAAAAAATGATCGACCAGTGGACTGCCAGGGAATCTGCAATTCGAACAGATTTTCTTTACAATGAAAAATTCTTCCGGCCCGCGATACGGATAATGCCGCTTAATTTCATATTCTGGATTTCTACATTTAAACGCCACAACCCAGGATCCGACAGTGTTTATAAAAACCCTAAGAACCGTAATTTTTTGCCTGCTTACCGGCGCTCCCTGGATACCCAATGCCATGGCCGACGATGCGCTCAGTCTCGGCGGCGCCAGCGCCTTTGGCAGCGCCCAGGATCAGGAGTTTCTGCGCGTTGAAGAGGCCTACGTCATCAGCCCGCGCATCGAGGGCGACCGAATTCTGCTGCAATGGTTCATAGCGCCTGGCTACTACCTTTACCAGGACAAGTTCGGGTTCGACTGGCGAAACGACGGCGAGGTACATCAACTTGAAGCTGTTTTTCCACCGGGCAAGCGCATCTTCGACGAGACTTTCAACAAGGAGCTGACCGTATATTACCAAGAAACAACGGTCAGCCTGCCCCTGCCGAAGGCGAATGGGCCTTTCGAGCTGACCGTTCGCTCCCAGGGTTGCGCCGATGCCGGCCTTTGCTATCCGCCGCGAACCCAGTTCTTCCAGGTGGACCCCGCCAGCCAGACCTTTACCGAAATCGATCACCGGGGCGGAATCGCGACTGGCCCCGCCTCTTCAGCCGGCACTTCAACCGACAGCCCCGCAGATACCTCCAGCGGCCCTCCGACGGATCAGACACCGTTTCTGCCGTGGATACTGCTGGCGGCCCTGGTGGGCGGCATGATATTGAACCTGATGCCCTGTGTGTTCCCGGTTTTGTCCCTCAAGGCTGTCAGCTTCGCCTCAAGCCACCTGTCCCGGCACAAACAGCACGTCCATGGCTGGGCCTACACCGCCGGTGTTGTTGTCGCGTTTTTGCTGGCGGCAGCCATCATGCTTTCCGCGCGCACGGCGGGCCAAACCGTAGGATGGGGGTTCCAGCTGCAGTCTCCGATTTTTGTCGCACTCATGGCCTACCTCTTCTTCGCCATGAGCCTGAGCCTGGCCGGCATGTTCCAGCTGGGTACCCGTCTGATGGGCGTGGGCCAGTCACTGACCAGTGGCCACGGCCTGCGCGCGTCCTTCTTCACCGGTGTACTGGCGGCTTTGGTCGCCAGCCCCTGCACGGCGCCGCTCATGGCAAGCGCGCTCGGGTATGCCATGACCCAGCCAGCCCCCATTGCGCTGCTGGTGTTCGCAGCATTGGGTTTCGGTATGGCTCTGCCCTTCCTGATGCTCAGCTACAGCCCTCACCTGGTTCAGCGTTTGCCACAACCCGGCCCCTGGATGGACCTGCTCAAGCAATTGCTGGCTTTCCCGCTGCTGCTGACCAGTGTGTGGCTGGCCTGGGTTCTCGGGCATCAGTTGAACAGCGATGCTGTCGCGGCACTGCTAGTGGGCGCTACGGCTATCGCCTTTGGCTGCTGGCTCTGGCACAAAACGCCGGGCTCGCGCGGCGGCCGCCTGCTGGTTCGCGCACTGGCGCTGATCGCCATCATTTTTGCCCTGGGAATCGCCAGCCAGATCAGGCACTTCTCGAGCCCGGCGGACGATGGCTGGCAGCCTTATTCAGCCTCGACGCTGGCAAGGCTGCGCGCCGAAAACACCCCTGTTTTTGTCAATCTTACCGCGGACTGGTGCATTACCTGCCTTGCCAATGACCGCTTGGCCCTGAACACCGAGGAGGTTCGCGCTGTGGCGGAAAAGCTGGGCGTCACCATGCTGAAGGGAGACTGGACCAATGCCGACCCCGCCGTTACCGCACTACTCCAGGAGTTTGGTCGCAGCGGCGTCCCCCTGTATCTGATGTATCCATCCGATGGCGGGGAGCCCAGCATACTGCCCCAGGTATTGACCAGCCAGCGTGTAGTACAAGTCATGCGTCGCGCCACAAAAAATTGAGACTCGCGCCCGATTTTGTCTAGCAATTAACAAATTTGAGCTGAACTTCGTCAAACCAGCAGATATTTGCAGAGAAAGCTGACTTTTGGGCTCTGCTTGCATAGACATTGCATTCCAACTTAGGCACAATCTCGCCCCGGATTCGTATTTCACACTGGCTTGTGGTTAAAGGGCCATCGACGCTCTGCATCCGGAGCTTCATCGGTTATCAGGGATTCTGGTATGGCGAGTATTCTGGTTTTACATGGACCTAATCTGAACCTGCTCGGAACCCGGGAACCCGAGGTTTATGGCACGACCACGCTGGATGACATCAACGGCCGCCTGGCCGAGCTCTGCCAGCAACAGGGCCACCACCTGCTCGTCCTGCAAAGTAATGCCGAATACGAACTTATTGAACGGATACACGATGCCCGCCAGGAGGGTATCAACTTTATTATTTTCAATCCCGCCGCATTCACCCACACCAGCGTTGCTCTGCGCGATGCGCTGGCAGCCGTGGCCATTCCCTTCGTGGAATGCCATATATCCAATGTGTTTGCGCGGGAGGCTTTTCGCCATAAATCCTGGTTCTCGGATATCGCTCAGGGTGTTATCTGTGGCTTCGGGACGAAAAGCTATGAACTGGCACTGCAGGCGGCATTTGCTCACCTGGACGACAATTGAATTTCTGACTGAGAGGGTCTAATGGACATTCGCAAAATTAAAAAACTCATCGAACTACTCGAAGAGTCCAATGTGGAAGAGCTGGAGATTAAAGAGGGCGAGGAGTCGGTACGCATCAGTCGAAGTTCTCGCAATGCCGCGGCACCGCAACCACAACACACCTTTATCCAGCAGCCGCCTGTCGCCAGCGCCCATTATGCCCCTGCCGCCGAAGCACCCAGTGCGGCCCCCGCGGCGGCCGCACCTACCGCCAGCGAGCCGGCAACCCAGGGCCACGCGGTAACCTCGCCCATGGTCGGCACTTTTTACCGGGCCGTTAGCCCGGGCGCGGCTCCTTTTGTGGAAGTCGGCCAGAAAGTCAAAGCCGGCGACCCCATTTGCATCGTCGAAGCCATGAAGATGATGAACCAGATCGAAGCCGACAAATCCGGTGTTGTCGAAGCCATTCTGGTTGAAGACGGCGAACCGGTCGAATTTGACCAACCTTTGATCACTATCGTTTAGTACAGCGATAACAGGTACAGCGGTAGAGGATACTACTTTTATGTTTGACAAAATTGTCATCGCCAACCGTGGTGAAATTGCATTGCGCATCCTGCGGGCGTGCAAGGAACTCGGCATTAAAACCGTCGCCGTTCATTCACGGGTTGACCGGGATCTGAAGCATGTTCGTCTGGCCGATGAAACTGTCTGTATTGGTCCCAATCCATCCAATCTCAGCTATCTCAATATTCCGGCGATCATCAGCGCCATGGAAGTCACCGACTCCATTGCCGTGCATCCCGGTTACGGCTTTCTCGCCGAAAACGCCGATTTCGCCGAGCAGGTTCACAACAGCGGTTTTGTATTCATTGGCCCCGATGCCAATGTCATCCGGCTCATGGGCGACAAGGTCTCCGCCATTCGTGCCATGATCAAGGCCGGCGTGCCCACGGTTCCCGGTTCCGGCGGCCCTCTCCCCGATGATCGCGACACCTGCGTGCGCATTGCCAACGAAGTGGGCTACCCGGTCATCATCAAGGCGGCAGCTGGCGGCGGTGGCCGTGGCATGCGTGTGGTGCACACCGAATCCGCCCTGATGAATTCGATTCATCTCACCAAAACCGAAGCCAAGAATGCCTTTGGTGATGACACCGTCTACATGGAAAAGTACCTGCAGAACCCACGTCACGTGGAAGTGCAGATACTGTCCGATGGCCAGGGTAACGCCATTCACCTGGGCGACCGGGACTGCTCCCTGCAGCGCCGTCACCAGAAAGTCTTGGAAGAAGCGCCGGCACCAGGTATCGATGAAGCCGCGCGCCAGGAAGTGTTCGCATCCTGCGTCAAGGCCTGTATCGACATCGGTTATCGCGGTGCCGGTACCTTTGAATTCCTTTACGAAGATGGCCGCTACTATTTCATCGAAATGAATACCCGCATTCAGGTCGAGCATCCGGTGACCGAAATGATTACCGGCGTGGATCTGATCAAGGAACAGATTCGCGTTTGCGCCGGCGAAAAGCTGCGCTATACCCAAGACGATATCGTCATCCGCGGCCACGCCTTCGAATGCCGTATCAATGCCGAGGACTCGAAAACCTTTATGCCCAGCCCCGGCAAGATCAACACCTTCCATGCGCCGGGCGGCCTGGGCGTCAGAGTGGATTCCCATATCTACAGCGGCTATACCGTTCCACCCAACTACGATTCCATGATCGCCAAGGTCGTCACCCACGCTGAAGACCGCGCAACCGCATTGGGGCGCATGCGCGTGGCGCTTGACGAGCTGATTGTCGACGGCATCAAGACCAACACCGATTTACAGCGAATGCTGGTGAGAGATGGCGGCTTTGCCGAAGGCGGCGTCAATATTCATTATCTCGAGAAAAAGCTGTCCCAATAAGCAGCCACACAAGAGCACCGGGCTTCGGCCCGGTGCTCGCCCCTCCCATTAGAGATTCCCATGCCCTGGCTGCAACTACGCATCAACAGCTCCCGCGACGACGCCTCTGATATTGAAGATGCGCTGCTCGAGGCGGGCTCCGCGTCAGTCACCCTGGAAGACAATGCCGACCAGCCGATTTTTGAACCGGCGTTGGGCGAAACGCCGCTTTGGCAGTCCACCCGCGTCACCGGTCTGTTCGATGCAGCCACCGACACAAGCGCCGTGGAAAATCATTTGCGCCAATCTCTCGGCAAATCCCCCGATGGCCATTGGCAACTTCTTGAAGACAAGGATTGGGAGCGGGAGTGGATGCAGTATTACCACCCCATCCAGTGCGGCGAGAACTTCTGGATATGTCCAAGCTGGCTGCCGGCACCGGACCCCAAGGCCGTTAACCTGCTGCTGGACCCCGGCCTGGCCTTCGGCACCGGCACTCACCCCACCACCTTCCTGTGCCTGCAATGGCTGGCGCGGCAAAAGCTGCATGAGACAACCGTCATCGACTACGGCTGCGGCTCCGGCATTCTCGGTATTGCCGCCTTGTTACTGGGTGCAAAATCCGCGACTGGCGTCGATATAGACCCACAGGCGCTGTTGGCCAGCCGCGATAACGCCGGGCGCAATGGCCTTGCTCCGCACGCCTTCCCGGTTTTTCTACCCGATCAAGCCACCATGGCACCGGCGGATGTCATTTTGGCCAATATTCTGGCCGCGCCCCTGGTCGAACTGGCACCTGTAATCACTGCTTTGGTGAAGCCCGGCGGTCAGCTTTGTCTGTCCGGCATCCTGCAAAGCCAGGCAGCCGCGGTACAGGCGGCCTACGATGCGGCCTTCGATTTCGCCCCTCCCACTGAAAAAGAAGGCTGGGTCTGCTTAACGGCGCGCAAAACATCCCCATAACAATGACAGCTGTTTGCGACTGCGGTTAAACTTGCCGCTCGTCTATATCCCCGGAGAACCCCTTGGCACCCACGGCAGAAATGATCACCCGCTGCCCCAAATGCGATACCGCTTTTCGCATCACTTCCGCACAGCTTAAACCCGCCAGGGGATCAGTACGCTGCGGGTCCTGCCTGCATGTATTCAACGCCAAGGACAACCTGACGCCCTCCTCCCGGGCGGCATTGAAAGCCGCGAAAACCCGTGGCGCCTCCCGCCGCACCGCGTCCAAGCCGACTGTCGCGGTTCCGCCCGCGGATGACCTGTTGATCAGTGATGACATGGAACCCTTGGCCGACGATCAAGGCGCGGAAGCAGGCGAGACGGAAGAACGGGTACTGCGCGAAGGCACTTTGCCGCAAACCAGCCTGTTTGAACGCGCCCCGCCCGCCGCCGAGGAAGATCTTGCACCTTCAGACGACGAGTCCTGGGCTGAGCAACTGTTGGCCGAAGACGAGTCGCAGCCGGCCCCGCCTCGCGACAAATTCACCCTCAAAGCCAAACGCTCACTGGCCAAAAAACCACCGCCAACAGAAACGCCTGAGCCTGATTGGCAGGAGCTTTATGACCGACAGGAGGCCGCTTCAGAAAATGAGGAAGCGTCTCCGACTTCACCCCTTTCAACCTACAGCTACCTGAATGCCATAGAACCCGAGCCGGTGGAATTCGCCTACCGCGCCGAAAAGCCCTTCTGGCACCGTCGCACACTCTGGGTCATACTCAGCCTTCTGGCATTGCTGCTGCTCGCCGGGCAGATTGCCTGGCTGCAATATCCGACCCTGAACCGCACAGAGCCGTGGCGAGGCTTCTATCAGTTGGCCTGCGGCATCATTGGCTGTCAACTGCCGACTCAGCTGGATCCATCCGCGATCCATACCTCCAATTTGATTGTGCGCTCCCACCCCCGCGTGGCCGATGCGCTGATGGTCGATGTGATACTTCAGAATGGCGCGCCTTTCCAGCAGCCCTTTCCCGACCTGGAACTCACCTTCAGTAACCTGAGCGGCAAAATCGTTGCCCGGCGCCAGTTCAAACCGAAGGAGTATCTGGGCGGCGAACTCGCGGGGCAGACAATGATGCCCGTGGAGCAACCGGTGCACCTTGCCCTCGAAATTGTCGACCCGGGCCGTCAGGCGATCAATTACCGTATCGACGTCGTCGGCGAGAGCCCTTGATAATGGAGTGGAGAGCCAGGCACCTCAGCGGCAGCCGGTAAAATCGCCAACGGCGATATCGCTGATATGAGCGCCCCAGCTTAGACAGGAAGTGAGCTATTTTTTGAGCAATTTGATCATTTTGTGCTTTCCCAAAATCCTCCACAGCGGGTATCATGGCCACCCTTGCGTCGACCTCTAACTCGGGCTGTTACTTGTACCGCGGTCAACAATCCACGAGGTGCTCTCGAGGGAAAGTCGTATCAACCGCCATACCTATAAGTCAGCGCAGTGTCCAAATCTTGGGGGATAGTTTGTTTCATATTGGACCTTATAGCATCGGCAGCCGCAGCCTGTTGGCGCCTATGGCGGGAGTGACCGATCTTCCCTTTCGGCGACTGTGCCGGCGTTTGGGAGCCGGACTTGCCGCCTCTGAAATGCTGACCTCCGATACGCGCCTCTGGCACAGCCAGAAAAGCAGTGCGCGCCTAATGATCGACGCTGACGAAGCGCCCCGCGCGATTCAGATCGCCGGTAGCGAACCCGCGGCCATGGCGGAAGCCTCTCAGGGAGCGGTACTCCGTGGCGCACAGATCATCGACATTAATATGGGCTGTCCCGCCAAGAAGGTCTGCCGCAAGGCGGCCGGATCCGCTCTGCTGCGGGACGAACGTCTGGTTACCGAGATACTCCAGGCTGTCACCGCCGCCGTTGATGTTCCCGTCACCCTGAAAATCCGTACCGGTTGGAGCCCCAACGAAAAAAATGCTCTGACAATTGCCCGCATTGCCGAAGACTGCGGTATAGTCGCGCTCGCAGTTCATGGCCGTACCCGGGCGTGCCGGTTTACGGGCAATGCCGAATACGACACCATGGCTGCCATCGCGCAAGCGGTTTCCATACCTGTTATCGCCAATGGCGATATAGATTCGCCGCTCAAGGCACGGCGGGTATTGGATCACACGGGCGCGGCCGCCGTCATGGTAGGTCGCGCTGCCCAGGGCAATCCCTGGATTTTCAAGGCGATCAACTGTTTTCTGGAAACCGGCAAGCCGGCGACCGCACCCAGTGTGTCTGAGCGTGGCGACCTGATTCTGGAGCATTTGAACGCCCTCCACGATTTTTACGGCGCCTCCATGGGCATGAGAATCGCGCGCAAACACATCGGCTGGTACTTTCAACAGGAGCTTCAACAAGAGCTTCAACAGGAGCCTCAGCGGGATCCCGGGCAATCCCAGTCCGAGACTCTTGAATTCCGGCACAGATTCAATCGGTTGGAATCGATCCAAACGCAAAAAATGGCTGTGCGGCACTATTTCGCCCAGCGACTTATCAAAGAGGAAATTGCAGCATGAACACCGCAGACACCCTACTCACGGAACCTTTGACGGAATTGGTGGGCGGCTCCACCGATGAGGGCCTGAATAACCTTAAGAATGAATCACTGCGGGATTGTGTCGAACACGCCGTGAATAGTTATTTTCAACATCTTGACGGCCAGGATGTAACCGATGTCTACGATATGGTGCTGGCCGAGGTGGAAGCGCCACTGCTTGAGGTGGTGATGAAATATACCCGCCACAATCAGACCAAGGCCGCCCACGTGCTCGGGCTCAACCGTGGCACACTCCGCAAGAAGCTCAAGGAATACAGCCTGCTTTAAAGCGTGCGGCCGGGACGATGGCGGATCACAGCAATCGTCCCGGCAGAATCTTGTTTTACACTGGCCGCGGCCTTGCCGCAGCCAATAACCAGTCACAGGAAACCTCAACACTATGTCACGCACTGCTGATTACGTTCAGATCAAGCGCGCATTGATCAGTGTGTCGGACAAGACCGGCATCGTCGATTTAGCTCAGTACCTTCATACCTCCGGCGTCGAAATTCTCTCCACGGGCGGCACATACCGCCTGCTGCTCGAACATGGGATTCCGGCCACGGAAGTCTCCGATTACACCGGTTTTCCGGAAATGATGAGCGGTCGCGTAAAGACGCTGCACCCCAAGGTACATGGCGGCATTCTCGGTCGTCGCGGTACCGATGAGGCCATCATGGCCGAACACGGAATAGAGCCCATCGATCTGGTTATCGTCAACCTCTACCCCTTTGAGAAGACGGTCGCCAACCCCGACTGCGAACTGGCAACGGCCATCGAAAATATCGATATCGGTGGCCCCACCATGGTTCGCGCCGCCGCCAAGAACTTTGCCGATGTTGCCATAGTGGTCAATGCCAGCAGCTACCCCCTGGTACTCAACGAATTGCAGAGCAACAAAGGCGCCCTGTCCCGCGCGACACGTTTTGACCTGGCCGTGCAGGCGTTTGAGCATACCGCCGCCTACGACGGCGCCATCGCCAACTATCTTGGCGCCCGCGTCGATTCCGGCGAGCCGACGTCATTCCCACGCACCTTCAATACCCAGTTCGTGAAGGCGCAGGATATGCGCTACGGCGAGAATCCACACCAACAGGCCGCCTTCTATAGAGAACGCAATGCCGCCGGTGCCAACGTCGCCACGGCGCTACAATTGCAGGGCAAGGCTCTGTCTTTCAATAATGTTGCCGACACGGATGCAGCTCTGGAGACTGTCAAACTGTTTGAGGAGCCGGCCTGCGTCATCGTCAAGCATGCCAATCCCTGTGGTGTTGCGACCGCTGGCGACTTGTTGAGTGCCTATAAAAAAGCTTTTGCCACCGATCCCGAATCGGCCTTTGGTGGCATCATTGCCTTTAACCGCGAGCTGGATGCCGCAACGGCCAAGGCCATTGTCGACAGCCAGTTCGTGGAGGTCATTATTGCGCCGAAAGTGACTTCGGAAGCCATAGAGGCCGTGAGCAGCAAAAAGAATGTACGCCTGCTGGAGTGCGGCGACTGGTCCGGCAGCGCCCAACTGCCTTCGCTGGACTTCAAACGCGTTACCGGCGGTCTGCTGGTGCAGGCGCGGGATATGGGCATGGTCGGCGCGGACGATCTGAAAGTCGTCACCAAGCGCGTGCCCTCTGAGAAAGAGCTGCGCGACCTGCTGTTCGCCTGGAAGGTAGCCAAGATGGTCAAATCCAATGCGATCATTTATGCCAGCGGCCTGCAAACCATAGGCGTGGGCGCCGGCCAGATGAGCCGCGTGAATTCGGCGCGCATTGCCGCCATCAAGGCCGAGCATGCGGGCCTGACAGTGAAGGGATCCGTCATGGCTTCCGACGCATTTTTCCCTTTCCGCGACGGCATAGACAATGCCGCCGCCGTGGGTATCAGCGCGGTGATCCAGCCAGGTGGCTCCATGCGTGACGAGGAAACCATCGCCGCCGCGGACGAGCACGGCATGGCCATGGTATTCACCGGTATGCGGCATTTCCGTCACTAAAAAATCTGTGGCTCCGGCATTGGCGGCTTCGTCCGCCGGTCCGCTTCGGGGTGGGGCTTTCCAGGACACGCCGAAGCAAATCAGCAGGATTGCCGATTTACACAGCCGCAGGCTGCCCGAAGGGCGAGCCACATGGATGTGGCGAGTGAAACCCATCCCTGGGGGCTCTGCGCCCGCGGCCCTGCGGGCGACGGTTCCTGGAAAGCCCCACCCCAAATCGAACCTAAATCCGACGTGGCCCGATGACAAGTGGATTCGGTCTCCTTCGAAAAACTGAACGAGAAATAGCATGAACATTTTGATGATTGGCAGCGGTGGACGCGAGCATGCCCTGGCGTGGAAAGCTGCCCAGAATCCTGACGTCAGCACGGTTTTTGTGGCCCCCGGCAACGCCGGCACTGCCGTGGAACCGAAGATGGAAAACGTCGATATAGACGTTATGGACTTTGCCGCGCTGGCCGAGTTCGCTCGAGCCCGGCAGGTGGCACTCACCATTGTCGGACCGGAAGCACCACTGGTCGAAGGCATCGTGGACTATTTCAACGAGCGACAACTCCCCTGCTTCGGCCCCAGCATGGGCGCGGCGCAACTGGAAGGCTCCAAGGCCTTCACCAAGGATTTTCTGGCCCGGCACAAAATTCCCACCGGCTACTACCAGAGCTTTACCGAAGTC
>CAZEWY010000048.1:0-18947 GCA_964515945.1 uncultured Cellvibrionaceae bacterium
GCACTGGAAAGCCTCTCCGTGATTCTTAACGCGGTCGCCTTCCGTGTAGGCGCCACCGCTCACCCAGGTATTCAGGCTGGAACAATCATAAGCGTGGGTGACCTGTGCTGTCAGCAATATGCTTACTGCCAGTAACAGGTCTTTCATAAACCGATAGTGTTTTTTATGTTTATTGGTAGTCATAACTTTTCCTCTAAAACCGTGCAGGGTTTGCAACGGGAATTACAGTGAGTTGATGACGATACTTCTGCCATAGGAGGTTTGGCGTTGAACCAAAGGAGTGGTTAACGCCTGATTATTATCATGTTAAGCGCATAACCCGGCCGGCAAGGTCACGACCGCGACCGCACTAATTTTTGATCTATTCAGGACTTCACGCATTCATTTCATCCAAATGCAATGAACAAACTCTCATAAGGTGACAGCGTTGTCAATTTCTGATCGAGCTTTGAATCAGCCATGGTCGTACAATTGCCATTCCGTTATTCCATTAGTTAAAAATTCAACTATCTGGTTATTCCAACTATTCCACCTTGCGTTAAAGCGGGCTCATTATGCGACAAAGCGGCGATAGAGGAGCCCGCTAAGCCAAATTTCTGCGGTTTAATAGTTAATAACATCAGGCGGGCGGAGCCCTTGAATTTCGTGACGCTTTTTGTGTGATTGCCATATCACACCACCATAAGAATAAAACATCGGCAGGTGCCGCCATTCCCCGTGCACATCAAGCTGGAGACTATCAATGAATAGGCTGAATAACTCTTCGAGCCCGCGAGAAAGCAGGTTCAAAAAACATTGCACCTTGGTTTACCTGTTATGGTTTATGTTTTTTCCCATAGCGGCATTTTCCCAGGATGCGCCGACCTCCGTGGACTTCCAGCGGACAGCGGTAGCCCAAGGCCTCGACCTGCCAATGGAGTTTGAAATATCAGAAGATGGCAGGGTCTTTATTGTCAGTAAATGTGGCGGTTTTTACGCCTGGAATCTGGATGGCGGTACGCCAGCGCAGACGTCAACGGTTCCCAATGTGCGCTGTGTGTTTGAAGACGGTCTTCTCAGTGTTGCGCTGGATCCGAACTTTGTTCAAAACAGCTATATCTATTTCCAGTACACCGCGCCGGGTAGTCTGACGCGGGTGTCACGCTTTGTGGTCAATCCGGACAACTCCCTCGATCTCGGCTCGGAAAATATTGTGCTGCAATGGACCACGGGCAGAGAAGCCAATGGTCACATGGGCGGAAGCATGCTGTTTGATCTGGACGGCAATCTGGTTATTACGACTGGCGACAACAATGCAGCGACCGGCTATTTTTCCGCGGGCGCGCAAGCGACCTCCGGCAACACCAATGATCTGCGCGGCAAGGTCCTGCGCATCACGCCCACGGCGGATGGCGGCTACAGCATACCGCCGGGTAATTTATTTCCGGCCGATGGGACTCACCGCCCCGAAATCTACGGCATGGGCTTCCGCAATCCCTTCCGCATCAATCTGGATCCGCTCACCGGCTATCTTTACGTCGGCGATGTTGGCCCCGACGCGTCCACCGACAGTGCCGAAGGGCCCATGGGTATGGATGAACTTAACGAGTTGCGGGAAGCAGGCAACTACGGCTGGCCCTATATCATTGGCTTCAATCAACCCTATGCCGGTTTTGATCCCAACAATCTCGTGAACAATTACAGCGGCAATACGGGCGCGACCAACCTTCCCGACGCCAAGCCCGCGCTCTGGACAATCATGCACCGCGCCATCATGGCCGGTCCTGTCTACAGATTCGATGAGACGGTTCAAAACGAATTCAAACTGCCGGCCTACTACCACGGCAAATTGATTTTCTGGGATTTCAACAGCAGTGATTTCTTTACCATTGACCTGGCGGCCAACGACAACCCACCAATCGCCGTGGATTTTCCGATAGATACTTCCGGATTCCAGGGTGCGATTGACGCGGAACTGGACCCACGCACTCACCAGCTCTACGTGCTGCAATGGGGTTCGGGCTGCTGTGACAAGGAGCCCTATGGTGGCGGCGCGCTCTATCGCTTTGATTATATCGGTGGCCGCGACACCGGCGTCAATCTGTCTATCGGCAGTCTGGCTACCGCCAGTTCGTCGATCAACGGCAACCTTGCGGCTTACGCGGTGGATGGCGATCCCGCCACTCGCTGGGAGAGCGCCTTCTCGGATCCACAGACACTCAGTATCGATTTACAGCGGGAATCGGCCATAGATTCCATCATGATTACCTGGGAAGCGGCCTACAGTTCCCGGTACACCATCGAAGGCTCTTCGGATGGTGTGAACTGGGATCTGCTGGTCAACGAAACTGACGGCACTGGCGGTACCAAACTGCATATCATCGATTCGACCGTTGCCTATCGTTATGTCCGTCTGACCGGCACCGCGCGCGGCACGGATTACGGCCATTCCCTGTTTGAATTCGAAATATACGCCGGTGAAGGCGATGAACCGGACGAGCCTTTGACCGAATTTGCCTACCTGAATATGCCGCGCACACTGGACGCGAATTTTACCGATATACCGCTGTTGCTTTCCCAGACGGGCGCCTTCAGCGACACGGCCAACATGGTGCCCAGTGAAAACCTGATGCCCTACGAGCCCAATACCAAACTCTGGTCCGACCGTGCGCTGAAACAGCGCTGGATTTCCATACCCGCGGATACCCAGATCAATTGGCACGCCACGGAAAACTGGAGCTACCCCGAAGGTACAGTGGCGGTGAAGCATTTTGAACTGCCACTGAATGAAAACAATCCCGGGGCGACCAAACGCCTGGAAACACGCCTGCTGGTGGTACAGGCCAACGGCAAGGTCTATGGGGTGACCTACAAGTGGCGCGCGGACAACAGCGATGCCGAACTACTGACCGATAGCCTCGACGAGAATGTCACTATCACCAACAGCGACGGCAGCACCTGGACGCAAACCTGGACCTATCCGAGCCCCGGCCAGTGTATCGACTGCCACAATGCCGATTCCAGCCAGCTCCTGGGTCTGAGCACGCGTCAGCTCAACGGCAATTTTTCCTATGCCGCCGGTTCCGAAAATCAGCTCGCGCACTGGAACAATCTCGGCCTCTTTACCCCCGGCTTCAACAACGCTGAAATTGCCGGCTTCGACAGGATGGTGGCCATAACCGACACCAGTGCGACACTGGAGCATCGCATCAAATCCTATATCGATACCAATTGCGCCCACTGTCACGGCACCGGCAACGGCGGTTCCCAGTGGGATGGACGCTTCAACACGCCGCTGGCGCAGATGCATATCGTCGACGAACTCACTACCGGCATCCGCAACTACTTTAATGACTACGGTATCGAGGATGCCAAGGTGGTGGCCTCGGGCGCGCCGGCGGAATCGATTCTCTATATCCGCGACAAGAGCCGGGACCCCAATGACCGCATGCCGCCCATCGGCAGCTCCGTGGTGCACACGGAATATGTTCAGGTGCTGGAGCAGTGGATCAATTCGCTGGCGTCGGGGCCACAACCGGAGACGCTGCTGTCCGCCGGCAAGCCCGCCGTCAGCTCCTCGGTGGAAGGGCCGTTTATCGCCGCCATGGTGACCGATGGCGATCCCATGACACGCTGGTCCAGTGAAGCCAGTGATCCCCAATGGATAATGATCGATCTGGAGGCGATATACAGTATCAGCAGAGTTCGCCTCAGTTGGGAAACAGCCTATGGCACTGGCTATCGTATCGAAGTCTCCGAAGATGGCAGCACCTGGACGCCGATATACAGCACCACCAGTGGCGACGGCGGCACCGATGACCTGAATGTGACCGGGCAGGGCCGCTATGTCCGCCTGACCGGCACCGCCAGGGCAACCCCCTGGGGTTATTCACTGTGGGAATTCGAGGTTTACGGTAATTCCGGCGGTTCCAGCTCCTCGTCGAGCAGTTCCAGCTCTTCGTCCAGCAGTTCCAGTTCGTCGGGAAGCGGTGGTTCTCTGGTGACTGTTCAGGCGGAAGACTACAGTAACTTCTTCGACCTTACGGCCGGCAACGCCGGTGAGGCCTATCGCAGCGATGACGTGGATATCGAGGCCACGGCCGATGTCGGTGGCGGCTACAACGTTGGCTGGACAGATACCGGCGAGTGGCTGGAATACAGTGTTTCCCTGGACGCCGGCACTTATGATGTCAGCGCCCGCGTTGCGTCGGACATCGGCGGTGGCAGCTACACGCTTTCCCTGAATGGCGGCGCCATTGGCGGTGCTGCTGTCGGTGACACGGGCGGTTGGCAGGTCTGGCAGACCCAGGTTGTCGGTCAGGTCACTGTTCCCGCGCCTGGGACCTACAACCTGCGTCTCAGTGTGGACAGCGCCGGCTTTAACCTGAACTGGATTCAGTTGCGGGGCGATGATTCAACAGGCAGTTCATCATCGAGCAGTTCGTCTTCCAGCAGCTCTTCGTCAAGTAGCTCGTCATCAAGCAGTTCCTCAAGTTCGGGCGCTTCGACGCTGGTCTCCGTCAATCAGCCCGTCACCACCTCGTCGGTCGAGGGTGACTATGTGGGCGCCAACGCGGTGGACGGTGATCCGAATAGTCGCTGGAGTAGCGAACATGCAGACAACCAGTTCATACAGATCGACCTGGGTGCCAGCATGTCCATCACCCGTGTATTGCTGGAGTGGGAGGCCGCTTATGGCAGCGGCTATGTCATAGAAGTCTCCGAAGACGCCGCTGCCTGGACGACAATCTACAGCACCACCACCGGCGATGGCGGCACCGACGACCTGAACCTGACCGGGCAGGGCCGCTATATCCGCCTGACCGGCACCGAGCGCGCCACACCCTATGGTTTCTCGCTCTGGGAATTCCAGGTCTGGGCGCAGAGCGGTGATGGTGACGATGATGGTGATCCCGATGGCGATACAGGACCGACACCCAGCCCCTCGCAATTGGTGCCCATAGCTGCAACGGCTTCCAGTTCAACACTTGCGGAAAGGTCACCCTTCAGTGCCATTGATGGCGACCCCGCCACGCGCTGGGAAAGTGAATCCAGCGATCCCCAGTACCTGGAGCTGGACATGGGGCAAAGCGTCTATTTCACCCGTGCACTGCTGAATTGGGAAGCGGCCTACGGGCGCAGCTACAGCATCGAAGTTTCCGGGGACGGCTTGAATTGGCAGACTGTCTACAGCACGGACAGCAGTGACGGCGGCATCGACGATCTGGAGCTGGATGGAGAGCAGGGGCGCTACATCCGCATGTACGGCACCGAGCGCGCCACCGGTTATGGCTATTCCCTGTTCGAGTTCGAGGTCTACGGCTTGCCCGCCGATCCCGATCTACCCTTGATCAGTGTTGTTTCTCCGGGAGAGGGCGCGGAGTTTTCGGACACTGAGGCCGTCAGCCTGCAGGTGACTATCTCGAATTCCAGCTGGATCGCCAATGGCGGCAGTTACAACTACTCCCTGGACAATAATCCGGCAGTGAACATAAGCCATCTCAACAGCGTCAATCTGGGTATCTTGCCCACGGGTCGGCACAACCTGCACGTGACCCTGGTTGACAGCAATGGTACAGAAGTCAGCGTGCCGAGAAACCGGGAATTCAACGTAAACTGCGGCGCCGACTGTCCCAACGTCCTCGTCTTCTCCAAGACCGCCGGCTTCCGTCACGGATCCATTCCGGCGGGCATCGCCATGGTGCAGGAGATCGCCGCCACCCACGGCTACACCGTGACCGCCTCGGAGGATGCCAGTCTCTTTACCGCGGCCAACCTCGTCCAGTACGACACGGTTGTGTTTATGAACACCACTGGCGATATCTTGGACGCGAATCAGCAGGCGGCCTTCAGAAGTTATATCGAAAACGGTGGGGGCTACGTCGGCACCCATTCGGCGGCCGATACCGAACACGACTGGACCTGGTACACGGACACATTGCTGGGCGGCGCCGAATTCATTCACCACGGCGACGGCATTCCCTACGCCCGGGTGGAAATCGAGCAAACTGCGGATCCGCTGGTGAATCACATCGGCAGCGAATGGTATCTGGCCGACGAGTGGTATTTCTGGGAGAGCAATCCCCGGGGCGTCGGCAACATTGAGGTGCTGGCCAATCTGGACCGCTCCAGCTACGCCTCGAATTACCCGGTGGAGGATCACCCGGTTATTTTCAAGAATACCCTGGGCAGCGGTCGCGCCTTCTATACCGCCATTGGCCATGTGGATGCGAATTTCTCGGATCCCAATATGGTCGAGATGATGCGCAAGGCCATTGAATGGACCTCGGCGGATTAGGAGTGCTGCACAGGGATGTGCAGTGTGACCCGCTATTCAGCGTGCACCAACAGGGTTCGTTCATGCACCATGCCAAGGCTTTTCCAGGCTTTGAAATTGTTAAATATCAACTTAGGAGTGTCCTTTAACTATTTGATTAAAAAGTAAAATAATAATTTATTTTCTGCTATGGCACAAGCGTTGCTCTGGGCAAGTACAACGCAGGTGAATAGTGGAGAGTTGGTAGTGGCTAAAACAAAACTGGTAGTGGTCGGCAACGGCATGGTCGGCCATCATTTTCTGGAGCACCTGGCCGAGACCGGACTCGCCGAAGGTTTTGAGGTGACGGTGATCGGAGAGGAAAAGCATCTTGCCTACGACCGCGTGCACATGTCCGAATATTTTCAGGGCCGTACGGCGGCGGAGCTGTCACTGGGCACGGCGAAGCAGTACACAAGTTGGGGCTATGAACTGCGGCTGGGCGTCAGGGCCACAGCCATTGATCGCGCGAGTCAAGCCGTTGCACTTTCGGATGGCACCTCACTTGGTTACGACAAACTGGTGTTGGCGACCGGTTCCTATCCCTTCGTGCCACCCATTCCCGGTAATGACAGGCCCAACTGTCTTGTCTATCGCACCCTCGAAGATCTCGATGCAATCCGCGCAGCGGCGGCCAACGCCAATACCGGCGTGGTCGTCGGCGGTGGTCTATTGGGCCTCGAGGCCGCCAATGCCCTGCGTAGCCTGGATCTGGATACCGCCGTGGTGGAGTTTGCGCCGCGCCTGATGCCGGTGCAGGTGGATGACGAAGGCGGCGAACTGCTGCGCGAAAAAATCGAAGCCTTGGGTGTTCAGGTGCTGACCGGGCGCGCAACCCAACGCATTGAGGACGGCGTGAATGCCCGTCACTGCATGGTCTTCCAGGACGACAAGATGCTGGAAACGGACCTGATTGTTTTCTCCGCCGGCATTCGTCCTCGTGACGAACTGGCCCGCGACGCCGGGTTGGAAATGGGCGAGCGGGGCGGGGTGCGGGTGGACGACCGGTGCCTGACCAGCGATGAAGACATTCTGGCCATCGGTGAAGTGGCTGCCTGGAATAACTGTTGTTACGGTCTGGTCGCGCCCGGCTACCAGACCGCCAAGGTGGCCATTGCCACCCTGACCGGCGGTGATGCGCTCTTTCAGGGCGCGGACATGAGCACCAAATTGAAGCTGCTGGGCGTGGATGTGGGCGCGATTGGCGACGCCCACGGCAATCAGAATGCGGGGGCTCGCGTATTTCGCTACCTGGATCAGATCAGCCAGCGCTACCGCAAGATGGTGGTTTCGGGAGACGGTCGCCGTCTGCTGGGCGCCATGCTGGTGGGGGACAACAGCTACTACGACACCCTGATGCAGTACTACAGCAACCGCCTGGACCTGCCGGAGCATCCGGAATCCCTGATTCTTCCGGCCCATGAAGGCGGCGCGCCGGCCTTGGGCGTGGATGCGCTGCCAGCGACCGCCACCATCTGTTCCTGCCACAACGTTACCAAGGGCGATATTGTTGCCTGTATCCAGGGCGGCAACAGTTCTTTGGGTGAAGTGAAGGATGCCACCAAGGCCTCCACCGGTTGTGGCGGTTGCGCGGCGCAGCTCAAGAGTGTGGTGGATCACGAGATGGCCGCCCTGGGTATGGAAGTCAGCACCGCCCTGTGCGAACACTTTGATCACACGCGCCAGGAACTGGAACATATTGTCCGGGTTGAAGGCATCAAGACCTTCAATGAACTGCGGGACGGCCACGGCAAGGGCCTGGGATGCGATATCTGCAAACCGACGGTGAGCAATATCCTGGCGTCCGTGTGGAATGACTATGTGCTCAAACAGGAACATGCCGGCTTACAGGACACCAATGATACTTTCCTCGCCAACATGCAAAAGGACGGCACCTTCTCCGTGGTGCCGCGAATCGCCGGCGGCGAAATCACGCCGGAAAAACTCATGGTGATTGCGGAAGTCGCCCGTGATTTCAACCTTTACACCAAGATCACCGGCGGCCAGCGCATCGATATGTTTGGCGCCAGGCTGAATCAGTTGCCAGCCATCTGGACGAGGCTGGTGGATGCCGGTTTTGAAACCGGCCAGGCCTACGGCAAGTCCGTCCGCACGGTCAAAAGCTGTGTCGGCAGCACCTGGTGCCGTTACGGCGTGCAGGACAGCGTCAAACTCGCCATTGATCTGGAAAATCGCTACAAAGGTATACGCGCACCGCACAAGGTGAAGTTTGCCGTGAGCGGCTGTACCCGCGAGTGCGCCGAGGCACAGTCCAAGGATTTTGGCGTGATCGCCACCGAAAACGGCTGGAACCTCTATGTGGCCGGCAACGGCGGCATGCGCCCGCGTCACGCGGATCTGTTTGCGACGGATCTGGATACCGACACCCTGATGCGCACTATCGACCGCATCTTCATGTTCTACATTCGCACCGCCGACAGGCTGCAACGCACCGCCCGCTGGATCGAAAATCTGGACGGCGGGCTGGACTACCTGAAACGGGTGATTCTGGAAGACTCGCTCGGCATCAATGCTGATCTCGACCAGCAAATCGAGCGCTTGATCGGCAACTATGAATGCGAATGGAAAACCACGCTGGAAAACCCCGAAAGCCTGAAACGCTTCCGCCAGATGATCAATGACCAGGGTGATGATCCCAAAGTCATTTTCGTCAAGGAGCGCGGCCAGCCCCGACCAGCCAATGCAAAGGAAAAAGCGGAGTTGATCCCCGCGACGCTGGTGTAGGTTGGCGTTAGCCGCGCAGCGGCGTAACCCAACAATGATGGCGATGCGATTTATTGATTTGATAAGAGGAGAACTGGATGAACAAGCAAACCCGCTGGATCACCATCGGCAACAAAAATGACCTGATCCCCAACTCCGGTGTCGGCGCCAGGCTGGGCAGTGAACAGGTGGCGCTCTTCTGGATTCCCGAGCTGGATAATCGCGTCTTTGCCATCAACAACTACTGCCCCTTCTCCGGGGTGCATATTATTGCGCGGGGGATTATTGGTGATATTGACGGCGAGCCCGTGGTCGCAAGCCCGCTGTACAAGCAGCACTTTTCACTGGCCAACGGCCGCTGCATTGAAAAGCCGGAGGTGGTGCTGAATATCTGGGAAGTGCGCCTCAATGGCAATAACATTCAGGTCCTTTCGAGCACGGCCGAGGAAATGGCTGCTTAAATCGGGGGGCGTAACCCTACATAGCTTTTCGACCCAATTCAGCGGGAGTTGGGCTCCAACCGCCAGGCGAAGGCAAATATCGCCAGTCCGGTCAGCGCCGTGGCAGCCCCTACATAGCCCGTTGAGCTCCAGCCCAGGCCGGCGGTGATGGCTATGCCTCCCAGCCAGGGGCCGAGGGCATTGGCGGTATTGAAAGCCGCGTGGTGCGAGGCGGCGGCGAGGGTTTCCGCGCCGGGGGCCGCATCCATGAGGTGGGTTTGCAGAATGGGCGATATGGCGCCCACGGTGCCGACAAAAAAGGTCGCTAGCAGCACACTCCAGAGCTGGTGTGTGGCCAATGGAAATATCAACAGAATGGCGGCGCTCCAGAGGAGTACGCCGCCCACGCCCCTGAACCGGAAACGGTCGAACAGCCAGCCACCCGCGATATTCCCCATAAAACCACCCAAGCCAAAGATCGCCATGGCAATGGGAACCCAGCCTTTGTCGACCTGGGTTACTTCGAGCAGAGTAGGGGCCAAATAGCTGAACACACAGAAAACGCCGGCGAACCCGGTGGCTCCCATGGCCAGGGCAAGCCAGGCCTGGGGGCGGTTGAACGCCTTCATCTCGCTGAGAGGATTGTTGCGAGGTTGCTGGCGGTTGATGGGCACAAAGAGCACAATCAGGCAGGTGGTCAGCACCGAGATCCCCGTTACCAGTGCAAAGGCGTAGCGCCAACTGACGGACTGTCCCAGCCAGGTCGCCAGCGGATTGCCGATCAGTATGGCAAGGGTCAGGCCGATCATCACCCGGCTCACCGCCTTGCCCCGCTGGTCGGGCGGCACCAGGGTTGCCACGACCAGGGCCGCGGCACCAAAATAGGTGCCATGGGGCAGGCCGGCGATAAATCGAAATGCCATCAGCGAGTGATATCCCGGCGCCAGGGCGCTGGCAAGATTGGCCAGGGCATAGAAAGCCATAAGCCCGATCAGCAGGTGGCGGCGATAGAGCCGGCTGCCGGCGATGGCCAGCAGCGGTGCGCCCACCACAACACCCAGGGCATAGGCACTGATAAGATGACCGACCTGGGGCTCGGTAATGCCCAGTCCCGCGGCGATGCCCGGCATCAGACCCATGGCGGCAAACTCACCCGTGCCTATACCGAATCCACCGATCGCCAGCGCAATCTCGATCATCAGCATGGCGCCGCGGCTGAGATTGAGAGGGTTGACGGGCGGCTTGCGGTTTTCGGTGGGCATGGAGCATCTCTTGGCGGTTTTTCGGGGCGCGCAGTATAGATCATTGAGACTATAAGTAAATGACACGGCGGGGTTTAGTGCCCCTGGAGGCTATTGCCAGCGGGCGAATGGTCATCCGTGGAAAAAGTTAGTGTCCCTGAATGAAACAGGAAGGTATGATTTGGGACAATCACTGTTTCTACCCTCCTTGATTTATTGCAATATTGGCACCTCAAACCCGATAAAGAAAAATACCAATATGAAATTGTTTCGTCAGCTCATCGCCAGCAAGACCACATCCCTGGAGTCGGAAAACCGGCTCGATAAACTGGGAGATGAACCGCAATCGACGCTTGAAGCGCTGGTTGAGGGTACTCAGGGTGACCCTGGGGATATGGACATTCGCGTGGCGGCTGTGGGCCACCTTTCTTACGGCGCACCACTGCGCAAGGCCGCCGCCGGAGCACCGGCGGCACTGGAAAAAGCCGCGCGGGTGAAACTGGCCGAACTCCTTAGCGCCGGTCAGATCACGGTGTCCCAGTTGATGGCGGATGTTCCCCAAACCGAAACACGTCTGGCGATTGCAAGCCATTGTGGCTCCGGCGAACTTGAGCAGGCGACATTGGCAGGCATTGAAGACCAGACAGAGCTTGCCAGTTTATGCACCACCGCCACTTCCGCCGCCGTCAGAAAAACCCTGGCCGAGCGAATTAACGAACCAGACCTGTTGCGCGATTTGCTGAAAACGTTCAAAAACAAGGACAAGAGCGCCTATAAAATTATCAAAAATGCGCTGGATGAGCAGAAAGCGGCGAAGGATGCCCAGATCCAAATTGAAGCCGCTATTGCCGATTTATGCACAAACATCGAACAGCACAGACAACGTTTTGTCGACAAGGACTACCGTTTTAAAACGGAAAGTCTCGCCAGGCGCTGGAGTGAAGTGGAAGATCACGCCGAGGACGTCGACAAAAAGCGCTTCACAGCGGCGCTGGATGTTTGCCGGGACCGTGTAAGAGAAGAAGTCAACAAACAGCAGAATTCGGTTGAGGCTGAGATACAGGACGAAGTCGAGGCGGGAACGTCAGAGGAGACCCCGCCAGAGGTTATGCCCCAAACGTCCGCCGAGAATGAGGTACCCACCGAGCATGAGACGGCGGCGGCCGAGGACGTCGACCCAACGGAAAATGCACGTGAAAAAGAGCTGAGAGAATCCAGGCAAAAGCAGGTTCGCATTATTGGTGGCCTGATTCGCAAAAGTCATACCGCGGCGGAGCAGGGTCGCCTGAAACAGGCGCTGGGCATACGCCACTCCATTGATGAGAAACGCAATGCATTGGACAGCCTCCCGGGAAATCTGGCCGCCCGGCTGGAAAGTCTGGATGAAGCCATCCAGAAACTGGTTGATTGGCAGGCCTATGCGGTTGTACCCAAAAAACAGGCGCTGGTGGACTCCATGGAAGCGCTGGTGGGTGCGGATCTTCCGCCCGATGCCTTGGCAACCAGGATCCGGAAACTTCAGGACGAATGGAAATCCCTGACGCAAAGTGGCAAGGACCGGCAGGAGGACTTGTGGCATCGTTTCAGCGAAGCCGCCGACAAGGCCTATGAACCCTGCAAGGACTATTTTCAGGAGCTTTCCGTTGTCCGCAAGCAAAACCTGGGCAAACGCAAGACTCTGGTCAAGCAGTTACAGGAATACCTGCGGGAATACGATTGGGAGAACGCGGACTGGCGACAGGTCGAGAAAGTTCTTCACAATGCCCGGGAAGAGCTGCATTCCTATTCGCCGGTGGATCGAGGTGCGAGCAAATCAATTGGCAAGGCCTTTGATGACGCCATGGCGGCTATCCAGGCCAAACTCGAGGAAGAGTATTCAAGGAACAGGCACGCCAAGGAACTGGTGATTGCCCAGGCCGACAAACTTGCCGATATGGCCGATCTGGGTCAGGCCATGGACACCGCCAAAAGGTTGCAGGCTCAATGGAAACAGATCGGGCGCTGTAATTACCGTGAAAACGAACGCTTGTGGAAGGAGTTCCGCCGGCACTGCGACGCCGTGTTCGCCAGGAAGGAAAATGCAATGGCCGAGGAAAAGGCCCTGCTTGGCGGGAATCTGGCTCAGGCGAATGAGTTGATCAGTGAGTTGAAAAAAACGCTGCAACTGAACGGCGAGGAACTGTTGGCAACCCGGGCGGAAAGGGATCGGATGGCGCAGGCGTTCCGCGACCTTGGACCGCTGCCCGGCAATGCGGACAAGGTAACGCGGCGGAACTTTACGCAGAACCTGGAAGCCTATGACGAAAAGGTCCGAAAGGAATTGCAGCGGGCTGAACTGGATGCATGGACGGCGGCCTTTTCCATCAATGCTGCAATCAATGACTACCAAATGGCTATTCTCAAAAACACTGAAGACAGTGAAACGGCCACGGATTTAAAAAGCGATATCCATTCAAGCATCGATGCCACCACCCGATGGCCGGACGGTGCCCAGTCAAGAATCAAACTAAAACTGGAAACTACGCCACAGGGTGAGCCGGAGTCGAACCGGAAAGCACTGACGCTGCTGTGCATTCGCACGGAGATACTGGCTGATGTCGCAACCCCGGCAGAGGACAAGGCTCTGCGCATGGAATACCAGGTCAATCTGCTCAAGAAAGGCTTGGGGCAGGCGACGACAACGTCTCCAGAATCCCTGGCGCTGGAATGGCTCGAGGTCGGACCGGTGGCACCGGACGCTTATCAGGCGCTGTATCAACGTTTTGAGTCACTCTGGCAAAAGCTTATTTAAATTCACTGCTGTCCGATAAATTAAGGGCTGGACTTTAGCTAAACCCTTGTTGTTAAAGACTCAGGTACTTAGTGTCGGGGAGACATGAATCCGGCATTTACTGCTGTGACACGCCGTGAATACATCCCTGTAGGCTCTGCACCAGCATCCATGCTGGCGACGGTCACAACAGCAAACACCGAATTCATGTCTTCGGAGTCTGTGGCGGAAAAGCAATAAAAAGCCTGTTGATGACTCAACAGGCTTTTTTGTTTTCAACTGCCAATTATTCAATTAATGATGATATTGAAATCCGGACACTGGTTTTCGATATTCACTGCATTGTTGAACAGCGTCAGGTTGTTGAACTCGACCGTGCCAATAGCCGGGCCTTGACCGGCTTCGGCCATGGGGTTCGCCCAGATACCAAAGCCGGACCGGTTGGGATAGTCCGGGTGAGGTTGAGCACCGGAAATGGTGACGTTGGTGAGAATCGTATCCTGGAATACATTCTGGTGATTCCCTCCAACGTAGTTGGTCTGGAACATGATTCCGACATAGGTGGGATCAATAATATCCAGATCCGTGATGCGAATGCCCTGAAAAGTTTCGGATGCCGAGAACATCCACAGTGCCGGGAATACCTGGTTGTTCCAGAAATTACCGCCGGAACGCAGTATGGTAATACCTTCAAAATTCGTGGTTGGATTGGCCTGGAATCCGGTAAAGGGGTAACCAAAATCCAGCGAGCTGATAGTCACGCCGGAATAGACCAATGCATCTTCCACATGAATATTCCTGAAGGTATTGCCCTGCCCGCCATAGGCGGCAAGACCGGCGGCGCGCCAGGGTGTCATGGCAGTCAGGTTTTCATAGAGATTGTTTTCCACGATACCACCAGCACCATCGGTTGCGGCAAACAGGGCAAAGCTGTCATCCCCGGTTGAGCGTGCCTCGTTGTTGACAACGTGGTTGCCACTGCTGCCATTGGTGAAGTTGAGCCCGTCCGCAAACAGGTTGCGCATGCGGGAGTTCTTGATGGTGGTGTTGTGCACATTCGCACCCCAGAACATACAGACCTGATGTTCCGTCCAGATGTTGTCGATCGTCATATTCGACACGCCGTTGAAGTCAAACACCTTTCCCGGACCATTGATGCGATCCGTGTAATTGCCAAAAAACGCGAAGTTGGCAAAGGTGGAGCCATTGGCCGTGGCGCCTACCGAAAATCCCGCATCGGTGTTGGTTTGCCCGGCCGGTGTTTCAAAGCGGGTATACCAGGGACCGGCCCCAATGATTTCCATCGGCTTGCCATGGACGTTGAATTTATAGGATGTCTGATAGGTTCCGGGCGGCAGATAGACACCAACGGCATTACTCATGCGCGCCTGTTCGATGGCATTCTGCACATCCTGTTGTGAGAATCCGGTCGGCGTCACATAGAGGGACGGGTTCGGATTCGGAATCGGCGATACCTGTTCCAGACTGATAAAGTCGATAGCATATTGCGACGTATTTTCGGAATCCTTTTGCAGTCGAATGGTGCTGCCCATCGGAATTGAATGGTCGAACATGATATTGGCTTCGTCATAGATATGTCTGGCCGGGCCCGAACCCGGATTGTTATTGGGGTTGGTTTCATCACCATACAACCAGGCATGTCTGGACGTGAGCTCAATCGCCGTTTCAAATTGCCCGTTGACGTAAATGTTGAGGGTCGCGGTAATGCCGCCACCGCCCGGAGCATCGGGAATCGAAAAGCGGGTGACCAAAGTATTGGTGCTGGCTTCGGTGGTGAATTCAACGTAGCTTCCGGTCTGGTTGAGAGTGACCGCTTTTCGTCCTGAAGCCTCGCCGGCGATATCGCCGATAATTCTATTCGGTCCGACAAGCTGGGCACCGCCACCAATGACCGCATCCTCGGCCTGGTAGATATCAAAAGGCATGTTGGCGCCGCGTTGCGGGCCTGGCCCCGGATCCGAACCGGAATCCAGAGTGGTGCCGGTTACCGCGTTGCTTTCGGCGGAGCTGCCAAATTGGTTATAGGCGCGCACCCTATAGTTGTAACTGGTGTTTTCGGTCAGCCCGGTGTCCTGATAGGAGGTGGCGGTAACATCCGCAACCACAACTCCGTCGCGCAGGACTTCGTAGCCTTCCGCCAGATCCGCACTGTCCCAGGTGAGATAGAGGGTCGTGGAAGTGCCACCGCCGATGCTCAGATTTTGCGGCGTGGAAGGCGGCACCGGGTCCGGATAACCATAGACTTCCATTTCGGCAATCTGCGCGGCTGGCCATCCGGTGTTCCCGGTAACGTGGAGCCGGACATAACGGGTGGCGGTCTCGGGAAAGTTGATGGTTACCGTGTTGGCGCTGTTCGGGTTAAAGGTATATCCAGCGGAATTCACAATGGTGCTGAAGCTGGATCCATCACCGCTGCCCTGGATGGAGAGGGTTTGAGTGCGCGTTGCCCAGGCCGGGTCATTGGGCAACTTCAGCAGGATTTGACTGATGTAATGGGTGCTGCCGAGATCCACCGTCAAGGTTTGTGGAAAGACGTTGTTGGCGCTTTCCCAGTAGCTGGCCTGGTTGCCATCAGTCGCGTTGGATCCGACATGAATAGCCGCTGTGCTGCTCACTGTCACTGGCTGACCGGTTGAAACATTGCTGGTGTCGGGATCCGGTTCAGTGGAACCTTCGGTGGTCGCGCTGACGCTGTTGCTCTCGCCGGAGATTCCGTCCTGATTGTAGGCTCGCACACTATAGGTGTAGGAGGTATTTTCAGCGAGTCCGCTATCCTGATAGGCGGTTGCGGTGGTCGAATTGATGACGCTGCCGTTGCGCAGAATATCGTAGCCGTCGGCACCATTGGCGCTGCTCCAGGACAGCGAGACAGACGATGTGGTGACGTCCGTCACGGTTAGATTCTGGGGTGTCGCCGGGAGTTGAGGGTCCGGATCGCCGGAGTCGGTTGAGAAGCTTACCCAATTGACGTTAAACAGACCGCCGCTCGCGGTGCCGGTAAAGACCAGATACAGGTCGTGTATGCCGCTGGCGGAGACGCTGCCATTTTCGCTAACCCAGCTTTGCCAGCCTCCGGTGTAGCTCACATTCACGCTGCCGATAAGCTGCCCGCTGGTGCCGTCCAAACGGAATTCAATGGTGCCGCCGGCATGGTCACTTGCCACGCGCGCATCGACACTGGACGCGCCGCTGCCAAAATCCACATCCTCAAACAGCAACCAGTCGCCGTTGTCGATCCAGCCAACGTTCTGTCCCCCACCAACGTCGCTGGTGGGTTCGGTTTGAACGCCGTTCATGGCATCGTAGGAGGTGGCTTTGATCTGGCTGAAGGCATCCCGTGGGTCCGGGTCGGGATCCGTTGCCGAACCATAGACTTCAAATTCGGAGACCTGAGCAGCCGGCCATTCGGTATTGCCAGTGATACCCAACCTGACATAACGGGCGCTCGATTCGGGAAAGCTGATCGGCACTACATTACTGTTGGCTGGATCAAACACGTAGCCGGCGGAGCCGACAATCGTTGAATAGTTGACGCCATCCGTGCTGCCTTCGATGGACAGGGTCTGGGTGCGACTACCCCAAAAATCGGGAAGTTTTAACACCACCTGATTGACGTTGTAGGTGCTGCCAAGATCAACGGTCAGAGACTGGGGAAAAACATTGTTCTGACTTTCCCAATAGCTTCCCTGATTGCCGTCATTGGCATTGGAGGCATAATAAACATCGACTGAACTGCTGGCGGAAATGGATTTTCCAATGGCCAGATTCGTTTGGGCCGAGGCCGTGGCCACGGCGAAAAAACATTGGATGATTATCATCCAGAAGATAAGCCTGGAATGGCTCAGGGGTCCTCTGCTCCGGGACCCGCTGGGTAGCCTGAAAATTTTCATGATCTGATCCTCGCTTGTTATGAAGCATCTTGCTTCAGGATATTGTTTCGATGGCCGTTTGATGGCTTACGTTCTGGTTTAAGCTACCGAAAGGACTCAAGCATCGAAACCGAGCGTTTAGCCGAAAATCGTCGTAATGCAGGAGCGACGCGCAAACGGCGTCACGGGATTGCGCGCTCAACGCGCGCTGTTTCTGATGTACTTTCTGGAACGGAATACACTTAATTTTTTCTCGAACTCAGAGGAAAAATATCAACTGGTGTTCCAGGGTAAAGCTTACTTATTGGCGTTATTTTTATTACGAAAAACCGAAAAACCCTATTGCCAGTGTCAGGGCGAGCCTTGATTTAATAACAGTCTTTACTCGGCGTCTACCGATATTTAAAAGTGAAAACGGTTTCAAAAAAAAGAAAACGTTATCATTGAAAAAATATTTGAACCGGGTCATGGGAAGCATCCCTGACTTCGATGGAAAAGTGAAAGAAAAAGTTTTTCCCAAAGGGCTGGGACGGAAAACCGGGGAGGAATTTGCTTCCCTTTTTGTCGCTATGTACCAATTCATTGGATGCTATCCGGTGTGGGTTTCCGGATGGGAGGGCATGGAAGCCGGGCCAGTTACTCTTGCAATGGGGCTCCATAGCACTTCACCCATCATCCAGCTATAATTAACAGGCTGATAATTAACAAGGCATCTTGTATGGAAAGGGGAGCATTGGTCCTACTGGCGCTGGTCGTGGTGCTGACCGTGGTGGTAGTGGCCCGAAGAAAGAAGCCATCGTCGTTCGCGTCGGTGGACTACCCCTATTGCCGGAATGAGGCACTTTTTACCCCCGCCGAAAGATCCTTTCTCGGTGTCCTGGATCAAATGATCGGCGACCAGTATCGGGTCATGGGCAAAGTCCGTATTGCAGACATCATCAGCGTCCGGCCCATGCAGGACAAAGGTCAATGGCAGGGCGCCTTCAACCGCATCAGCGCCAAGCATTTCGATTTCCTGCTCTGCGACAAGGACGACCTGTCTCCCATCGCCGCCATAGAGCTGGACGACAAATCCCATAGCGCCGAAAAGCGACGCCAGCGGGATGAATTTGTCTCCGGTGTCTGTGACGCCGCTGATCTGCGTCTGCTGCGCATACCGGCGCGCCAGGCCTACACCCGGTCGGATATTGAGAGACTGGTGGTCAATCCGCTGAACCCCCGGCAGGACGATCCCGCCACCAGAAAGGCCGCCCCCAGTTGCCCGAAATGCGCGTCATCCATGGTGCTGGGCACGGTAAAAAGTGGCGCCAGGGCAGGGGAGCGACTGTGGGGTTGCCTCCACTACCCCAAATGTCGGGGCATTCTGCCAATCACGGGTTGACCATGTCGAGGGCCGCAACATCGTCCCGGCTCGACCTTGGTAAGTCGGGTTAGTCGCGAAGCGGCGTAACCCGACAAAACAAATCCTCCCAAACAAATCCTTCCAAAAAACCCCACCCAAACAATCCGCCCCCAACCAAACATAACCGCCGGCCCAGACTTTGCAACTTCTCATGGTGAATCGCGAAGATGTCGGAGTCGCCATGC
>CAZEWY010000049.1:0-18894 GCA_964515945.1 uncultured Cellvibrionaceae bacterium
AACGCAATTCCGGGTTCTTAGAACCCGGATTTTGACCTATTCCTCACTCGCGCCGCCTACTGTGCAGTATCCTTTCTTATATAGACACCCATCCTAGCAGTTGCGCCCCAGGATCAATAACTGTATATTCAGACAGCGGTCTGACAGGAGGACGTCACCATGCCAAAGCCACGGAAGCAGCTCATTTCGCTCGATGCCACACCCTACTACCACTGCACGTCCCGCTGTGTCCGGCGGGCGTTTCTCTGCGGGACAGACGCCCTCACCGGCCAGTGCTACGAGCACCGCCGCCAGTGGATCGAAGACCGCATACTGGAACTTGCCGATATTTTTGCCATTGATGTCTGTGCCTATGCGGTGATGTCCAACCACCACCATGTGGTTCTGCACGTGGACAAGCCGCAGAGCCTGGCGTGGAGCGACTACGAGGTGTGCGAACGCTGGCACCGCCTCTACAGCGGCACGTGGCTCACCCACAAGTACCTGCGCTGCGAGGCACTGTCGGATGTCGAGCTTGACGCGGTTGCCGATAAGCTCGCCGCTTGGCGGGCGCGGCTGTGCGATATCAGCTGGTTCATGCGAGCCTTGAACGAGCCCATCGCCCGACAAGCCAACGCCGAGGACAACTGCACCGGCCGGTTCTGGGAGTCGCGCTTTAGCTCGCAGGCGCTGCTGGACGAGAAGGCGCTCGCAGCCTGCATGGCCTATGTGGATCTCAATCCCGTGAGGGCGAAGCTGGCTGCCACACCCGAAGCATCCGCACATACCTCCATTCAAGCCCGCATCGCCGCACTGTCGTCCAACGGCGGCCAGCCTAAAACCCTGATGCCCTTTGTCGGTAATCCGCGGCAACCCATGCCACGCGGTCTTCCCTTCAAACTCCAGGACTATATTGAGCTGGTGGATTGGAGTGGTCGCATCATCCGCGAAGGCAAGCGCGGAGCCATCCCGGCAGATCTGCCGCCCATACTGCAGCGCTTGAACATAGAGCCCAAGCACTGGCTGTTTTTGGTTACCCGGTTCGAAAGCCGGTTCAAGACGCTGGTCGGCTGTGCAGAGAAGCTCAGAAGCGCCGCACGACAACTGGGCTATCAGCGCACGCCCGGGCTCGGCCCGTGTAAGACGCTGCTGAGCTAGCTCCCGCCTCTACGGTAACATCCGCACGGCTCGAAGGGGCAAGATCTCCTTTGCGCGAAACCTGCCCCATTGGCAGCGAGTTCAACCTCGACAGTTCCCGCTTTCCCACCCGGCGATCATCCGAAAAATGCTTTAGCTGATGTTCTTGTCTTTCCCCGATTTTTATCTAGCGGTGGGTGTCTTTTTTATCTCCTTCTTTTTTATCTCCTCTTTTTTATCTGTGATCCATGAGATTGCGCCACGCTTGGCTCAAGTGCCTTTCTGCTCAGATATATCCCAGGTAACGCTTGCTTCCAGCCCATGAGGCCGTCGATTTGCCAGTACCAGGTGTGCCTGTTGCTGTTGGGCCAGTTCCGAGACTATTGACAATCCCAGCCCGCTACCCGTCGTGCGCTGATCGGCGGCCCGGCGAAAGCGCTCGATAACCTTATCAAGTAAGGCCTCGGGGAGACCGGGACCAGTATCGCGGACGATTAACTGCGGTGATCTACCCGACAAGCCGAGCTCGACTTCAACGTAACCACCCGCTGGAGTATAGCGCAAGGCATTATCCAACAGGTTGCGCAACAGGATCCCCACCTCCACTCCATCGGCATATACCTCCAGCCGGGTCAGCCCCTTCAGTGTCAGACGCTGGTCTCGGGCATGGGCCAGCGGCCAAAAATCGGCCATGATCTCGACCACAATGCGATAGATGTCAGTAGTATCGCGCGATAGGCTCGTTGAGCGATCCAGCCGTGCCAGAATTAGCAGCTGCTCTACGACACGCTGTAACCGCTCTACACCGGTATAGGCTTTTTGTAACGATTGCTGCTCGCCTGCCTGAGCGTTGTCCAAATGAATACGTAGCGCCGCGAGTGGGGTGCGCAGTTCATGAGCGGCATCCGCAGTGAAGCGGCGTTCACGTTCTAGCGTTTCTTCGAGTCTGGCGATAAAGTCGTTCAGTGATTGGCGTAGGCCTTGGAGTTCCCGTGGCACTTTAGTGACAAGTCGGCGCAGATCTCGGGCATCGCGCCCCTGGACTTGGCGCGACAGATCGCTGATCGGGGCCAGTCCACGTCGGATGATACGGTTCATAAACCATATCAACACCGGTAACAGGATCAGCATCGGCAATAAATTGTTCCACGTGATGCGCTCTACGATTTCCTCATGAAAGGTATTACGTAGTCCCAGGCTAATCCAGGTGTCGCTGTCCGTATCGAACATGCTGAACACACGCCAGCGACGGCCATCGTATTCTTCCCAGCGAAAGCCCACCTCACGAGGTGCGGGAAAGGGGCCGACGGTATTCCATTTACCACTCAGCAGACGTGGTGAGCCATCACCATTCCAGAAGCTGAGAACTAACTTGCGTTCTTCTTCGTGGTAGAGGATTGCTGGCATCGCATCGGCATCTACCGGTAAAACCTTACTATCGCGATATAAACGGGCCGGATAACCCGGGATAGACAGATGCTCTGCAATATGCGCATATTCATTAAGGGTTGTATCCGGACTGATCTGTCCTGCCACGATACGGCTATGCAGGCTGAGTTGGGTATCGAAAATTTCTTCCAGTTCATGGTCGGTAATCAGGTAAGCAGCCGTGCCTGCTACCCCCCCGGCAATGGCCAATATCAGCGTCAGGGCGCGGATCAGATAACGACGGATTGAAGTCATGCCGCGTGGCTGTCCAGCCGGTAACCAATACCGCGGACGGTAATGATCAGGCTCTTTGCGAGTTTTCTGCGCAGATGATGAACATGTACTTCTAGAGCGTTGGATTCCACCTCCTCTCCCCAGCCGTATAGCAGACTCTCAAGACGTGGACGAGACAGCACTATATCGGGGTGATGTGCCAGCTCCAGCAGTAGAGCATATTCCCGTCTGCCCAGCCTGATTTCCCGATCCTGCCAACTGACGCTGTGCTGCGCTTCATTAATGCGGAGTGCCCCCAGCGTCAGCACCTGGGAGGCACGCCCTTCAGCGCGGCGCGTTACCACGCGCAAGCGGGCTAACAACTCCTGCAAGTCGAAGGGTTTGAGTACGTAGTCATCGGCTCCCGCATCTAACCCCCGGATTCGTTCTTCCACAGCATCGCGAGCAGTCAAGATCAGTATGGGCAGTGACGACTGTTGTCGGAGATGATTCAGTACTTGCATGCCGTCTACGTCTGGCAGCCCCAGATCAAGGACCACCACTGTGAAGGCTTCGCTGCGAGCGGCACTGATCGCCTCTCGCCCGTTGGCGAACCAGTCGACTGTATACCCCTCGCGTTCCAAGGCCGTCTTGATGCCGTCCCCCAGTAATGGATCGTCTTCTACCAGCAATATGCGCATGCTGCCTCCTCGGTGGCTAGACCGGGCATTATCGCTGCCGCGTCTTAAGACTTCCTTAAGTTAACGTCGGCAATGGCCAGCAAACATTCTCGTGACCCGAGCGTTACGACTTCGCTCGGCGTAAGAATTCATTAAGTTTGGTATTTCATACTTCGGGCTCATCCAGTCAATGAGAGCGTTGCTTTGCACATCTTTGCTGTCCAAACCAAACCTAATGGAAAAGGAATAAAACGCATATTCCGCGCTTTCCTAAATGCTTTTTCTGGCCTGTATGCCTGCTGGAAAAACGAAGCTGCGTTCAGGCAGGAAGTCGCCTTTAGCCTCGTACTTTATCCTTTTATCTTCATTTTCGACACCACTTCGATCGAGAAAGCGATTCTATTCGCTTCGTTAACGCTGATCCTTGTGGTCGAGCTGGTGAATTCCGCTATTGAAGCCACGATAGATCGGATTGGTACGGAATATCACCCGCTCAGTGGTCGTGCCAAGGATATTGGATCTGCCGCTGTATTCATGAGTGTCCTGCTTATGATAGGAGCTTGGCTGTGTGTGCTGATCGGGTAGGCGGCATGACGACGCTAGGAATCTCATGGCTAGTCTTCCTGGCGATCATGGCCATGTTCAGCATATTCAATATCGATTTTATGGTTGCTGACTGGTTATATCGGCTTCAAGGAAGTACCTGGTCATTAAAAGAAAATTTAGTCACGCAGGCAATAATTCACCGGGGCGGCAAGGACCTGAGCGTCACCCTGGGGTGCTTTACATTTTTCTCTTTGCTAGTGAGTTATTTTTGGTCGCGATCAAGGGATTGGCGCCAGCCGCTACTATATCTCTTCCTGGCAACACTGCTTTCGACACTCTCCATTTCCGTTATTAAGCAACTCGTTAGCATGGAATGCCCCTGGGATCTAATTCGCTATGGGGGTCACGCGGATTTCGTTGGGCTTTTAGAGATACGACCCGCAACCATGCCAGCTTCAGCCTGTTTCCCTGCGGGGCATGCCAGTGCGGGCTATGCCTGGATTACCTTTTATTTCTTTTTTTCAGCGACTCGACCGAACTTACGCTGGTTGGGGCTGGGGTTAGGAATCGTGATGGGACTGACATTTGGCATTGCGCAGCAACTGCGTGGGGCTCATTTCCTATCCCATGATCTCTGGACCGCAATGATCTGTTGGACAGTAAGTTTCGCCTTTTCACAGGTCATGTTGAATCCCGCTAGACCAGAATTCTTCTTCAAGCTTGGTACACAATCCTCATGAATCGGAAGTTGCTGCTCTGTTACGAGGCACTAGCCTCTGTTTTAGATTATCGGCCTTGTATGAGTTCTGAGCAGCTCACGTTATGGGTCACGTTCCTATTCACTATTTTATACAACATCGCGTTCTGGCAGAGTGCCTTGGCCGGGTATGAGCTAAACGAGGTCGGATCATGGAGTATGGCAATCAGCATGTTCGCCGTCATGACCAGCCTTCAATTCATCGTGTTCGTACCGTTCGTTTTTCGCTGGTCCACCAAGATCATACTTACACTGATGCTCTTCGTTGCTTCCTGCGTGAGTTACTTTACCAGCCACTACGGAACCTATTTCGACACCACGATGCTGGACAATGTATTGCAGACAGACGTCAAGGAAGCTCGTGAACTTTTCACGACCGGTCTGCTTCTCCACATGCTTATTTTCTTTGCCCTGCCAGCCGTCATAATTTGGCAGGTCAGGCTTGAGAAAGCATCTTGGTCCAAGGCAATATTCCGTCGCCTTGCCTATTTTCTCGGTGGCGTAACAGTCTTGCTCGTCTCGGTCATGTTTTCTTATCAAGGTCTCTCTTCGCTCATGCGCAACCACAAGGAGCTTCGCTACTTGGTTACGCCGGGAAATTATCTTATCTCATTGAGCCAGGTGCTCGCCAGCGATACGCTATCCGCCAACGCACCGCGTCTACCGGTGGGGTCTGATGCCATGATCGTCGCAGGCGAGGGAAAAAAGCCCATGCTGTTAGTCATCGTGGTGGGCGAAACCGTACGTGCCGCGAACTGGGGGCTGAATGGCTATGAACGCCAGACAACACCCGAGCTGGCTCAACAGCAATCTATATTCAATTTCCCAAGCGTGACATCATGCGGTACGAGCACGGCAGTTTCCTTGCCCTGTATGTTCTCGCTGCCCGGCCATGACGCTTATGAGAAAGCCTATGCCCGGGAACATGAGTCCCTGCTCGACCTACTCAAGCACGCTGGTCTGAAGGTCTTTTGGCTGGATAACCAGTCAGGGTGCAAAGGGGTTTGTGATGGAGTGATGTCCTTGACGTTGGCTGCCGAGGATTATCCTGAGCTTTGCGAAGGGGGGCGCTGCCTGGATGAAGCCCTTGTCGAAGCGTTGAAAGCCCAGATTGAGAAGCAACATCCGGATGACACGGTTATCGTGCTGCATCAGCTAGGCAATCATGGCCCTAGCTACTATCAGCGCTATCCTGCCGCCTATGAACGGTTCACTCCAACCTGCACGACTTCCGACTTATCGCAGTGTTCGCAAGAGGAAATTACAAACAGTTACGATAATGCCATCCTCTATACTGACCATATTCTGAATCAAGTTATCGAAACCCTCTCCAGCCAGTCAGCCTATGCCGCCTCAATGATCTATCTGTCTGACCATGGTGAATCCCTTGGCGAAAAAGGGCTTTACCTGCATGGCATTCCCTACGCTATTGCGCCTAACGAACAGACGCAAGTTCCCATGCTATGGTGGTTATCGTCTGACTTTGCTCAACGCCAAGGCATAAACACCGCCTGTCTGGCCCAGATAGCCAATAGACCCGCATCACATGACAATCTGTTTCACAGTGTACTTGGGTTACTGAACATATCGACAGAAGTCTATCGCGAAGAGCTGGATATCAGCCGGCAATGTTCAGGGCGATTGCACGAAATACTCTCTTCTCGGTCAAGTCCGAGCACATGAGTTGGCACTGCTCCAAAATCGCCGCGTTAATTCGCTCGATCTTGAAGCTGTCCTTGCGGTTCACCGGGTCAACCCGGATCCGGATTGACCAGGGCATTAAGGCCTTTCATTGATAACCGAAGCAATCCACCTCATCGTCTTCCAGCTCCCGGCTTTCTCCCGGCACCAGGCTGATATCCAGCTGCAAATTGCCTATGGCACTTCGATGAAGACTTAACACCGGGTTCTGAAAGCGGCCAAACATGCGCTTGATTTGATGATAGCGCCCTTCGATCAGGGTGACTTCGGCGGTGAAATCGTCGAGGATTGTGAGCTTGGCGGGCCGGGTTGTGATGTCCTCAAAAGGGAAGTACATGCCCTTGGCGAAGGCCGCTATGTATTCGTCGGTCACTGGATTGGCGAGGGTTACACGGTAAACCTTGGGGACTTTTTGCGCGGGGGTGGTGAGGTGCCGCGACCAGCGGCCATCGTTGGTCAGTAATATCAGGCCCGATGAATTGAAGTCCAGACGCCCGACGATATGCAGGTTTTCCCGGTCAGGCCTGTCCAGCAAATCAATGACGGTTTTATGTCGATCATCCCGGGTTGCGCTGACCACTCCCAGGGGCTTGTTCATCATCAGGTAAACCGGCTTCTTGGCCTGCAGGATGCGGCCGTCCAATGCCACATGGGTGAATTCATCGATCAGTTGGTGAATAGCCGTGGCCGGACGTCGATCTACAGCAAGTCGACCCTGTGCCAACATCATGCGCACATCCCGGCGATTAATTGCTGTGCGTGTGCTGATAAAACGATCCAGGCGAGTGCGCTTTGACTGCATATGGCTTACTCATTTAGCGGAATGGAGGCGAGCCATAAATCAATGTTTCGCAAGGCGCTCTTCCAGGTTCTCAGGAGAAATGAAAACAAACGATTTTCCGGACTTCAGTTTTATCAACAGTTTTAGTGCGTCAGACATCTGGAGCAAATCCCGTCGTGCGGTTTCATAGACGACGCCATGCGAGTTTTGATGCTCGTTGATGTTGTATACGAATCGGGGGTGCTTGAGTGCGTGCCGTAACAAAGCCAATTGCCGGAAATTCAGTTTACCTCTGAGTTTGGTGTTATTTTGTAGAAGGCTCTCCGCATAACTCAAATCCTCCATCTTCTTTTCCAGGAAGGCATGCAAACTCTCAATCGCTCTCCTAATAACTTCCACCTGGTGAACAATGAAGTACGTTAAATCGTTGTCGTCGGTTTCGGTATAGAGAAAAGCCTTCCCATATTTGACAGGGGCCTTTTTGATAATAGTGGATATGGATATGAATTCCATTAGCCAATATTTTTGACTGGCCACCATCCAGTAGAACAGAGCCCTCGCCGTCCGGCCATTTCCGTCGACGAACGGATGGTCGTAGGCCAGCATGAAATGCAACATGATGGCTTTGATTACCGGATGAATGAAATCCTGATCGAACTTTCCATTGGCAAAGTCGCACAGCGTCGCCATGCGCCGGTCCAGTTCATCCGCATGTGGCGGCGTATGCAGAATTTGCCCCTCTTCATCGACAACATGGATATCATCATCGGGGGTTCGGTACTCACCTGCCTTAGCGGGGTTGTCCAGCGTGTTTTCCGTCAGAATTTTGTGCAGCTCGCGGATAATAGAAGGCGTGAGTTTTTCCCCTTTCACTTCCCGAATGAACTGCATTGCGCGGAAGTTATTGAGGATCATGCGTTCGCTTTTGTCCTTGGGTTCCCTTCCCTGGCGGATCATTTCTCTGGCAACGTTGCGGGTTGTTGAGGCGCCTTCGAGCTGGCTGGAGCTTATGGCCTCTTCCACCAGAGTCTTGATCAGGTAGGTGGTCTGCATATTGGGGTTAGCCACCTGCTTCTCGCCGGTCATGTTGCCAGCGGCGTAGAGATCAAACCAGTGCAGTTCTTTCTGAACAAGCCCGGGGATGGCGTAGGTGAAGCGAGAACCCTTGGTGTCGCTCAGGGGTAGCGTCTGTGAAATTGACCGTCGTGCATATCTGGTGGCTGCCCACCACTGCTCACTGCTGAGGCCCAGTGGTGGCTCCAGGTGGCGCAACTTGTCCCAGTGCAAGTAGCGCCCTTTGGCATCCACGGGACCCGCGTCGCTCAGCCTGGACATAAAATCGGTACTTTCTGTGACTGAACGCTGGATTTCAATCCAGAAATTGGGTGGTGCTACTGGCAGTTTCAATGCAATTTTCCCTTTTGAAACAGGTAGTTGTATAAAATCAATTTACCCAACTACTACTTTTTTAATTATTAGTATATGGCGTTGTATGGCATATGCAACTGTCGTTTTAATGAAACTATCGAAGGTGGGCACCAAGGCGAAGAATATTCGCCTGGGAGACGGCGGCCATGGCGGCAGGAAGTCGGAGTTTGTAGAGAGCCTAACGGTGTTCGCGAATCTAAAGATACTGATAACGCAGCAAACGGTGCTTGATTCTTTCCAGAACAACCTGATCAATAACGGCGGCGAGTATGGCGATGACCAGAATGTTGGTCATGACGCCCACCATATCGGCGATTTCCCCGGAGTAGGCGAGGGAGCGACCGAGGCCGGCGCTGAAGCCGACGATCATTTCGGCGGAGATGAGGGCGCGCCAGGCATTGCCGAAGGCGAGCTGGGCGCCGGTGATCAGTTCGGGGGTGACTGCGGGAAAATAGACCCGGTGCAGCAGTTGAAGGCGCGACGCGCCCATGACCCGCGCGGCGGAAATATGCACCTTCTCGACACTCTCCGTGGCATTCATCACACTCAGGGCGGTGGGGAAGAAGGCGCCAACGGCGACGACGACGATGATCGGCAGGTCACCAAAACCCATCAGGATCAGGAACAGCGGTACCCAGGCGATCGAGGGAATTGACTGCAAAATAATGATGGCGGCCTTGAGCACACTGCGCACGGCGTGCAGAGTTCCACCCAGCAGGCCAAGGCTGATACCGAAAAATAGCGCAAAGCCGTAGCCGGTGCCGAGACGGCTCATGCTGTTGCCGAGCCCCTCGTAGAAGGCGCCGCTATTGAGTTCTTCCCACAGGCGTACAAAGGCCCTGTCCACATCGGGCATCAGAAAATCGGGCAGCGACCAGGCGGCCAGTTGCCAGCCAAACAGAATAGCGATAATGGCTATCAGATAGGCGCGTTTGCTGTGTACGCCGCTTCTTTGGGGAGCGCTCATGGATCGGGCTGAATCCTTCGAGTTAATCGATTAATAATGGAAATAAACTTGGGAGCGGCGTCACCGCCGCCCCGGGCTTAGCAGGCTGTTGAAAAACTGGGCGCGATTAAAGCTTGCGCGCCTTCTGCCAGGACAGGTCGAGAATACCGTCGACGTCGAAAGGTCCCTTGTCATTGGGCAAAATGCCCTGGCTCTGCATGATCTTGGCGAGTTCCTTCATACGGGCGATGTCCTGCCCGGTCAGCTTGGCACTGAAGTCCTGGGTCTTGATTGCCTGCTCAATGACTTGCTCACTGGGAATCTCACCCTGGCTCAATGTCTTCAGCGTATCTTCCTTGATGAAGTAATGTGTAATCAGCGGCGCGGCTTTGCCGGGCTCCTTCTGTAGCATTTTTATGGCCTCGCGCTGGGCATCGAGAGCGGCCCAGACTACATCCTTGCGCTTGTCCAGTGTCTTCGCGGAGGTGATGACCACCATACAGGGAAAGGGCCAGACTTCGCCGATCTCGTAGATTTGCTTTACGGGAGCGACGAGCTGCGCAATGCGGTCATAGGGTTCAAACAGGAAGGCGGCATCGACGCGGCCGCCCACAAGAGACTGTACGGCGACGGCGGGCGCAACACCCATGATGTTCAGATCGGAAGGCTCCAGCCCCGCGCCGGCCAGCACCACACCCTTGAGCACGATATCGGCGGTGCTGCCCTGCTTCTGGGAAGCCAGGCTCTTGCCCTTGAGATCGGCGACCTTTTCTATGCCGGAGTTATTATGGGCGAGTAGTGAGTGATAACCGCGCTGGGCGCCGCCGACAATCTTCAGGTCGGCTCCCCTGGACACCCAATTAAATGCATTGGAAAAACCGAGCACGCCTATATCCAACTGAGCGCCGACAATCGCCTTGATCAAGTCGGTGCCCGAGCTGAATTCAATCAGGTCCGCATCCAGGCCATATTTTTTGTAAAGGCCAGCCTCATAGGCCACCATGACCTGGGCGTCGTCCATCACCCGGACATAACCGACGCGAAATTTTTCGGCAGCGAGCGTCGAGCTCGCCATCAATACCAGCAGAGGCAACAGAATCCAGCGTTTCATAGGTTTGCTCCTTCGAAGTTTTGAGTCTTTTCATCAATGTCGGCGTCAATTCCCAGAAGTTTGAGAACTTCGCGGCGCTCATGGGCAAAGGCAGAGAGATCGTGGGTTTTCGGAATATGACCAAGCTGCACTTCCTTGAGCACGGTGGCCGGCCGGTGACTGAACACCAGCACCCGGTCGGCCAGATAGAGAGCTTCGTCCACGTCGTGAGTTACCAGCAGAACCGTGGGTCGCTCCTCGGCGATCAGATCCTTGAGCACACTCTGCAAGGTCATGCGGGTCAGGGCATCGAGCGCGCCGAAAGGTTCGTCCAGCAGCAATACCTCCGGCCGCGCTATAAACGCGCGGGCGAGCGCCGCCCGCTGCCGCATGCCGCCGGAGACCTGATGCGGGTAATAATCTTCAAAGCCCTCCAGCTGCACCTTTGCCAGCCACTTTCGGGCCTCGTCGCGCGCGATTGCGCGGGGCTGCTTCTGGAATTCCAGGGCGAGAGCTACGTTGTCCTGCAAGCTTAACCAGGGGTAGAGCGCGTGCTCCTGGAATACCAGAGTGCGCTTGGGGGAAGGCGAACGAATGGGTTCGCCACCGGCGACAAGGGCGCCGGACGAGGGGGTTTCCAGGCCTGCGACCATGTGCAGCAGGGTCGATTTGCCGCAACCGGACGGACCGACGAGCGCCACTATGTCGCCGGTATTGATGGTCCGGTCGAATTGCCTGATAACCTCCAGGTCACCAAAGGTTTTGCCGACTTGTTCGAATTGCAGCTCCATAGTAGTTTTTTGGAATAACCTTATATTCAAAAAAAGAATAAATAATTAGAAATTTTATAACTTTTTCATTTTCAAAAAAAGCGATAATTTCTGATGACGTCATTGCCGGCTGTCGCGGGGGCAACCTCGGGAAGCACGGGTATGAAAATGGTGGCGAAAATAGGTGGTCGAGCCGCGATTATACGGGAATATGACCTTTTGTCGTACATTTGCCAGTGCGCGAGGCTTTCCGTGGTATCTCTATTGGTCGATCCACCGCGTCAAAGCAATTCATTGGAGTGCCTCTATAATGACATTGTTTTACCGAGAGCGTTTCACCAAAACTGTTTCACCGGCAGTGCAAAATCGTTTCCGTCTTCCCGCGATAGTCAGTGTGATAGAAACCGAGATAGGCAAGCGCGCATGTTCTCCGAATTGAAAACCATTCCCTACTGGCGGTTGTCCAGTTTTTATTTTTTCAACTGCGCAGTCCTGGGGGCGCTCCTGCCCTATTGGGGTCTTTATCTCAAGGATCTGGAATTTTCGGCGGCGGAGATTGGCAGTCTCGGGGCCATTCTCATGGCGGCCAACATAGTGGCGCCCAACGTCTGGGGTTGGCTATCCGATTACACCGGCCGTCGCCGCTTTATTATTCGCATCGGTACCTTCCTTGCCTGCCTGAGCTTCCTCGGCATATTCCTTGTCGACAGCTTCTGGGGAATAGCCGTGTCCATCGGTTGTTGCAGCTTTTGCTGGCAGGGACTGAATTCGCAGTTTGAAGTCATCACCCTCGGGCACCTGGCCGGGCGCACGCGCCTATATGGTCATATCAGGCTATGGGGATCCATGGGGTTCGTCGCAACCGTGGCCGCTTTGGGCTTCGCCTTCGATTATGTCTCCATTCACTATCTACCCTGGTTCATTCTCGGTTTTCTCACCTTTATGTGGCTGAGCACGCTCTCGGTTGGAGAGTGTGTCGGCCCCGGCACACACAGTTCGCGCCAGGGTCTCGGCCAGATCCTGCGAAAGCCGGCGGTCTGGGGGTTGCTGCTGGCCGTGACCCTGGTGCAGTTGAGTCATGGAAGCTACTACACCTTCTACAGTCTTTATCTCGATAGCCGGGGTTACGACAAGGCGGCTATTGGCGGGCTATGGTCTCTCGCCGTGGTGGCGGAAATTGCCATGTTCCTGTTGATGTACAAACTGATTCCGCTCCTGGGTCTGCGCACCATTCTCCTGTTCAGCATCGCCATGGCGGTTATGCGCTGGGGCATTATCGGTAGTTTGCCGGAATTCCTGCTGGCGCTGGTTGTTGCCCAGCTTTTACATGGATTCACTTTTACCGCAATTCATGTGGTGGTGATTGAACTGGTCAGACGTCACTTTGGTGACCGCCATCAAGGCCAGGGTCAGGCGCTCTACGGTTCGATTTGCGTTGGCGGTGGCAATGCACTGGGAGCCATGTCCAGCGGCATTCTTTGGGAGTGGAGCAGTGCCGGGACTTTCGGCATCGCGGCTCTGGTTGCCGCACTGGGCTTTGTGATTGCCTGGTTGTGGGTATTTCCGCCGGCGGAATAGCCGCTGGCGGCCACCTGCTAACGCGCCGGAACGGGTCCGGTACTGGCACGCACTATCAATTCGTGGGGCAGGATATTGAGGAGTTTTGCCGGCTTCTTTCCCTCGATAAGATCGAGTAATGTTTCCATACAGGTCTTGCCGATCAATTCCATGGGTTGTGCCACTGTGGTCAGGGGGGGCGCCGTGTATTGCGCGAGCGCGATGCCATCGACACCGATGACAGAAATATCCTCGGGCACCTTGTAGCCCAGCTTGCGCAAGGTATGCAGAACGCCGATCGCCACCAGATCCCCCAGGCAGAAAATGGCAGTGGGTCGCTGCTTGTGCAGCAGTAGCCGCTGGGCACAGTCGACCCCCGATTCGGCCGAGTAATCACCATGACATACCAGGGTGCTGTCGACGGAAATATTCGCGGCTGCGAGAGCCTTTCTGTATCCGGCCAGGCGATCAATGGTGGTTTGGAGCTCGGGCGGGCCGGCGATGGCGGCAATGCGCGTATGGCCGAGGTCCAGCAAATGCTGGGTGGCTGTCTTGCCAATTTCCACATTGTCCACTATCACCTTGTGGACGCCTTCCACATCGACGATTTCCGAGGTGCTGACCAGGGGCGGAAGCTGTGACGCCAGGTCCTGGTCGGGATCGAGGTCATAGGGTATGCGCTGGGAATTAAGAATGAGACCATCGGCCTGGCGGCTGCGCACAAGCTTCGCAAAGGACCGCTCCAGCGCCGGGTCTTCCAGGGTATCGCCCAAAAGCACCGAATAGCCACGGGCAATCGCCACGCGCTCAATGGCGCGGACCACCAGGGAGAAGTAGGGGTTGGTAATATCGGGCAGCATGACTACAACATTGCGCGAACTGCCCTGACGCAGGCTCGCGCCCAGGCCGTTGGGGGTGTAATTCAACCGGTCGACCACCGCCATGACCTTTTCGCGGGTTTTTGGCGAGACTATGTCGGGATTGCGCAGCGTGCGCGATACTGTTGCCTCGCAAACACCCGCCTGAGCGGCAATATCCTTGATTTTTATGTTAGACATGGGACCTGGCTCAAGTAGAGATGTTTGGGAAGCACCATTTGGCTGTTTTCAGACAAGAATGATATCGATTTCATCGGCATTGTGCATCGATTATGGCAGAAGTCATGGGTGCTGCCAAACGAATCGGCGCGAGCCGGGATATCTGACTGTCGGGGCCCCGGAAAATCGGGGGCTCCAAGGACGGAATTGACAGCTCCCCCGCTTGTGTCTAGAGTAATGATATCGATTTCATTTGATTGACTTACCCCCTTGAGTCGTCGCTGAGCTGGCAAAGCTCGTGAAATTGTCTGCGAGAGAGCGTGTTTTGGGGGCCTGGTGTTTTTGTTCCGGGCCCCCTTTTTTTCTCCGCAATCGAAAAAACAGGATTCCTATAAAACTAGATCCCCCGGAGATGGTCGTGAACATAATGAAGCATTTCAAACGACAGAAGCTGGTGTCTTTTCCCCGATTTCAGCCCAAATCAGGTCGAGTAGGTCGGATTTTTTCCGCGGTTTTGGCCGTCGGCCTTATGGTTTGCGCGGCGACGGCCAGCGCCCAGAAGAACGTTGTCTTTATTCTCGCCGACGACCATCGCTACGACTTCATGGGGTTTATGGAAAGCGCGCCGGATTTTCTTGAAACGCCGGCGCTGGACCGCATGGCGGCGGAAGGCATGCACCTGCGCAATGCCTTCGTCACCACGGCCCTGTGCTCCCCCAGCCGTGCCTCCATTCTCACGGGTCAGTATGCCCACCATCACGGCATAGTCGACAACACCAGCCCCATACCCGAAGGCACGCACTTCTTCCCCGAGGACCTGCAGGAAGCCGGCTACAAGACGGCCTTTATTGGCAAGTGGCATATGGGTGAAGAGGATGACCGCCCGCAGCCGGGCTTCGACCAGTGGGTCAGCTTTCGCGGCCAGGGCGTTTACGAGAACCCGACCCTGAATGTGAACGGCAAGCGCGTGGAGCGCGAGGGTTACACCACCGATTTGTTGACCGATTATGCAATGGAATGGATGAAGGAGCAGCAGGATGAAGACGCACCTTTTTTCCTGTATCTGTCACACAAGGCCGTCCATGCGGAGTTTATACCGGCGGAGCGCCACGCCGGCAAATACGCCGATGTGAAGATTCCCTACCCCGCGACCATGGCCAACACTGAAAGTAATTACCGCGGCAAACCCAACTGGGTGCGCGAGCAGCGTTACAGCTGGCACGGTGTTGACTTTGCCTATCACGGCGCCATGGATTTTGATGCCTTCTATCGCAGCTACGCGGAAACGCTGCTGGCGGTGGACAATAGCGTGGCACGCGTTCTGGATTATCTGGAAGCAAACGATCTCGCGGAAAATACACTGGTCATTTATATGGGCGACAACGGCTTTCTGCTGGGCGAACACGGCCTGATTGACAAGCGCAACGCCTATGAAGAATCCATCCGTGTTCCCATGCTGGCCTGGTCTCCCGGTACCATCAAGGCTGGCAGCACCACTGATGCGCTGGTGCGCAATATCGACGTTGCCTCCACGGTGCTGGAACTGGCGGATGCCGACACCGATATTGACATGGATGGCGAATCCTTCCTGCCTCTTTTGCGCGGACACAAGCCAAAAACGCAGGACCGGGAGTTCCTCTATGAGTACTACTGGGAACACGCTTTCCCCCACACGCCGACAACCCTGGCATTGCGGGGCGACCGCTTCAAATATATCTACTACCACGGCATCTGGGATCAGAACGAACTCTACGATCTGAAAGCGGACCCGGAAGAGCGACATAATTTGATCAATATTCCGGCGTTCCAGGACGTCGTCAAGGACATGAATAGCCGCCTGTTCGACCGGCTCAAAGCCGACGGCGCCTTGCAGATTCCTCTGCGACGCGGGTTCTGGCAGGCTGACGAACGGCTGCTGCGCGAGTAAGTTGGATATGAAGAAGGGGTCGAAGTTTTCGTAAGGGGTCCCAGGGTGGAGAAGCCCTTTGCAAAATCCGGACGTTCGTAGCGGCTTCCGCAGAATACCCGGATTCCCCATAACGAGTTTGGTATTGGGGTTGGCTTTTCAAAACCCTCACGAGAGGGACCTCGTGGGGGAGTCCCCATGGATGGGTTCACGACGTTTTTGAAAAGCCAACCTCGATACCAAACGGCGCCTCTCCGCATACTACTTGAGGTGAAAAAATGGGGAGAGGTGCCCGCTGGACTTTCTCTTTTGTTGTCCCCAAACTGCGTGGTCCCAAATCCGAAATCAGGCCGACCATGACCCATACCCGCATTCACCGAATACTTGTCACACTCGCAGTTCTGGTCGCCAGTCTGCCGGCGCTGGCCATGGACCCGGACCGGTTTGTTGGCGCTGACACCTGTCGGGGCTGCCATCAGGCGGAGTATGATCTGTGGCAGGGCTCCCATCACGACTGGGCCATGCGACCGGCAACGCCGGACAATGTCCTCGGGGATTTTGACGATGTGGAATACGACCACTATGGAGTCAAAAGCCATTTTTACCGGCGCGGTGATACCTTTTACGTCAAGACCGACAACGCCGAGGGCAAGATGCAGGAATTCAAGGTTTCCTACACCTTCGGCTTCGATCCCCTGCAGCAGTATCTGATTGCCTTTCCCGACGGGCGGCTTCAGGCGCTGAGTCTCGCCTGGGACAGCCGCCCCGCTGCCGAGGGGGGTCAGCAGTGGTTTCACCTCTATCCCGACCAGCCCATACCTCACGACGACATACTCCACTGGACCGGTACTTACCAGAACTGGAACAGCCGCTGCGCCGCCTGCCACTCCACCAATCTCAGGCGCAACTACGACCAGAAGACGGACAGCTACGACACCCAATGGTCGGAGATCAATGTATCCTGCGAGGCCTGTCATGGCCCCGGCAAGGCTCATGTGGAGTGGGCAAAAAAGCCGGGAGCCGAAGCCGCCCACATGGGCCTGACCCGCGATATCAGTGCGGTGGGTCAATGGTTGCGTACCAGCGACACTACCACGGCCCATAGTACCGTCGCCGCGCCGAGCATGAGCGGACAGATCGCTGCCTGCGGCAGTTGCCACTCCCGGCGTTCGCTGGTGGACGACCCCAATCTGCCCGGCAATTTCCACAACAAGCACCACCTGGAGCTGCTGCGTTCGCCCCTCTACCACCCCGACGGCCAGATTGCCGAAGAAGTCTATGTGCTGGGCTCCTTCATGCAGAGCAAGATGTTTCACGAGGGCGTTGTCTGCTCCAATTGTCACGAGCCCCACAGCCTCAAATTGCGGGCGGAAGGTAATGGCGTCTGCACCCAGTGTCACAGCGCGCCGGTTTACGACAGCCCCAAACACCATCACCACCCAACCGGTGAAGGCAGCCAGTGCGTCAATTGCCACATGCCGGAAACCACCTATATGCAGGTGGACCCCAGGCGCGACCACAGTATCCGCATTCCCCGCCCCGACCTGAGCGATGAACTGAACACACCTAATGCCTGTACCCAATGCCATGCGAACAAAGCCAATTCCTGGGCGGCCAACGTCTTCAGCCAGTGGTTGAAAGAGCTGGACAAGAAGCCGCCGGAGCATTACGGCGAGGCCATGGCCAGCGTATTTCGGGGCGATCCCGATGCCGACCGGCAACTGATGAAACTGGCTCGGGACGGCAGTCTGCCCGCCATAGTGCGCGGCACCGCTTTGTCGCATTTGCAGAATTTTCCCAGCCGGCAAACGCTTTCCGTTGCCCGGGAAAACCTGGACGACGCTGATGCCCTGGTCAGACGCGGCGCCGTTCTGGCCCTGGAGATGCTACCGGTAGAGCAGAGGCTGGCAGACCTTTTGCCCCTGCTGAAGGACCCCATCAAGACCGTGCGCCTGGAGGCGACGCGCCTGTTGATGGCCGTGCCGGACGCGCAATTGACGGCAGCGGCCAAGGCCAGCCTGAAGGTCGCCATGGCGGAATATCTGGATGCCCTGCGCATGCACGCCGACACGCCCAATGGGCAGATGAATCTGGGGGCCTATTATCTTGCCAAGGAGGACTTCGAGCGCGCGGAGCAGGCCTACCGACGAGCGCTCATGTTGAACCCGCGGCATTTGGGCGCGCACATGAATCTGGCGGATCTTTATCGCCTGTTGGAGAAGGAGTCCGAGGCGGAAAAAGTCCTGCGCGAAGCTATCGAGATAGCGCCGCAACAGGGCGCGCCTTATCACTCGCTCGGCCTGGCGCTGGTGCGGCAAAAACGCTACGCGGATGCTGAAGTGGCTCTGGCCAAAGCCGCTGAGCTGGAACCCGAAAACATTCGCTACGGCTATGTCTACGCCGTCGCCCTGAATTCCCGCGGCAAGGCCGAGGCGGCGCTCGAGGTGCTGGCCGACCTGCACCAGCGGCAGCCAGCGGATGTCGATGTGCTCTATGCACTTCTAGATATTCACCGCCGCAATGAAAACTGGGCTCAAGCCCTGGTCTACGGTGAGAAGCTTTTACAGCTGCGACCGGGAAATCCACAACTGGAAAACCTGGTAAATTATTTGCGATCGAGAAAGTAAGTGAGCCAGCTCAAGTTGGTAGATCATGGAATTTGGCAGCATATCACGACATTTTATCGCCATTTGAAGAATTTTCAGGCAGCGCAAAATTCAGACGAGGAAATTGACAGGGTCATCGTAATAGGCTAATTTTACCGATGTACCCCTTTTTAAATGAGCGTACGGGGGTGTAGAGATGAAATCGATTTCACATTTTGCCTGCTAAATGAAATCGATTTCAACATCCCGGCGCTGATCAACCGGAAGGACTGGTATTGAGAAGCAACAATAAACACGCGCATAAAACTACAGAAGCGCTTGAAACCCGAGGA
>CAZEWY010000050.1:0-18253 GCA_964515945.1 uncultured Cellvibrionaceae bacterium
CGTCGCCCGCAGGGATGCGGGCGCAGAGCCCCCAGGGATGGGTCCACGGCGTGTCTTGGAAAGCCCCACCCCGAAGCGGACCGGCGAACGAAGCCGCTTGCCATTCGGGCAAACGTCAACAAACAAGAGAAGCCAATGACAAACCAGCTAGAACAGTTAAAAACCATGACCACCGTTGTCGCCGATACCGGCGACATAGATGCCATCGCCCAGTACACACCGGAAGATGCCACCACCAATCCATCCCTCGTATTGAAAGCCATTCAGCAACCGCAATACCAGCACCTGGTCGGGCAGGCTGTCAGCTGGGCCAAAGAACACTGCGCCGCGGACAAGCAGGTTGAAGGCGCTGCCGACAAGCTGGCCGTAATCCTGGGTACTGAAATACTCAAGCATGTACCGGGCAAGGTCTCCACAGAAGTGGACGCGCGTCTGTCTTTTGATACTGAAGGCACCATTGAAAAAGCCCATTATCTGATTGAACTCTACAAGCAAGCTGGTATCGACAAGTCACGCATTCTGATCAAGACCGCCTCCACCTGGGAGGGGATTCAGGCCGCGAGACAACTGCAGAAGGATGGCATCAACTGTAACCTGACTCTGCTGTTCAGCTTTGCCCAGGCCCAGGCCTGCGCCGAGGCTGGCGCCTTTTTGATTTCCCCCTTCGTGGGTCGCATTCTGGATTGGTACAAGGCCGAAAACCCAAACGGCGATTATTCCGGTGCCAAGGATCCTGGCGTAGTATCGGTTTCCAGAATCTACAACTTCTACAAGGCCTGTGGTTTCGAAACCATCGTCATGGGCGCCAGCTTCAGAAACATTGGCGAGATTCAGGCGCTTGCCGGTTGCGACAGGCTCACTATCGGTCCGGCACTGCTGGATGAACTGGCACAACAGAATGAACCCCTGTCCCTCAAGTTGTCATCCGATGTAGAGAAGCGCCAGAAACCAACGCCACTGACGGAGGCAGCATTCCGTTGGGAGCTGAATCAGGATGCCATGGCCACGGAGAAATTATCCGAGGGCATTCGCAAATTCGCCGAGGATCAGCAGAAACTAGATGACATTATTCAGCAGCACTTATAACTGGTGTCATTGAAAACGGAAGTTTTTGAGGTATTACTTTTGAGGTATCAGAATAATGCAGTCTGAAAAATTAAGCGTGGTGGAAAAAATCGGCTTCGGTGCCGGGGATATGTCGGTCAACGTGATGATCGCCGCCATGTTCTTCTTCATGCAGTATTTTTATACCGATATTTTTGGCTTGAAACCGGCCCACGTCGGTATGCTGTTTCTGGCCGCGCGCTTTGTTGACGCCTTTACCGATCCGCTGATGGGATTGATTACCGATAAAATCAAAACCCGTTACGGGCGCTTCCGGCACTGGTTTCTGTATCTGTCCATTCCCTACGGCTTTTCTGTTTTCCTGTTGTTCACCACGCCGGACTTCAGTTACAACGCCAAGCTGGTCTGGGCCTACTCGACCTACCTGTTCGCCACAATCATGTTTACCGGTGTGGCGATTCCCTATATTTCCTACATCGGTGTGCTCACAGCCGAACCCCAGGAGCGGCTGTCCGCCAACGGCTATCGCATGTTTTTTGCCAAGATCGCCAACTGGGTCATCGTATCCTCGGTGCCCGCGCTGGCTGTTATGTGGGGCAACGGCAATCCGGAAAAAGGTTATCAGTTGGCCATGGGGTTGATGTCGCTGGTTGGCGTGGGACTTCTGCTCTTTTGCTTTTTCAGCACGCGCGAGCGGGTAGAGCATGTGGTGGACAAGAAGCCGCTGAGTGAGCAGTTCAAGCTTCTCATCAGGAACGATCAATGGGTGGTGCTTTGTGCCTGTTGTGTGTTCGGCACCCTCGGTTACGCCATGCGCGGCAGCGTTGCTTTTTACTATGCCATCTACTACCTGGGCGGCTCGGAAGTGCTGGCGGGGCAGTTCACCAGCGCCGGTATTGCGGCATCCATCGCTTCCATGGTGGCCTCCACCTGGATTACCAAACGTTACTGCAAGGTTGCCCTGTTCCGCTGGTCGCAGTTGGCTGTGGGTGTGTTGAGTGTGCTGATGTTTTTTGCCATAGGCCCCGGTGATATTTTCCTGGCGTTTGTGCTCTATATATTGCTGTGTTTTATCGTGGATCTGCACGCGCCGGTGTTCTGGTCGGCGATCGCCGAGGCTGTGGACTATGGACATGTCAAAAATGGCAAGCGGGTTTCTGGCCTGGCCTTTGGTGGTATTTCCTTTTGCCAGAAAGCTGGCGCCGGCCTTGCAGGTTTTATTACCGGCCTGCTGCTGACTTTCTTTGGCTATCAGGCGGGCGAAACCCAGACGGCTTTTGCCCTGACGGGCATTGCTTTGCTGCTCACCGTGATTCCGGGATTCTTCCACGCATTGATGGGATTGGTCATGTTCAAGTATCGCATCACCGACAACTACTATCGGGAAATGACTGGTGGACAGGAACCGAAGTCGGGTCTGTCAGAAGAATTTGCCAATGAACAGCCCTTGTAAGGGCATTGTTAACGGAGCCTGTTATGACTGTGCTTAAGCCCCTGATTGAGCAACGCGCCGATCCGTTTATCTACAAGCACACGGATGGCTATTATTATTTTACCGCCTCGGTACCGGCCTATGACCGCATAGAAGTGCGCCGGGCCAGAACCATTGCCGAACTGCCAACGGCGACGCCGGTTGCTGTCTGGCACAAGCCGGAGGAAGGCCCTCTGAGCGAGCTCATCTGGGCGCCGGAAATCCATTTCAACAAGGGTGCCTGGTACGTGTACTTTGCGGCGGCTCCCAGCCGGGAGATAAAGGACGACCTTTTTCAGCATCGCATGTACGCTATCTCCACCAAGGCTGAAAATCCCCTGGAAGGCGACTGGCAGGATCCCGTGCAGATTGAGACCGGCATGGATACTTTCTGTCTGGACGCGACCACCTTTACCCATAAAGGACTACTTTATTACGTCTGGGCGCAGAAGGAACCGGATATTGCCGGTAACTCCAATCTTTATATCGCGCCCATGAAATCTCCGACCGAGATTGCTGCCACGCCGACTCGTTTGAGCATCCCGGAATTCGACTGGGAAACTCGGGGATTTTTGGTCAACGAAGGCCCCGCGGTTTTGATTCGCAACGGTCGTGTCTTTATCAGTTATTCGGCCAGTGCTACGGATGAAAACTACTGCATGGGCTTGCTCGTTGCTGATCAAGACGCGGATCTGCTCAACCCGAATAGCTGGCAAAAAATGAAAGAGCCGGTGTTCCGCACCAGCTATGATCACAAGATCTACGGCCCCGGCCACAACAGCTTTACAGTGGCGGAAGATGGCGAGACGGATTTGTTGGTGTATCACGCCCGCACCTATACGGAAATCGAAGGCGATCCATTATGGGATCCCAATCGCCATACTTTTGTTAAACCTCTTAAATGGGATGATGAAGGTATGCCGATGTTTGGTAGTCCCGCTACTGATGATTAGAACGAACTAATTGCTGAGCTCTGGGCTGCGGGATTGGTTTTGAATCGAGCCGCACATACTTGAGGGCCAGCACAAGGTGAGGGTCGATTTGGGGCAGGGCTTTCCGAGACCGTCGCCCGCAGGGATGCGGGTGTAGAGCCCCCATGGATGGGTTCACGGCGTGTCTTGGGAAGCCCTGCCCCGAAGCGAACCGGTGAACGAAGCCACAAGTTTTAAATAAAAACCATTTTGTTGTCGTTAAATCAGCCGAATTCTAATCCCGTGAGTTTAAACCGTAGCGGCTGTGGCAAAGTCGTAACGCAGGAGTTCAAACCCATGAAAAAAATTCTTATTACCGTTCTGCTGGCAGGTTTATGCAGCGCCTGCGCACTGCTGCAAGAGTCTTCACAAGAAGCGCCCCTGCAGGCTTTTGCTCTCGAAGATGTGCGGCTGCTCCCCAGCCCATTCAAGCATGCCGAGCAGACGGACCTCAGATATATCATGTCCATGGATCCGGACCGGCTACTGGCGCCTTATCTGCGCGAAGCCGGTCTTCCGGTCAAGGAAAATTCCTACGGCAACTGGGAGTCCTCCGGGCTTGATGGTCATATCGGCGGCCACTACCTCAGTGCACTTTCTCTTATGGTGGCGTCCACTGGAAATGAAGAAGCCCGCCGGCGGCTGGATTACATGATTTCCGAACTGAAGCGCGCGCAGGATGCCAATGGCAATGGTTATATTGGCGGCGTGCCCGGCGGGGAAGAGATGTGGCATGAGATTGCGAAAGGTAAAATCGAAGCTGATCTTTTTTCTCTCAATGACAAATGGGTGCCCTGGTACAACCTGCACAAGGTCTACGCTGGATTGCGCGATGCCTATCTCTACGCGGGCAACGAGCAGGCCAAACAGATGCTGATTGATCTGACCGACTGGAGCTTGCGACTGGTGGAGGATCTAACGGCGGAGCAGATCCAGTCCATGTTGCGCACCGAGTACGGTGGCATGAATGAAATTTTTGCCGATGTCGCGGCTATTACCGGTGAGCAGAAATATCTGGAGCTGGCCCGTAAATTTTCTCATCAAATGATACTGGATCCACTGGTTCATGAGCGGGATCAACTGACGGGGCTGCACGCCAATACACAAATCCCCAAGGTGATCGGCTTCAAGCGCGTGGCGGAAGTGGCCGGACCAGAGGCACCCCGCAGCCAGGCCTGGACTGACGCCGCCCGGTTTTTCTGGGATACCGTCGTCAACGAGCGCACCGTCGCCATCGGCGGCAACAGCGTGCGCGAGCACTTCCACGACAAGGACAACTTCGAGTCCATGGTCAGTGAGCCGGAAGGTCCGGAAACCTGCAACACCTACAACATGTTAAAGCTTTCCAAGATGCTCTATCTGACCGACTCGTCGCTGAAATACATTGACTATTACGAGCGCGCACTCTACAACCATATTCTGGCATCCCAGCACCCGCAGCACGGTGGACTGGTCTATTTCACGCCCATGAGGCCCAGCCACTACCGCGTCTATTCGCAACCGGAAAAAGCCATGTGGTGCTGCGTGGGTTCCGGTATCGAGAACCACGCCAAGTACGGCGAGCTCATCTATTCATACAGGAACGCCCCTCGCGGCGATCAGCTTTACGTCAACCTGTTTATTCCATCCACGCTGAACTGGCGGGAAAAGGGCGTAATCCTGGAACAGCGGACTGATTTTCCCGATGAGGAACAGACCCGCATCACCATTAAATCCGATGCACAATTCGGCCTCAATATTCGCTATCCAACATGGGTAAAAGAAGGCGCACTGCAACTCGCGGTGAATGATAAGCCTGTGGAAGTGGACGCCCAGCCCGGTGACCATGTGACCATCGAGCGACAGTGGCAGGCCGGGGATCAGGTGACGGTCACCCTGCCCATGCACACACAACTGGAACAGATGCCGGACCAGTCGGACTACTACGCTGTCCTGCATGGCCCGATAGTACTCGCCGCCAAGACCGCGCCCTTTCCGAATGAAAGTCTGGAATTTCTCGCCGACGACAGCCGCATGGGTCATATTCCCCAAGGGCCGACTTGCCCCGCCGGCGCCGCCCCGATTTTTGTCAGCGATACGGAAAATTTCGCCAATCAGATTAAACCCGTCCCCGGCCAGCCACTAACTTTTACTGCGCCGGACCTGATTCAGAACAACAAACAACCGCTTAGGCTCATTCCTTTTTTCCGCCTGCACGATTCGCGCTATATGATTTACTGGCCCTGGTCCACGCCGGAGCAACTGGAAGAAACCCGACGAGCCGCCGCTGAAGCTGAAAAGGCGGAGCGCGCACTGGATGCAGTGACCATCGATGAAGTTGCGCCCGGTGAGCAGCAGCCGGAATCTGATCATTTCTTCAAGGGCGAGGACACCGAGGCCGGCATTAACAAAGGTCGGCACTGGCGTCATGCCCGGGGCTGGTTCAGCTATCAGCTCACCGATGAGAACCGTGAAGCGAAAGTGCTGCGCATCACCTATTACGGTCTGGACGGCGGGCGTAATTTCGACATTTTGATGAATGGCGTAAAAATTGCGACTGTGAATCTGGAAGCTAGCGGCGGTGATCAATTCTATACGGTCGACTATGCCATACCGAAAAATGTCTGGGACAATGTGCAAAATGATGTTTTGGTAACCCGGTTTGAAGCCCATCCGGATTCCATTGCCGGAGGTATTTACGGCGTGCGTCTGTTGCGGGCAAGCGTACACTAAAGCGTTTGGTGGGTGTGATGCGCGGCCATGGAGAGGTGAACGAGAGGATATTGAGCGCCCATAGGGGGCGCTCATTTTGTAGTCGGAAAACTGCGATTAATCGCTTTCGCGAGAACCCCAGATGGACACGCCCTCTTGGGAAAGTGCGCTGAAGGTGACCACAAATGCCTGCTGAGCTGGATCCCACAGCCGAGCCGCAACCCCTTCGAAAATACCCACATTGGTGAGTTCAATATTGATCTGATTGTTCTCTCCAAAAGACCAGCTGCCGTTAACATCTCCCGAGATGAATCCGTCACTTCCCAGAGTGATGGTTTGCGAAGTTTTGATGGTCGCACTGATGTCTTTCCCGTGATTGATGAGCTGATAGCTGCCAGGTATTTCATCTTCAGTGATAGCTTCTGTCAGAGTGTCATCATCGGCGATGCTCAGTGGCACGTAGCGGTGAGGGGCTACGACAGGCCATCCATCAGCATTCATGTACATTTCATGTACCCGGACTTCATGTTGCTCACCTCGCCCAGGGAAGCGCGTGTGAAATATCAGGAAATACTCTCCGCTGTCTGCATCGTAATACGCGGAATTATGCCCCGGAGAAACATAGGCGGTGGCACCGGTGCCATCGAATCGGAAATTGCCCATCAGCTTTTGCGCATAAGGTTCGATAGACGCATCGTCAAAAAGTGGCTTATCGGGGTCGGATTTCACGTCTGCCATATTGTTGCCCATGGCATCCAGGTACGGACCGTCTGGCGTGAGTGAGCGGGATACGCGCATGTTGTAACCGCCATTGGCGTCCAGACCACCAAAAGAGGTAAACATATAGTAATACCCAGTTTGGGGACTGTAGAGTACGTAGGGGCCCTCGATACGACTGTGATTACCGCCCATCAGATGCTTGCCATAGCCCTGGTCGGGAAAGGGGAAGCCGGTATTCCAGTCCATTTCCATAATGAAGATCCCGCCAGAATAGGAACCATAAATCATCCACAAGCGGCCTTCGTGGTCAAAGAACACATCGGGGTCGACCACATTGGGATGCACGCGGGGGTCGTAGACCGTGCCGTCTTCACTGGCTTCTTCCCACATACCCGAGCGCAGAAATATTCCCTGGTCCACATAGGGACCTTCAATGTTGTCAGCTACCGCAACCCCCATCGCCGAGCGCGGCGAGTCGCCCTTGCAGGCGTTGTAGTACATATAGTAACGGCCATCCTGCAACTGGATAACATCGGTTGCCCAGAGAGTGTCTGTCTCTGCCCACGCCAAAGTCTCTGCGAGCTCCTCGATTACATTGTCGAAAAGTGGATTGGAGGCAGTGACGCCATCGGATACCCGCTCCCAATTCATCAGGTCGGTGGATTTCGCGGAGGAAAGATGCGATCCAAATATATAAAACGTATCGCCATCCTTGATGACCGATGGATCGTGAACTGAAATGTCGTTAAAACTGAACTTGTTTTCCGGTGGTGTGATTACGTCGGTATTGTCGCCGGTATCGGAACTTGTGTCCGAGCTGCTTGACCCACCTCCGCAGCCTGTGACGAGACTGAGCAGGGCGATGGCCACAAGAAGTTTCCACGGTTTGGTTAAACACTGATTCATATTTACCTCTCAATCATTATTGTAATGCGTTCGGGGAGTGCCGCTTCGGGCTCCCGAATTGACTATAAAAAAGGGCAGCTCCCGAAGGAGTTGCCCTTTGCAAGTACCAGTCACAGCATGTGATTAGAAGGAGTAGCGTGCACCCAATGCGAAGGTACGGCTAAACAATGTGCTGGCGAAAGTATGCATGTCGCTATTGCCGTAACGCTCCTGGGAGAACTCCTCGGTCAGGTTGGTTGCATCAAAGGTTACAACGAATGCATCGGAAACGTTGTAGCTCAGTTGCAAGTCCAGGCTGGCCTCGGCATCTCGCCAGATGCCGATCGGATTGGCGAAAAGAGCGGCTTCATTGCGGTTAAGCGCGTTATCTCGCCACACGTAAGATACTCGTGCATCGAAGGAGGGGCGCTCGTACGCCACGGTGACACTGTAGGAGGAGTCAGACACACCGAAGAATGGTGAAGTCTCCGTACCCACCTGGTTGCCGACCTCATCCAAGATCGGAATATCCTGCTCGGAATTCAGGAAGGTCGCACTGGAGATCATACCGAGACCATCCAAGAGCCCCGGGAGGTTTTCGGGGAAGTATGTCAGGCCCAACTCAACACCATCAAGCTTGCCATTGGAAGCGTTTTCCGGGCGATCCAGAATAAAGGTATTAACGTTGATGTCCTCTACATCTGCTTCGATTCGAGTGCGGAAAGGAACAACCAATCCCTCAATATCGCGCTGGAACCAGGTTGCATAGGTATAGCTCGCATCGCCGAAATACCACTCCAAAGAGATGTCCAGGTTCTTGGAGGTGGTTGGCGAGAGGTTCTCGTTTCCACTGCTGGCCGTACCGTAGCCGACCCCACTGAGATCACCAAAATATCTAGTGGTAGGGTTCAAATCAGCGAACGCCGGCATGCGCAAAGTTTCACTATACCCCAATCGCAGCATCAACTCGTCGTTGAAATGGAGGCGGGTCATGACGCTTGGCAATACCTCGGAAATTGTTGTTTCACCGAAAGTGGGTTGGTCGGTTTCCTGGTCATAAAACGTGGTATCCGTTACGACGTCTACGTAGCGCACACCAGCTTCACCATCCAGCGGTAGTCCAGCGATGGTTGTGTCAAACTGCGCGGTGGCATAAAGGGCGGCATTGCGCTCTTCCACTTCAAAGGTTTTGCTGTAACTCTTATCGGTGGCGGAGCCTAGATGGTAGAGTTCGCGAAAATGCTCTCTGTTATTGGAAAGATACTCACCATTGGCGGCCATCCAGCTGCGAGGGACGTCAGCATCGCCTTCCAGGAAATCATTGTTGACGGCTTGCAAGCCGGGATAAGTGGCGAAGTTGCAGTTGGCGGGATCTCCCGTGGTATTACGCGTTGCGCAATCCTGATCGAGGGAGTTGTACTCACGGATTTCGTTGCTGGCATCCCTTTCATCCCAACGTACGCCAAAGGTGATTTTCGGCAAGAATGAAATGTTGGTCCAGTATTCCGCATCCGTCGTGAAGGTCAAACCCGTGCCCGAATCTTTGCCTGCATTGTCCCATACGGCGCCCATGGAGTAGAGGGCAGGATTGGTCAGGTTGGTCTCATCAATTTCAGTCGCGGGATTGTCTCTGAATTCAATGCTCGGTACTCCATCGTAGCTCGAGTAGACTTCGTACTGTCGTCCGTTGCCGCGCATGGCAAAAAATTCCGTTTCATAATCACTCTCCTGATAGACGACCTCCGACTTCACATTCAAGCTGTCGGTAAGGTCCCAATCCCCGGTCAAGGCGTACATATAGCTATCGGTTTTAGACTCGGAGAAGTCCCCACTCGTAAAGATTGCAGTATCGCGAATAGTGCGTTCACGAATAACATTGCTATCGGGGTACAATTCAAAGGTATCTGTAATATTGTCTTCTATGCCGCCCAGCGCCCACCAGGCATCGACGAACGTAAAGTACATTGAATTGTTGGTGGTGTTGCGAAATCCACTGTAGAAGGTTTCGAAGGTATATTCGGAACTATCATTCGGGGCAAACTGGAGAGATATGTTCGCACCCGGGCGCTCACGCTCACCAGTAAAGTCGTTGATAATGAATGCATCGCGAGACAGGTAATATTCTGCAGGCTCGCCATTAATATCCAGCGTGGATCCCGGCGCAGTTGGAAGGCCATTGTCCAGACCTGCAACCCAAATCGGATCCTCAGCTACCAGACCATGTGTCGGGAAAATGCGTTCCAGGGCCCCATAAGGCGCTACCGGGTTGGTGGCCGACATAAAGGGTACTTGTGCGCCAGCTGTCACAGTTTGGTCGCGATACTGGGTCTTTGCGTAGGACACGTTTACCAGAGCCCCGAATTCCCCTGCATCGGTTGACCAGCGGTTGCTTGCGAGAGCACTGAGGATGGGATCTGTCGTGTCGGCTTGCTCCTGATGGACGGCTCGGCCCGCCAGAGAAAACTTGGAGCCATCGAAGTCGAACGGACGGAAAGTGTGGACGTCAATCTGGCCGGCGATACCATTCTCATACTGACTGGCTGAACGACTCTTGCTTACGTCGATTCGCGAAACCAGTGTAGAAGGGATATCGGCTAGTGCCATGGAACGGCCAACCGAAGTGAATACCGTACGACCATTGATGGTAGTACTTACATCTGACAAACCACGGATTAACACCGAGTTCACTTCACCTGCACCACGGTCAGTTACCTGAATGCCCGACAGGCGCTGCAACGATTCAACGACGTTGTTGTCCGGAAGCTTACCTATGTCTTCCGCAACGATAGAATCGACAATATCCATGGAGTTTTGCTTGATATCCATAGCCTTATTCAGACTGGCACGGATACCCACAACTGTGACTTCTTCCGTAACGAGGTCTTGAGCCAGAAGTGGCTGGCTGGCCATTGCGATTGCCGCAGCAATACTGCTGCTTAACAAAGAACGTTTAAACATAATTGAAGCTCCCCTTGGGTACTTTTGTCCTCTTCATGGCACTGATTCTCTTATCAAAGCCAGTGCTACAGAGGTAACGTGGTTTTATTGTTTATGACATTTCATCAAAGAAACATAAAAATAGTATTGTATTATAAAATGATTATCAAGAGTCTTTTTGGAAGAAAGGGTGAACATGTGGTGTTTATAGGGAATAAGGGGCTCAAGCGAGGGGGGAGACGCATACTGAAGCGAGCGCGGGGCGCGAGGAAGAGCCAAATGGCAATATTTTATGATCTTAAATAATATAAACAGTCAAAATTGAATAAAGTGTAATAAAAACTTCAGCCTACGCCATTTTATTGATCCTGCTACAGTTCCTCAGGATCCACGCGAGGCCTCCACTTCTCTCAATCGATTTCCAGAATCTTCAGCTTCGGGTGGCCTTCATCGGCGGGCTCTCGTGCGTCGACCAGTACCGAGCGCTCGCGCTTGGCGATGGAGTGCCACACCTGGGACTCGGTCAGCTATAATCGGTCCGGCGCCAACTTCACCAGTTTCAGCCCACCCCAGAAGGAGCCAAAGGCCATCCAGCCATCGGCATCGGTAATCACATGGGCATCAATGGCATTCCACAGGTCCCGGTTGGGAACGGAGCGCACAACAGGGCCGTGGTCCTGCCAGTGGAAATCCGGTGACCCGCGATCCAGTGTCTCCGAAATATACGATGGGGAATAAAAAAAGGCGTCAATAATGACGCCTAAACGAGGTCTAACAACAGCACCAAAAAATACCAAAACCTATTCTTTCTCCAGCACGCTCACATAGCTGGACAAATCATCTTCATCAACGGTCGGCCACTGATTTTTCCAGTGGATTTCCAGAATCTTCAATTTTTGCAGACCATCGTCTGCCGCCTCATAGGCGTGGAAAACCAGGTAATCCTTGCCATCGAAGGTGTAAGCACTGTTGTGCCCCAGGCCGGGCCAGGCCTTATTGCCATCCAGCACCAGGCTGCCACCGCCCTTGGCCAAGTCCTTGCCCTGTTTGTCGAGATAGGGCCCCGTGACGTCCTTGGAGCGTCCAACCATGATCTTGTAGGTGCTGTCCACGCCGCGGCAGCATTTGCCCCAGGAAACAAACAGGTAGTAGTAATCGTCTTTTTTGAAGATGAAGGGCCCTTCAATTTCGGCGGGGCCGGCGGATGCGTCGTCGATCAACACGGAGCGCTCGCGTTTGGCAATGTCGTACCACTCCTGCGGTTCGGCAATTTCGGTCATGTTCGGATTCAGCTTGACCAGCTTCAGGCCACCCCAGAAGGAGCCGAAGGACATCCAGGGGGTGCCTTGGTCGTCAAATACGATGTTCGGGTCTATGGCATTCCACAGATCGCGATTGGGGACCGACTGGAGCACGATGCCCTGGTCTTTCCACTGATAGTCGGGCGAGTCCGGATTCAGTGTCTCATTGACGGTTACCCCCATGGCGGACGTGTTCTTGCCGAAGGCGGAAACGGAGTAATAGAGATAGTATTTGCCGTCTTTCTCGACAATGTCGGGAGCCCAGATATGGCCGTCAAAGGTCTTGGCCACATCTTTGGCCCAGACGGGATTACCGGGAAATACCCGGCCTTCCAGCTGCCAATGTTTCATGTCTTCCGAGCTGTAGAAGGTGATACCGGGGCCGGTGCTGAACAGGTAGTAGGTATCTCCTTCCTTGGCCATGACCGGATCGTGAATGCTGACCTGGCTGGCGCCAAAAACCGGACTCGCCAGCAGCAGGCTCAGTGCCAGGGCAAGGGTGGCAGAGACATTTATGCGCATAGGGTTCTCCCGGACCTTCTATTTTGGAACGTATTTTATGGAATGCACTATGGTCGCCTTGACCATGGTTTTTAATTGACCAGCCTTCGCAAACTTTGTTGCGCCGTTAAAAGCCGGCGTATTGGCCTTGTTAGACCGCCGTAAATATATTATTGTAAGATAATAATTGCCAAGTGTACAGATACCCGCTGCACGCAGAAGTGTTCTTGACCGGCAGAGGAAAGACCCGCAGAGGAGACACCCGTGAAAACCTTAAGTTCGTCAGTACTCTTACCCCGATCCCGGATTGTCGGCGCCATCCTGGCGGCCACCCTCGTTATAACCGGCTGCAGCAACGGGCGCGAAGCGGACGGCGCCACGGCTTCCAGCATCAGTTTTGACAATCCCATCGTTGAACAAAGGGCGGATCCCTGGATCTACAGAACCGAGGCCGGGCGCTACTATTTGATCGCCACGGCACCGGAATTCGACCGCATCGAGCTGCGCGGCGCGGACAGCATTCAGGGGCTGAGCACGGCCGAAGCCGAGGTCATTTGGCGCAAGCACGCCACCGGCCCCATGGGCGCTCATATCTGGGCGCCGGAGCTGCATCGGATCGATGGTGTCTGGTACATCTATTTTGCCGCCGGCACCGCCGAAAAGCCCTGGAATATCCGCATGTACGTTCTGTCCAACGACGCGGAAAATCCCATGACCGGCGAGTGGTATGAGGAGGGTCGTTTGCAGACACAGCGGGACTCCTTTTCCCTCGACGCCACCACTTTTGAGCATCATGACCAGCGCTATCTGATCTGGGCGCAAGAGGGGCCGAAAGGCGAGAACAACTCCAATCTCTATATTTCAGCCATGGCCAGCCCGACGGAACTGACGGGGCCGGAAGTGCTGTTGACCGAACCCGAACTGCCCTGGGAAGTGGTTGGTTACAAGGTGAATGAAGGGCCGGCCGTGCTGATTCGCAATGGGCGCGTGTTCGTCACCTATTCGGCCAGCGCCACGGATCACAACTACGCCATGGGATTGCTGTGGGCGGATGCGGACGCGGATTTGCTGAACCCGGCTTCATGGCATAAATCACAGGAGCCGGTATTTTTCACCAACCCGGAGTTTGACCGATACGGTCCCGGGCACAACAGCTTTACCGTCGCCGCGGACGGCAAGACCGATGTGTTGATCTACCACGCGCGCGACTACAGGGAACTGCAGGGCAGCCCGCTGACGGACCCCAACCGCGACATGCGGGCGCGGGTGCTGGAGTGGACGGAGAATGGTTTTCCGGAGTTCGGGCAGAATCGCGGCGATTGAATGCATTGACCAATTCGCCTTTTGGCTGCCAAAATAGTCAGAAATACCATAAGATCCGATAATACTATTAAAACGTAAAACGCGGAATGAGAGGGTTCAAGCTTATGTTACAGATCACCAGGTTCAGCAGTTCAGATTCAACCGCACTTCGGTCGACAGGCCGACCATCAGTCCCCGGTACCGCCTGGTTGCGCAAGCTCGCAGCCGTCGCTGTTCTGGTGTCACTTGTCGCCTGCGGCGAAAGCACACCCGAATCATCCCGTTCAGTAACAGCCAATTCAGCAACAGATGGAAACAACAAGATGGCGAGCTTACCCTCGATAACCGATGAGCATTTCGGCGATCTGCCCGATGGCACCGGCATCACTCTCTACACCCTGACCAACAGCCAGGGCCTCGAAGTCAAGATCATGAATTACGGGGGGGTGATTACCTCCCTGAAAGCGCCTGACAAAAATGGCAATTTCGAAAATATCGTGCATGGCTTCGACAGCCTCAAGCCTTATATCGAAGAAAAGGTTCCTTATTTTGGCGCCTTGATCGGCCGCTTCGGCAACCGTATCGCCGGAGGAAAATTCACTATCGACGGGGAAACCTACCAGCTGGAAACCAATAACGGAGCCAACCATTTGCACGGTGGTTTCGAGGGCTTCGACAAAAAGGTGTGGGCGGCCACACCCTTTGAGACCGAATCCACTGTGGGGTTGAAACTCTTTCTGGAGAGTCCCGACGGCGATCAGGGTTACCCTGGAAACCTGAAAGTGAACGTCACCTATACCTTGACCAACGACAATGAGTTGGTCGTGGATTTTCAGGCGACGACCGATAAAGCCACGCCGGTTAATCTGACTCAGCACAGCTACTTCAACCTGGCGGGTGAGGGCACTATTCTCGACCATCTGATGATGATCGATGCCGACAAATTCACACCGGTGGATGAAACCCTGATACCCACCGGCGAACTGAGACCGGTTGCCAATACCCCGTTTGATTTCCGCGAGCCAACACCCATAGGCGCCCGTATCAATCAGGAAAACCAGCAACTGGAGTACGGCCAGGGTTACGATCACAATTTTGTCCTGGACAAGCAAGCCCCCGGCGCTTTTGAACTGGCGGCCCGGGTTGTCGAGCCGGACTCTGGGCGCGTGCTGGAAGTGCGCACCGAAGAACCCGGCATTCAGTTTTACTCCGGCAACTTTCTCGATGGCACTTTGAAAGGGCACGGCAGAACCTATGAATACCGCAGCGGATTCTGTCTGGAGCCCCAGCATTTTCCGGACTCCCCCAACCAGCCGAACTTTGCCTCGACAATACTGCATCCCGGCGAAGAGTACTCGACGCGCATGAGCTATACCTTTTTGACGCAGGACGATTCAGCTCATTAATAAACAACGGATTGAAAAATTCTCCGTTTTAAAGGTCACGATTATGCGATTAATTTTGGTAGGCCTGCTGGCTGCCGCGCTCATTGCGGGCTGCGGCGGCGATAGCACCCACAGGCTGGCGAGCCCCGACAGTGACCTGGAAGTGGGGCTTTTTCTTACCGACAATGGCGAGCCCCGTTACTTTATCGAGAGGAACGGTAAGGAAGTGTTACAGGTTTCAAAGCTTGGTGTGGTGATGGACTACGCCGACTTTACCCAAGGCCTGGAACTGGTGTCGGTGTCAAAGCCGGAGACGGTTGCCGACAATTACGAAATGCTCACCGGCAAGCGCCGCCATATCAGCTACCGCGCCAATGAGCAGGTGTTTTCCCTGGTCAACGGGCAACAGCAAACCCTGGATATTATCTTTCGCGTATCCAACGACGGGGTGGCTTTCCGTTATGTCTTCACCGGTGATTCCAGTGATGTTAAAAAACTGAGGAAGGAGGTTACCAGTTTCGCCTTCAACAAAAATGCCGAGGCCTGGCTGCAACCCATGGCCCTGGCCCAAACCGGTTTCGCCAATACCAATCCTTCCTACGAAGAGCATTACCAGATGCAGATACCGGTGGGTACGGCATCGCCGACGGAAGCGGGTTGGGTTTTTCCCGCGCTCTTCAGAGCGGGACATAGCTGGGTATTGATCACCGAGACGGGCATGGATGGCAACTATCACGCGTCGCGACTGCAACAGCATTCACCCGATGGCGAGTACAGCATTGGCACTCCCATGGCTCCCGAAGTTTTTCCCGGCGGCGCGCTGCTGGCGGAATCCACTTTGCCCTTTGCCTCGCCCTGGCGAATTATTGCCGTGGGTTCCCTGGCGACTATTGTTGAATCCACCCTCGGCACCGACCTGGCGGAACCGGCCATCGATATACCCTTTATCAAACCGTCCTTTATCAAACCGGGCCAGGCGTCCTGGAGTTGGGCGCTTCTGAAAGATGATTCCATCAAGTACGACATCCAGAAGCGCTTCGTCGATTACGCCGCTGACATGAATTGGGAATATACGCTGGTGGATGTGAACTGGGACACTACCATCGGCTACGACAAGATGGCGCAGCTCGCCGATTATGCCGAGTCCAAGGGTGTCGGTTTGATTCTCTGGTACAACTCCTCGGGCAGTTGGAACAAGACCGAATACCATCCGAAAAGCCAGTTGTTGACTCATGAGGCGCGCATGGCGGAATTCAGCCGCATACACGACATGGGCATCAAGGGCGTCAAAGTGGACTTCTTTGCCGGCGACGGCAAATCCATGATGCAGTATTACAACGACATTTTGCGGGATGCTGCCAAATTCGAATTGCTGGTGAATTTTCACGGCTCAACCCTGCCGCGCGGTTGGCAGCGTACCTACCCCAACCTGATGACCATGGAGGCGGTGCGCGGCTTCGAGTTTGTGACGTTTTTTCAGGAAAACGCCGACCTGGCGCCGAGTCATTCAGCCATGTTGCCCTTCGCCCGCAATGTGTTCGATCCCATGGACTACACGCCCACCACCTTTTCACAGATACCGGGCATAGAGCGCAGGACCAGTAACGGTTTTGAACTCGCCCAGACGGTGATTTTTCAATCGGGTATTCAACATATTGCGGAAACGCCAGCCGGTATGGCGCAGGTGCCGGACTATGTCCAAAATTTCATGCGGCAGTTGCCCAATAGCTGGGATGACACCCGCTTCGTAGCGGGATTTCCCGGAAAACTTGCCGTGATTGCGCGCCGGGCTGGTGATACCTGGTATGTGGTCGGCATCAACGGTGAAGATATTGATAAGCCATTGACGCTGGACCTTTCGTTTATTGACGGTGAGGAAGGTTTTCTGATTACCGATGGCGAGACTGAAAACGTCTTTAACAAAAGCACCATCGCCGTGAAGGAAAACACACCGGTAACGCTTGAAGGCAACGGCGGTTTTGTCATGGTTTTTGGAAAGGCTGCCGAAGGCGCACTTTAGAAATCTTGGGGATTTACAGCGGGTTCAGTCTCTCATGGCACAAATTTCTTGCCGAACAGAGAGCTGAACTTGTCAGTACTGTTATAGGAGTTTTCATGAGAACCAAATCCAGGTCGAATCTGGTCGGCGCTGCCTTTTTATTAATTGCTGGCGCAGTCTTTCTGACGGCTTGCGTCGGTCCGACATCCGAAACGGAACAAGGTGCAGCCTCCGATGGGTACTTTACCAACCCGCTGTTCAGCAATGGCGCGGATCCATGGCTGGAGTACTTTGACGGCAACTATTACCTGACCACCACCACCTGGACATCGCAACTGGTCATGCGCAAGTCCCCCACGCTTGCAGGTCTGGCGACCGCAGCGCCGGTGAACATCTGGTCTCATGCGAATCCCGAGCGCTGCTGTAACTTCTGGGCTTTTGAATTTCATCGCCTTAATGGCCCCAATGGTCCGCGCTGGTATGTGATGTATACCTCCGGTCAGCACGGTACTCTGGATCACCAGCACCTGAGCGTTATCGAAAGTGTTGGCGACGACCCCATGGGACCCTATACCTACAAGGGCTCCTTCATGCCTGATTCCTGGAACATTGATGGCACTTACCTTGAGCACGACGGCCAGCTGTATCTGGTTTGGTCCGAGTGGGTGGGCGACGAGCAACTCAACTGGATCTCGAAGATGACTAATCCCTGGACCATTACCGGCCCCCGGCAAGTTATCACGCGTCCGACCTACGATTGGGAGAAAAGCGGCCGCAAAGTAAATGAGGGAGCGGAGATTCTGAAAAAGGACGGACGCACCTTTATGGTCTACTCCGCCAGTTTCTGCGACACGCCGGATTACAAGCTGGCGTTGATGGAGCTGACCGGCGACGATCCCATGAATCCGGATCACTGGCACAAGTTCCCCGAGCCGGTGTTTCAGAAGGCCAATGGTGTCTATGGTCCGGGTCATAACGGATTTTTCACGTCGCCCGATGGTTCGGAAGACTGGATCGTTTACCAC
>CAZEWY010000051.1:0-18179 GCA_964515945.1 uncultured Cellvibrionaceae bacterium
CTGGACCGCCGGACTGGATGGCAGCTCATCGAGGTCGATGGTGAAGAAATGACTCTCCTGAATCGGAGAATCGTGCCGGAGCTTGCGCAAATCGTTGATATTCTGCACGAGCAGTACTGGCACCCGCCGCTGATACTGTTGTACGTATTCCAGGTAGCGGGACAGTACGAAAAAGCTGTTGCTGATGATCTCCAGGTGCTTCTCGAATGCCGGACCCGAATCGCCCACCGTAATATCGTTGGCGTTGGTCAGCAGTTCCTCCGCGAGCATGGCCGCGCCGCGAAACTCGATCACATTCAGAATACCGACTATCTGGCGGATGCCTTCAATACAGGCCTGCAAACTCTGCCCATCGTCCTGGGAACCAACGAAGATTTCCAGGTCGCTGGCAGCCTTCTCGATGGTCGCGGTCAGTTCATCCCGCACCATGTTCAACGACTGAAAGTTCACGTCTGCCGAGCTCACGTTATTGTCCTGCCTTCAATGAATGCCGCCCTGGTAAGGTTTTAATTGTAGTATAAATCTTGGCAGATAAAAGTCTTATTTCTCGAGGGTTTACTGGGGTCTATTCATACTAATTCGATTATCCTTCATTCAACTCTCGATTCTGTCACAGGGTTTCCAGCAGTTCTTCAGCCGCAGGCTCATTCTCCCGCAGCCACAGGCAGTTACCCCCCGACGCCTTGTCGACCGTCTCCAGTTTTGCCTGATGCAGCACCAGCTCCTCGGCGCTGGCCTTCACCACTTTGAGCGGAGCGCGCTCGGCGGACACCCTCAGAATACCCGATCCCCGCCGTTCGGTACCGTCCTCACCTGTGTGAATGCCGCTCAGGGCCAGACTGGTCTGCCCACCAGTCATGGCAAGAAAAACATCAGCCAGAATCTCGGCATCGAGCAGTGCGCCGTGAAGGTCCCGCTGGGAGTTATCCACCATATAGCGCCGACAAAGAGCGTCGAGGTTGTTTTTCTGCCCCGGATGCTTCTGGCGCGCCATCACCAGGGTATCGAGCACGCGGCAGCGTTCGTTGATAGTGCCGTAGTCCCGCCCGGTCAGGGTCAGTTCGTGATTGATGAAACCCACGTCGAAGGGTGCATTGTGAATAATCAATTCGGCACCGTCGACAAAGGCCAGGAACTCCTCCACAACGTCGGCGAATAGCGGCTTGTCGGCCAGGAATTCATTGGTAATGCCGTGAACTTCGATGGCACCTTCATCGATGTCCCGATCGGGCCGGATGTACTGGTGATAGTGGCGGCCGGTAAGGCGCCGGTTGATCAGCTCGACGCAGCCAATTTCAATAATTTTGTGGCCCTGCTGGGGTTCCAGACCCGTCGTCTCGGTATCCAGTACGATTTGCCGCATTAACTGATGCTCCGCATGTTCATTTCATCGATGCCACGATTGGCCAATTGATCCGCAATTTCATTTTCGCGGTGCCCGCTGTGGCCTTTTACCCAGTGCCATTCAACCTGATGGCGCTTGACCTGCTCGTCAAGCGCCTTCCAGAGGTCGTCATTCTTTACCGGTTTTTTGGCGCTGGTTTTCCAGCCGTTGCGCTTCCAGTTTGTCATCCATTCGGTAATGCCCTTGCGGACATATTGGGAATCGGTGGTCAGTTTTACCTGGCACGGCTCCTTCAGGGCCAGCAATCCCTCGATTGCAGCTTTGAGTTCCATGCGATTATTGGTGGTACTGGCTTCGCCGCCGTGCAGGCTTTTTTCAGCGCTACCGCTGCGTAGCAGGGCTCCCCAACCGCCGGGCCCGGGGTTTCCCCGACAGGCACCGTCGGTAAATATTTCCACTTTTTTCAAAAGGTTATCTCTTTCTTTTAATGTGTATTATTGGCTTTCCGTTATTCGATGGTCTTGTGGATCCGCTATCTTTACCGGAACCGTGACGGCTGGATATGCCCTGCCGCGCCACTTTACCAGCCGCGGCGATTGACTGCTTGGACAGTCTCACGGCACTGGGTATCAGGTCCTGCTCCCATTTCGGCCTGAGCGGCGTAACCCCGCAGACTTCCTTGCGCGCCACCAGACAATAGAAGTTGCCCAGCCCCAGAATACTCTGGGTTTTCCAGGAACTCAGCCGATGGGTTCGCTTCAGATAAGAACGCTGATTGATCGGCAAATTACAGCAGCCCTGGTAGGCATTGATAACATTGAAATCCAGAAATTGCAGCCAGTCCTCCAGGCGTGACCGCCGCAGACTGTGTCTCTGCCAGATGCCATCAAAACCCAGCACCCGAGCCAGCGGCCTGGTGGCGCCCATCAGGCTCCAGGGATTGAATCCAAAAATAATGATATGGCCGCTGGGAATTGTGATGCGCGCCGCCTCCTTGAGCACTTGTTGTGGATTTTGCGAAAACTCTAGCACATGATGTAACAGAGTAACGTCCACACTGGCATCTGCCAATGGCAGGGATTCCAGCTCGCTGAGCGCCTGAACCCGCGGCACGCAGGCATTGCTGGTACCAAGGGCAAAGCAATGGGAGATGCGGCTGCCCTCGAACAGGCGCGATTGGGGATCGATGCTCAACTGCAGAAAATGGTAGCCAAACAGGCAGCTCAGCTCTTCCTGCAACAGACGCTGTTCGTGATGCAGCATAACGTGACCCAGAGGCGACCGGCACCAGTTCTGCAACTGCGGCTGGGTCTCCCGTAGCGGCCTGATCTGACCCTTCCGTCGGAGGCGTGCGAGCACTGTTTTTTGCAATGGCAACTTGAATCGATCCATGGTTAGGGCTTCGTTAAGGTCTGTTCACACGAATCAGGCCCGAGACTTCAGACCATTATCAACTTCAAAGAGGACACAAGCAACGATGTATAGCGTGTATCCCATTGACCTGCTCCATGTTTATGACAACTATGCCTGGACCCTTACGCCCGCCGGGAGCAATAAAGCCTATGTGGTGGATCCCGGTGCCGCGGAGCCAGTTGCCCGTTCCCTCAAAAGCCGCGGTCTGACGCTGGCGGGCATCCTCCTCACCCACCACCACTGGGATCATGTCGACGGCGTGGCCGAACTCGTTGACGGCTTCAAGGTGCCCGTCTGGGGTCCTGAAATAGCCTCGGTCCCGCAGATTAGCCAAGTCGTCGGTGAGGGTGACAGCATTCAACTGGAGGGCATCAGGCTACAGGTTCTCTCCGTACCCGGGCATACGGCGGAACATATCGCCTACTACACGGAAGATGCTGGAGAAACCGGCAACAGCGGTGACAAAGCCAGCCCCGCCCTCTTTTGTGGCGACACCTTGTTTGCCGGTGGATGCGGCCGGGTTCTGGGTGGCACGACTGAGGAACTGCATCTATCCTTAAGCCGGCTTGCGCGGCTGCCGCCTGAAACGTTGATTTACTGCGCGCACGAATACACGGTCGCGAACCTGACTTTTGCCCAGGCCGTTGAACCGGACAATGTGGCCGCTCGCGAGCGCCTCAAGTCTGTCCGCGCTCTGCGCGACAAGGGTCTGCCGAGTCTGCCCAGCCAATTGCAGCTGGAACTGGCGACCAATCCATTCCTGCGCGGCCATATACCGAATGTCGTTCACTGCGCGGAGCAGCACGCCGGCAGGTCCCTTTCGGACACTACGGAGGTATTTAGCGTACTGCGCCGATGGAAAGACAGTTTCTGACCACCGGTCCCTGGTTTGCTTCGCATGGCTGCGAAAAGTACAATCCGCGCAGTTTATGTTTTAGAAAAAATGGTTTTGAAATAAATTGTTTTGGAAAATGAATTTCGAAAACGTCGCCCCAATCGCTTTAACGCAAGAATTTGAAATGACAATAGCAAGAATCCTCGCTGCCGCGGCGGCCTCTCTCCTGATTAGCGGTTGTTCCCAGTTTGGCGGCCTGCCACTTTTAAATGGTTTTGCACCTGAAGATTCGATTTTTGGCGGCGGTAGCCCATCAGCGGCTTCGCCCTATGATGAGTCACTCTGCCGTGTTGATGCCGCGATCCTGGATGAATACGAATTGCCCGGAAGCGTCAACCTGTGGGATCGTATTCGCGACGGTTTTTCACTGCCCGACCAGGAAAATGAGCGGATCGATGAGGCGGCTGAATGGTACGCCCGTCACCCGCACTACATGACAACCGTCTCCGAACGCGGTACTCCCTACCTTTACCATATTGTTGAACAGCTCGAAGCCCGTGGCATGCCGCTGGAGTTTGCACTGCTGCCCATAGTGGAAAGTGCCTTCGACCCCTTTGCCTATTCCCACGGTCGCGCCTCCGGCATGTGGCAGTTCGTACCCGGTACCGGCAAATACCTGGGCCTGAAATCGAATTGGTGGTATGACGGCCGCCGTGATGTTATCGCTTCAACCGATGCCGCCCTGCGCTATCTTGAGCGGCTGAGCGCCGCGTTCGATGACAACTGGCTCCTCGCGCTGGCGGCATACAACGGTGGCCGCGGCAATGTTTCCAAAGCCATTCGCCGCAACAAGGCTCTGGGCAAACCGACGGATTTCTGGTCCCTGGATCTGCCCAAGGAAACCGAAGCCTATGTCCCGCGCCTGCTTGCACTGAAGTCGCTGGTGAGCGATCCCGAGAAATTCAAATTGAGTCTGCCGCCTATTCCAGACAAGCCCTATTTTGCCGCCATCGACGTAGGCTCGCAGATTGACCTCGCTCAGGCCGCGGAGCTGGCGGAAATCAGCATGGAAGAATTCTACCTGCTCAATCCCGGTTTCAATCGCTGGGCTACCGACCCGCAGGGCCCCCACAGATTGCTGGTGCCCATGGAAAAAGCCGAACTGTTCCGCACAAAGCTGGCAACCATGCCCATGGACCAGCGAGTGACCTGGGACAGATACCGAATCGAGTCCGGCGATACCCTCTCCACCATCGCCGCCAAGTATAAAACCAGTATCAGCAGCCTGAAGTCCATCAATGACCTGCGCTCCAACATCATTCGCAAGGGTGACGTGCTATTGGTACCCGTGGCCACTGAAGGCAAGAGTCACTACGCGTTCAGCGTCGACCAGCGGCTCAAAAAAACCCGCATTCGCAGTGGACAAAACGCCGACGGCCAGAAAGTTATGTATGAAGTACAACCTGGAGACAGCTTCTGGACCATCAGCCGCCGCTATAAGGTGGGGGTGCGCGAATTGGCAAAATGGAACGCCATGGCGCCTGGAGACCCCCTGCGAATCGGCCAGAAACTCGCCATCTGGACAGAGGAAGCCGACTTAGTTCCAAATATAGCGTCTCGCAGCGTGGTGCGCCGCGTAGCCTACCAGGTTCGCCAGGGAGATTCCCTGTCCACCATAGCCAGCCGCTTTCGCGTCACTGTCAATGATATCGAACGCTGGAACAAACTCAATGCTTCCAATTATCTGCAACCGGGCCAGGCATTGACCCTGTTTGTGGATGTTACGGGGAGGTAGGTAAAAAGCTGCAAGTATAGGATCAAGGGAAACAATGCTGAAGCGCCATCCGGCGCACCCGGTTTCACTCGCAGCTTGCAGCTTGAAGCTTGAGGCTTATAACCGCCTTCAGAAGCGCCTGCGTATACGGGTGTTGCGGCCGTGCAAACAATTCCTCGGTTTCGCCCACTTCCACAATTCTCCCCTGCTTCATCACCGCCACGCGGTCACAGATGTAGCGCACCACGGACAGGTCGTGGGAAATAAACAACATGGTGAGCCCGTGCTTTTGTGTCAGGTCCAGCAACAGTCGCAGGATCTGCGCCTGGATAGTCACATCCAGCGCCGACACAGGTTCATCGGCGATGATCAGTTTAGGCTTTAGCGCCAGCGCACGGGCGATGGCAATACGTTGCCGTTGGCCACCCGAAAACTCATGGGGATATTTGCGAATAAACCGACGGCTCAAACCCACGTCGTCCATAAGCAAATTAACCTGCGTCTCCACAGTGGTGCGATCAGCCAATCCCTGACTCAACAGAGGTTCCGCCAGGGCGTCGAAGACAGTCATGCGGGGGTTGAGGGAGGCGTAGGGATCCTGGAATATCATCTGGAAGTCACGTCGGGCGAGTTTCAGCCGCTTATCGGAGAACTGGCGAATGTCCTCGCCCTGCAACAGAATTTCGCCCGAGCGGCTTTCGACCAGGCGCATGATGCTACGGCCGAGAGTTGATTTGCCGGAACCCGATTCCCCCACCACACCGAGAATTTCTCCCTCGCAGATAGAGAGGCTGACATTGTCGACGGCCTTGATGTGGGTTTGCAGCCGTCTGAAAATTGCACCCCGATACACCGGAAACCAGGTGCGCAACTGATTAACCCGCAGCAAATCAGGTACATCATTGTTTGCGGCACTGGCCAGGGGTTTGGCTGTTTTGGGAATGGCGTCCAATAGATTCCGCGTGTAATCCTGCTCCGGTCTTTGAAAGATCTTATCGACACTGCCCCGTTCGACAATACGCCCCTCTTTCATGACCAACACGGTATCCGCCATATTGGCGACAACACCAAGATCGTGGGTGATAAAGATAACGCCCAGATTGTGGGTGCGCTGCAGTGATTTGATGAGATCCAGAATCTGGGCCTGCACCGTCACATCCAGTGCGGTCGTCGGCTCATCGGCAATCAGCAGTTTCGGCTCGGCGATCAGGGCCATGGCGATCATGACCCGCTGACGCATTCCACCGGAAAATTCATGGGGGTAATTGTCGATACGACTGGCGGCATCGCGTATGCCTACCTCCTCCAGAGCGGCCACGGCGCGATCCCGCGCATCCTTTCCAGTGGCTATCCCATGCTCTCGCAACACCTCGGTCAGTTGATCTGAAATGCGCATGTAGGGGTTGAGCGAGGTCATGGGGTCCTGGAAAATCATGCCGATCTTCTTGCCGCGAATATGGCGCAACTGTTTTTCATTTAGCTGCAACAGATCCTGACCATCAAAAATGGCTTTGCCTGATTCCACCCGCCCGGGCGGTGATGGCACCAAACCCAATAGACTGTAGCAGCAGACGGATTTCCCGGAACCCGACTCGCCGACAATGCCGGTAACCTGACCCACTTCCACAGAGAAACTCACGTCCTCGACAGCCACGGTCGTGCCTTCACGGGAGTGAAAAGAGACGCTCAGATTTTCGACCTTTAGCAATGACATAACTTTAAAGAGGCCCGAAATTAATCGCTGGAAACTCTAGGGTCCAATGCGTCCCGCAAACCGTCACCCAGAAAATTCAGTGAAAAAAGTGTAATGGATAACACCAGCCCCGGCCAAAGCAGCAGCCACGGATATTCCTCCATGGTATCCACACCCGACGAAATTAGCGAACCCCAGGAACTTTGCGGTGGCTGAATTCCCAACCCCAGAAAACTCAGGAAAGATTCCAGCAAAATAACGCTCGGTATCGTCAGGGTTGTATAGACAATGATGGGGCCGAGAACATTCGGAATCAGATGGCGACGCATTATCTGCCAGCGGGACAGCCCCATGGCTGTCGCCGCCTCAATAAATTCCTGCCGCTTGATGGTCAATACCTGACCACGCACGATACGAGCCATGGTCAACCATTCCACGGCGCCTATCGCCAGAAAAAGCAGGAAGATACTGCGGCCAAAAATAACTGTCAGCAATACGATGAAAATCGCGAAGGGCAAGGCGTACATCACGTCGACGATGCGCATCATGGCGGCATCCAACCTGCCACCGACAAACCCCGCAAGGGTTCCCCAGAGTACGCCGATGCAGAGTGCCACGGCGGTCGCGATAAATCCCACCATCAGCGATATCCGGCTGCCGTACATCATGCGCGTCAACAGATCCCGCCCCAGCACATCGGTGCCCAGCCAGTGCTGCGCGGACGGCGGGCTGGCGCCCAATACTAGATTCTGCGCCTCGTATTCATAGGGTGCTATCAGGGGCGTCAACAAGGCCAGAATCACCAGAAAAACCAGTATAAAAAGGCCGGCCATGGCGAGCCGGTTCTTGCGCAATCGCAAAAATGCATCGTGGGAGAGAGACGTCCCCTTTTCTATGGTTTGCATAATTGCCTTTTCATACTATTTACCTGTTCTCATTTCTATCCCACAAACTAGTGTCGGGGGAGACATGAATCCGGTATTCACTGCTGTGACACGCCGTGAATACGTCCCTGTAGGCTCTGCACCAGCATCCATGCTGGCGACGGTCACAACAGTAAACACCAAATTCATGTCTTCAGAGTTTGTACCATTAACCTTTTTTCAAAACTTCCCGTCGAAGTTTCGGGTCCAGCCATACCAGAAGAATGTCCGCCAGCAAATTGAACAGCACTATCAGGCCAGCGAAGAAAATTGTGGTACCGAGGATCATGGTGTAATCGCGGTTGAAGGCGGCCTGAATATAAAATCGTCCAAGGCCTGGAATCTGGAAAATGGTCTCAACCACAAACGAGCCCGCCAGTAACCCGGCGATTGCCGGTCCGAGAAACGAAACAACTGGCGCAATACCGCCGCGCAGGGCGTGGACGATAACAATGCGCAGGCCGGACAGCCCCTTGGCGCGCGCGGTTCGAATGTAATCCTGTGACAGTACCTCCAGCATGCCGCCACGGGTTATACGCGCGATATAGGCCGCATATGCCGACCCGAGCGTAATGGACGGAAGAATTTTGTCACCGGGACTCAAGCCCCACCCCGACACCGGCAGCCATTCAAACCAGATACCAAACACCAGTATCAGCACCGGCCCCATCACGAATGATGGCAGGCAGATACCGATCATGGCGGTGGACATGGGAATATAATCCTGAAGCGTATTGGCGCGCAGCGAGGCTATGACGCCCGCGGGCAACCCAACCACCAGCGCAAAAAGTATGGCATAGAGGGAGAGTTCAAAAGTTGCGGGAAAGCCCGAGGCAATCATTTCATTGACGCTACGGCTCGGGAATTTGAAGGAGGGACCAAAGTCTCCCTTCAAGACGTTGAACAGATAGTTGCCATACTGCACCAAAACCGGCGCATCCAGATTGTAGCGCGCTCGCAGGTTCTCCAGAACTTCCGACGGCACCGCACGCTCCGCATCGAAAGGCCCACCCGGCGCCAGCCTCACCATAAAGAAAGTCAGGGTAATCACCACCAGCATGACCGGGATGGCCTGGGCAACGCGTTTCAGGATAAAGAGAAACATGGCGGTTATTTGGAAACTTGGGGTTCTAGGTAGACGTCTTTGTAGGACCAGCGATCCAGTATATTATTGTGCCAGTTTTTGACGGACGGGTGAACCAAGCGATTCCTGGAATAGGTGTAGAAAGGAATAATGGGAACTTCGTCCACGAGTATTGCCTCAGCTTCCTGGAAATATCGGTAACGTTCTTCCTGCGTCTTTGCCTGAGCCGCCAATTCGATGAGTTCATCATAGCGGGGACTGGACCAGCCGGTATCATTATTACCACCGTCAGTCACGAACATATCGAGGAAGGTATTGGGATCGTAATAATCCCCTCCCCAGCCTGACCGTGATAGCTGGTAATTCATGGTGTTTTGATTGGCTAAAAATACCTTCCAGTCCTGGTTGTGCAAAGTGACATCTATGTTGAGTGCCTGCTTCCACATGTATTGAAGGGTTACTGCAATTTTCTTGTGGCCTTCCTCCGTATTGTAAATAACCGTAAGCTCAGGAAAGCCCGTTCCGTCAGGATACCCAGCCTGAGCCAGGAGCTCCCTGGCCAACTCAACATCAAATGGCATCCGTGCTTCAGCGGTATAACCATTAGTATTGGGTGGCGTAAGATTAAAAGCGGGTAATTCACCACCTTTTGTAACATTCTCTGTAATCAGGTTTCTGTCTATGGAATAGGCCAGCGCTTGGCGGACTCTGACATCATCCAGAGGCGGTTTGGTGACATTCAGCATGTAGAAATAGGTGGAGAACAGTGGGAAGGTACGAAGCGCTTCAGAGTTTTCCTGCCGATAGGTTTCGATTTTTTCCGCGGGAATCTCATTAGTAATATGGAGCTGCCCCGCCCGGAACATTCTCTCCTCAATCGTCGTCTGCTGAACAGGATAAAAATGTATTTCATTCAATTTTACGGCCTCGGCGTCCCAATATTCAGGGTTCTTGACAACTGAAAACACCTTATTGGGCGACCACTCCTTGATCACAAAAGGGCCATTGCCCACGAAATTTTCCGGCCGCGTCCATTCGGTGCCGCGTTCATCCATTGCACCGAATTTTTCTATGGTTTCACGGTGGACCGGAAACATACTGTGATGATCAAGCAACTGCAGGAAATAGGCCGTGGGATATTCCAGTTCAACCTGCAAGGTGCGAGAATCCAATGCTTTAACACCAACCTTGGAAAAATCTTCGATATCACCTCGGTAGAAAGCCCCGGCATTCTTGATCAGAAACAATGAGTAGGCATACTGATTGCCCAAGGCGGGCATCAGTGCCCGCTTCCATGACCATACAAAATCTTCTGCCGTTAGAGGATCGCCGTTGGACCAGCGAGCGTCCTTCCGAATTTTAAAGGTATACAGCTTCCCGTCGTCGGAGGTCTCCCAGGATTCAGCCACACCCGGAATTACCTTGAGTGTTTTCGTATCTTTGGCGACCAAACCTTCGAAAAGTGCATATTGGATATTTGATTCCGGTTCGCCCGTCGTAATATGCGGGTCCACATCAGCCGGTTCATCGCCATTACCAATATGCAATATCTGCTTCTGATTACCGATTTCGACGCGGGTTTTATGGTCGCTGGAGCAGCCAGCGACCATAACCAAAGCCAGTACACAAAGTAACCAGTAATGAATGATTGTCTTCATAATGCAGAGCCAACCTTTAGCTGTGTTACAGCGAATTTTCATTAAGATCTTCGGCGAATGCCTCGAAATTATAGGGGCGTCCCAGGAAATCCTTCACCAGTTCGGCCGCATCTTTTGAGCCGCCCGGCGCCAGAACAGCCTCCCGATATCTTTGTGCCACCGCCGGATTGCGCAGACCATATTCCTCGAATTCGCTGAACATATCCGAGGCTATGACCAATGACCACATGTAGGTGTAGTAAATGGACGAGTAGCCGTCAAGGTGACCGAAGCTGGCATAAAAATGTGTGCCATCCACGTAATCGAAGGGCGAGTATGTCGCTTGCAGCGTCTGCATCATTTCGTCCAGGGAGAAGGAATTCGGCGGGCGATTGTAGTAATTGAGGGACACAGCGGCATAAAACATCTGGTGCTGGGTCCAGAGGCCGCGCCCAAAATCCCGGCCGGCATTCATCTTTTTCACCAGAGAATCGGGAATGGTCTCGCCCGCCTGATTGCGCGCAAAAGTCTTCAGTGTTTCCGCATCCCACACCCACTCCTCCAGCATCTGCGAAGGCGCCTCGACGAAATCCCATTCAGTGCGTATGCCAGACAATGCCAGCCAGGGCTGATGGCCGGCAAAAATACCGTGGAGCAGATGACCGAATTCGTGCAGGAAGGTTTCCACCTGGGAGTGTTCCATATAGCCAGTGCCGCCATCACCACCGGGGAAATTGCACACCAGGGCGGCAATGGGAAGTTGTATCCCCTGCACGCCCTCCTGCACACCGAAGGCGGCGGCATGCTTGTACTTGCCTTCGCGCGGGTGCATGTCCAGATGGAAACGGCCAATGACCTCGCCATTTTCGGTAATCTGATAGGACTCAACCGACTCGTGCCAAGTTTTGGTTTGCCAGGGTTCTATCTGAATACCAAACATGGTCTCGGCGAGATCAAAAATACCCTGCCGCACATTTTCATAACTGAAATACTGGCGTATGGCCTGTGAGTCCACCTGGAATCGTTCCATTTTCACCAGGTTTTCCAGATAGTCCTTTTGCCAATCCCCCACTTCCGTAGCTTCCGGTGTTATCTGTCGCAAGCGCTCCAGCAGAATGTCATATTCCGCCCCGGCTCGCGGCGCGGCTATGACGGACACCTTGTCGATAAATGCCTGGGCATGTTCAGGTGTTTCAATCATCTTGTCTTCGGTGACATATTCGGAGAAATTTTCATAGCCGAGCAATTGCGCCAGCTCGTAGCGCTTTTCAAGCAGGGTTTTGAGGACATCCGCGTTGGCGGGATAACCGCGATTGCGAAACACCCTATAAAGACGATGGCGCAGATCATCATTGTGCGCATATTTCATGACCGGCAGATAGTCGGGATAGTTGGTCGTGATAACAATCTTGCCTTCATCATTGGGCGGGTGCGCGTCTATATAATCCTGTGGCAAGCCTGCCAGCTCTTCCACCGAATTCACTTCGATAGAGCGCACATCCTCGCGGATATTGGTGCCGAAGTTCTGGCCGATCAAATTGATTTCTTCATTCAATTGACGTATCCGGTCACGGGTCGCGGCATCCTGATTGACGCCCGCGCGGCGGAAGTCCTCCAGCATGGTATCGACATAACGTTTGTCGAGGGTCGATAACACGCTGGTATCCACATCAGCGACATGCTGATACAGGGGGCGAGACAGGCTGATATCGCTCATCAGCACCACAAACTTCTGTTGGCAGTCATCCGCGGCATTCCTGACTTCGGCATTGGGGTGGACATTGCGGTAAAGGCTGGCTTTGCTGGTAGCGCGATCAATAACTATGTCCAGCTGGTTGATATCCTTAAGCAGTTCCTGGTCACCATAAGGTGCCGGGTGTGATTGCAGGGCATTAAATTGCTGCCGCGCCGACTGAAGATCCGCACGGCAGATGGCCATGAAATTCCGGGCTTGCGGATCGTCAAAATCCGGCCAGACTACGGCTTCCGCGGCCGGGCGTAAGTCCGCACCCTCCTCCGCCTGCTGAAAAGAACAGGCGGACAGGATCGCAAGGCTTCCAAGAAGACCAACGACCTTGAGGTAAAGATTGGCGTAGGGATGTTTTGCCTTGGCTGATGTGCGGCTTTCGAGTTTCATTGCCTCTCCCAAGTTGCTGTTATCGTTAGAGGTTGTCTTAGGGCGTCTCTATTTAACAGAGACGCCCTTAACGACAACAAATTTCAGTTTTTTGCTGCAAGCTTTCGTTTCCAGCCCAATGCCCGTTCCACGGCCGTGATGATCACGCCGGCAAGATCGCGATTGCTGGCGGTTTCAAGATCGTCCAGCTCCGGGGCCGGGTCTACTTCCAATAACAGCGGTCCTTTACGTGAGCGGATGATGTCGATACCGGCCACATTCAAATTCATTATCTTCGCGGCCCTTACCGCCAGTTTCTTTTCTTCCGCTGTCAACTTGACCGTCGTAATGGCCCCGCCGCTCACCTTGAATTCGCCAAGTTTTGTCTTGCGCAGAATGGAGGTGATCACTTTCCCGTCGATAACCAGACAGCGCAATGACTGCCCCTCCGCCTCCTTGATGTATTCCTGTACCAGCAGGTTGGCCTGTACCGACTTCAGCGCATTAATGACGCTTTCGGCGGCTTTGTCGGTTTCCGCAAGCACCACGCCTTTGCCCTGGGTGCCGTCCAGCACTTTGACAATCAGGGGTGCGCCACCGACCATTTCAATCACGTCACTGGTATCGATTGGTGAATCGGCAAAGCCGGTCACGGGAATACTAAGCCCGTGTTTCAACAGCAATTGCAGTGAAAAAAGCTTGTCCCGGGACTGGCCAATGGCAAAGGAACTATTGACGCAGGCCACGCCCATGCTTTCACACTGACGGGCGAGCGCACAGCCGTAGAGCGTCATCTGTGGTTCCACCCTGGGCACTACCGCATCCAGGTCCTTGAGCAGATATCCCCCGCGGTAGTGCATCTCCGGGGCTTCGGCATCAAGTTTCATATAGCAGTGCTTGATGTCGAGAAAGTAGACGCTGTGTCCGCGCTCTTCGCCCGCCTCGACCAGGCGCCGATTGGTGTAGCTGTCGGAATTGCTGGACAGGAGCCCTATATGAAGGCCGTCTTCAGGATTATGGGTGAGACTGCCGTAGGCTTCCTGCAACACGGCCGCGGACAAATTGCCGTGGGCGAAGCGGCTGCCGGGGTCGACCAGGGTGCGACCAACCATGGCTTCGCGGCCCAGCAACATTCTGTAACCCATGGAATCCCGGTTGGCCAGGGTCACTTCAACATCCCATGAGGTGTCACCCATGGCAATGGGCACGCGAATAACGTAGCGCTTTTCGGCGTCGCCACTGGAGCTTTTCACGGTGCGCCGATCAATAACCGGCGCTTCACAGCGCACCACGGTGCGCCTGTCGCCTTGCAATGGATGCACCTCGAAGCTCACCCAGGGTGACCCCTTGCGCTTGAAGGACGCAATATTCACAGCGTGTATGCTCGATGTCTTTGCCCCTGAATCCACCCGCGCCTTGATAGCGGGTATGCCCAGGGTCGGAAAACAGAACCACTCTTCGCAGCCAATCAGTAACTTTTCCTGAGTCATAACCACTGAATTCATGTTTGTTGATTTCTATTAACCGGCAGGCCTGATTGTCGGGTTACGACACTCGGGACTCGCATCTAAGACCTACAATCGACACTGCATTAGCGCTTTAAAAACTCCGCATGAACTTCAATTTCCACCTCATCGCCCACTGCGGGAATATATTTGTCCATGCCAAAGGTTGAGCGTTTGATAACGCCAGTGGCCGAGAATCCCAGAGTGTAACGCCCTGTTAACATGTTAAAGGCACCGCCATTAAACACCACATCGAGGGTGATGGGTGCGGTCACTCCCAATAATGTGAAGTCACCGGTAAAACGGGCATGGTTTCCCTTGCCAATTTCCACACTGGTGGTCGTGAATCGTGCTTCCGGGAATTCGTCGCTGTCGAACCAGCTATCGCGCAGGGTGTCCTCGAAGTCCGAATTGGTGACATCAATGCTGGCGGTGCGAATAACCGCATCCAGTTTGGCGGCCCGGGGGTTTTCGGGATCGTAATCCAGTGTCGCGTCGAAATCATTGAAGCGCCCGACAAATTTCGACAGCCCCAGATGCGCAACCTTGAACAGAACCGTGGTATGCCGGGGATCCACCTCGTAGCTTCCGGGGCGCAGTTCCGCCAATTCCGTATCCAGATCCGGTTGCAGGAGACTGCCACAGCCCGCCAGAAGTCCCGCCAACATGATGCTCACCGCCATTGGTCGTGCCAGACGGCACAAGGATAGGTTCCACGTCATCGTCTTGTTCTCCATATCGCCATCATTCTGGGGTTTAACGCGTTCAGCCGTGACTCAGGGGTTTTCATCGGCAGAGTATACAAATATCCCCTGTTTAACGGTACCATGCTGATTGGCCTGCCATGGTTCTACTGGTGTAGTTTTGCTGGCATAGCTCCGCTGGATCCGGTACAGGGCTTGGAAAATCGCAATGCCGCCTTCGCGGCAAACTTGTTTAAGGATAACAAACTCATGAACTATCTATCTGTTGCAATGCCTGTTGCGACCCGCTGCCTGGCCGCAGCGATTTTGGCCTTGGCGCTGCAGGGCTGCCAGGAAAAACAGGACGCCGAAACCACACGTACCGCATCCACGACATCACCCGCCTCGAAATGGCCGGAATTGACCAGCCCGGTCAAGAAGGACCCCGCCATCGAAACCAAAATCGATGATCTCCTGGCGCGCATGACCGTAGAGCAGAAAGTGGGGCAGATAATCCAGCCCGAAATCAAACAGGTCACACCCCAGGACGTCCGGGATTTCCATCTGGGTTCAGTTTTGAATGGCGGCGGCACCACACCGGGCAACAACAAGTATGCCAGTGTACAGGACTGGGTGGAGCTGGCCGACAGCTACTGGCATGCGTCAATGACGGAGACTGAAGACCACCTCCCCATCCCCATCATGTGGGGCACCGACGCTGTACACGGCCTCGGCAATGTCATAGGCGCAACCATTTTCCCCCATAATATCGGCCTTGGCGCCGCCCACAATCCGGAACTGATCAAAAAAATCGGCGCGGTCACTGCCCGCGAAATCGCCGTGACCGGCCTCGATTGGGATTTTTCACCGACCGTTGCCGTATCCCGAGACGAGCGCTGGGGCCGCGCCTATGAATCCTATTCGGAAGACCCGGAAATCGTCCGCGCCTACGCCGGCAAAATGATTGAAGGCCTGCAAGGCAAGGCGGGAACCGAGGATTTTCTGTCGGAAACTCATGTGATCGCAACCGCCAAGCATTTCATCGGCGACGGCGGTACCCGAGATGGTGTTGACCGTGGCGAAACCATAGCCACCGAAGAGGAACTGCGGGACATCCACGGCGCCGGCTATTTCAGCGCTATTGAAGCGGGTGTGCAGGTGATCATGGCCTCGTTCAGCTCATGGGACGGGCAGCGCATGCACGGCCATGAATACCTGCTGACCGATGTGCTCAAGGAGCAGATGGGCTTTGACGGCCTGGTGGTCGGAGACTGGAGCGGTCATGGCTTCGTACGCGGCTGCACACCGCTGGATTGTCCGGAAGCCATCAATGCGGGGCTGGATATCTTCATGGCGCCGGACGAGGAATGGAAGACTCTTTTCCACAACACCGTGGCACAGGCGAACAGCGGCGAAATTTCCATGGAACGCCTGAACGACGCCGTCCGGCGCATTCTACGGGTGAAGTTCCGCGCAGGCCTGTTCGACAAGGGCGCGCCCTCCACCCGGGCACTGGCGGGAAAAGAGGAAATCCTGGGCTCGCCGGAACACAGGGCCGTGGCGCGACAGGCCGTGCGTGAATCCCTGGTGATGCTGAAGAACAAGAACAACCTGCTGCCCCTGTCCCCGGATATGAATATTCTGGTCGCCGGTGATGGCGCGGACAATATCGGCAAGCAGACCGGCGGCTGGACCATATCCTGGCAGGGCACCGGCAATTCCAATGACGATTTCCCAGGCGCCACCTCCATCTATGACGGCATCAAGGCGGCAGTCAGCGCCGCTGGCGGCAGTGCGACCCTCAGCGTGGATGGCTCGTTCGACTCCAAACCGGACGTCGTCATAGTCGTGTTTGGCGAAGACCCTTACGCGGAGATGCAGGGCGACCGCCGAAACCTGATGTACAAGCCGCGCGATACCTCGGATCTGGAATTGCTTAAAAAGCTCCAGGCACGGGGTATCCCTGTTGTGTCTCTCTTCATTACCGGACGACCGCTCTGGGTCAACCGGGAACTGAACGCGTCAGACGCCTTTGTGGTTGTCTGGCTGCCGGGCACCGAGGGTCAGGGCGTGGCGGATGTGCTCTTTACCACGGCCGATGGCGAAATTCGCTACGACATGACCGGTCGCCTTTCCTTTTCCTGGCCCAAGGGCGCGGATCAGGTGCCACTGAATCGCGGCGATGACAACTATGACCCCCTATTTGCCTACGGATATGGCCTGAGCTATGGCGACAAGGATACCCTGAGCGATAACCTCTCCGAGGTGGGTATTGCCATAAGCGAAGCGAGTGATTTGCTGAAAATATTCGATCTGCGCCCCGTCGAACCCTGGCACCTGGCAATCGAGGGCAACAAAAACGACCGCATCCGCGTGACCGGTAGCAGCGCTTCGACTTCTACCATTGCCGCAAGCTCCGTTGATCGCAATGTGCAGCACGACGCCCGCCGGGTCGTCTGGAATGGCGAGGGGCCGGGAGAACTCGCCCTGGCCAGCGATGAGCGACAGGATTTCACCGACTACCGAAACTCCAACTCCGCGCTTATCTTTGATATCAAGGTAAACACGCCGCCCAGTGATACAGTCTTTCTGCGTCTCGGCTGCGGTTCCTGGTGCGCATCGGACCTGGATATCACACAACAGCTTCGGGAAATGGCTGGCAAGCCATGGCAGACGGTTGTGGTCGACCTGGCCTGCTTCCCCGATGCCGGCGCCAACTTTGGTCTGCCCATGCCACCCGAGGAATTCTTCAGAAGTGTGCAGGAACCCTTCAACCTGACAACCAGCGGAACCCTCGATATTGTCTTTTCCGATGTCCGCATCAAGAAGGGTGCGGCGGATCAGGCTACTATCATCTGCGAATAATTCGGATCCCTGCCCGGGGGATTTTTCGTAAGAGGGAGGCTCCAGGGTGGAGAAGCCCTTTGGCAAACGTCGTAAATCCATCCCTGGAGACTCCCCCACGAGATCCCTCTCGTGAGGGTTGCCAAAGGGCTTCTCCACCCTGAAACCTGTGGCGGCTGAGAGTTTTGGCTTCTTTCAGGGATCCGGATGTCCATGGCGGCTTCCGCGAAACACCCAAATGCCCCATAACGAGTTTGGTATTGGGGTTGGCCTTTCAAAACCCTCACGAGAGGGACCTCGTGGGGGAGTCCCCATGGATGGGTTCAC